>JALUVJ010000141.1 GCA_027020665.1 Nitrospira sp.
CATTGGGATCGGTCTGGTGCAGGCCTTTGGTATTGCTGTAGGTTTAGAGGGTATGGAGGGCGGGATTTTTGTTCAGAACCCGGGCTGGGGTTTCCGTCTCATGGCGATTATTACAATCACTGCGGGGACAGCCTTTTTAATGTGGCTTGGCGAGCAGATTACCGAGCGGGGGATAGGGAACGGGATTTCTCTTATCATTTTTGCGGGCATTGTGGTTCGTATGCCTGCTGCTGTGGTGCAAACCTTTCAGCTCTTTCAGACAGGGGAAATCAGTTTTCTTTTTATCGCAATCTTAGCCCTCATGATGATCGGCATGGTCATTGCGATTGTGTTTCTTGAAAGCGGCCGCCGGAAAATTCCGGTGCAATACGCAAAACGTGTTGTAGGTCGCAAAATCTATGGCGGCCAGAGTACGCATATCCCATTGAAAATTAACACGGCCGGTGTGATTCCTCCTATTTTTGCATCATCAATTATTGCTTTTCCGGCGACAATCGCGGGTTTTATCACCGTGCCCTGGGTGCAGGCGCTTGGACGAAATCTGGCACCGGGTACGCTGTTTTATACCTTGCTCTACGCGGGTTTGATTATCTTTTTTGCATTTTTCTACACAGCGGTTGTGCTCAATCCCGTGGACATGGCTGACAATATGAAAAAGTCGGGCGGTTTTATTCTCGGCGTGCGACCGGGAGAAAAAACTTCTGAACACATTTATAAGGTGTTGACAAGGATAACCTTTGCGGGCGCGATTTATCTTGCATTTGTGGCCATCATTCCAGAGATCCTGATTTATCGTTTTAATGTGCCTTTTGCCTTTGGCGGGACCTCTCTTCTTATTGTCATTGGGGTGGGGATGGATACGGCCCAACAAATTGAAACCCACATGTTAACACGTAATTATGAAGGTTTTACGACAAAACGTAGAGCCAAGAACAGAGGACTTTGATCCCGATGCGTTTTGTTTTTTTAGGGCCGCCCGGCGTAGGAAAAGGTACACAGGCAGAGCGTTTTTCGGCAGCTCACAATATTCCGCATATTGCGACGGGAGATCTTTTAAGATCTGCGATAGCCGATGCAAGGCCGGTGGGTTTGAAGGCAAAGTCCTACATCGAGGCGGGTCGGCTTGTTCCGGACCAGGTGATTATTGAGTTGATGAATGATCGCATCCAAGCCCCTGATGCCAAGTCGGGTTATGTCTTGGATGGTTTTCCGAGGACAATCGCTCAGGGAAAGGCGCTTTGTGCGTTATTGGAAAAAAATCAGCTAACACTTGATCGTGTGCTTTATTTTTCCTTGGATGATGATACGCTGATGGAACGCATTGTGGGAAGAAGGAGTTGCCCTGTTTGCCATGCAATCTATCATATGCGTTATCGTTCACCGGAACAAGACGGTATTTGTGATGAATGTGGCGCGGCTTTAGTGCAACGCAAGGATGATGTGCCCGAAACGGTGGCGGAACGTTTGTCTGTCTATAAAACTGAAACAGCACCGCTTATTGCTTATTATGAAAAAAAGAGTATTCTGACCGAAATTAAAGCCGATCAGCCGCCGGAAATTGTGGCGGAAAAAATCGAACAGGCGATTCATTAGTCTTTTTGCGAAGGCTTCTTTCCAAATCCGCACCGAGGGTATGATTGCTCGATTTATGGCGCACTGATGATTATCTTAAAATCCGAAGCGGAAATTGAAAAAATCGCAAAGGCGAGCCGGATTGTCGCTTCGACGCTTCAGAGTCTAAGAGCCTTTATAAAACCGGGGATGACAACGCTGATGTTGGATGCTTTTGCTGAAAAACAAATTATTGAACAGGGGGGGGTCCCGGCATTTAAAGGGTATCGTAATTTCCCCGCGACCCTGTGTGTGTCGGTGAACGAAGAGGTTGTGCACGGCATTCCTTCAGAAAAGGTGATCAAGGAAGGCGATATTGTCGGGATGGATTTGGGTGTGATTTTAGATGGGTTCTACGGAGATGCTGCGTTGACCCTCCCCATTGGTGAAGTTGATTCCGAGGTGCATCGCTTGCTTGAGGTGACGGAAAAATCCCTCTATGCCGGGATTGCACAAGCTTTGGAAGGCGGCCGTTTGTCGGACATTTCGCATGCGGTTCAATCAGCCGTTGAGCCGGCAGGTTATGGTATTGTGACTGATTTTGTCGGGCACGGCATTGGCCGTTCTTTGCATGAAGAGCCTCAAATTCCAAATTTTGGACCAAAGGGTAAGGGGCCTCGTTTAAGAGAAGGCATGGTTTTGGCCATTGAGCCGATGGTGAATCTCGGTAAGCACGAGGTCAAAGTTTTGGACGATGGTTGGACGGCGGTTTCTGCTGACGGGAGTTTGTCCGCGCATTTTGAGCATACCGTTGCCATTACGAAGGAGGGGCCTGTTATTTTAAGCCAGGTTGAACATGATGTATAAGCAGGTTTTGGGAAGTTGGGTTTTTAGTGGCTAAAGAAGATTCAATCGAGGTTCAGGGAACCATCATCGAAACGCTGCCCAATGCCATGTTTAGAGTCGAGCTTGAAAATGGTTACAAGGTGCTGGCCCATATTTCCGGGAAGATGCGCATGCATTATATTAAGATTTTACCGGGAGACAAAGTAACATTGAAGCTGTCCCCTTATGATTTGACACGGGGACGCATTACATATCGTTTTAGTCGATAATCTTGGGATGTGGATTTAATTATGAAAGTACGGGCCTCAGTAAAAAATATTTGTGATAAGTGCCGGGTCATTCGGAGAAAAGGCATCATTCGTGTTATTTGTCCGAACCCCCGTCATAAACAACGTCAAGGGTAGGAAGCAATAAGGAGATTTCATGGCGAGAATTGCAGGGGTTGATTTACCCAGGAAAAAACGGGTTGTGATCGGTTTAACTTACATACTGGGTATCGGTCGCCCTTCTTCCGAGAAAATTTTGGCAGGTACTTCGATTAATCCCGGTACGCGTGTGGAAGATTTGGGCGAAGACGAAATTAATCGCCTTCGGGAAGTCATTGAACGCGACTACAAGGTTGAAGGTGATTTGCGGCGTGAAGTTTCCATGAATATCAAGCGACTCATGGATATCGGAAGTTATCGCGGGCTGCGCCATCGGCGCGGCTTGCCGGTGAGAGGGCAGCAGACACGTACGAATGCGCGTACACGAAAAGGCCCGAAAAAGCAATCTGTGGGCGGCAAGAAAAAATAGAGTTGAGTGACGGCTTTTTTATTTAAATTGAAGGGATTATGAAGGTGGTGAAAAAAGGGACCAAAAAAAAGGAAAAACGCCGTGTTCAAACGGGAATTGCGCATATCCAAGCCTCTTTTAATAATACCTTGGTTACGATTACGGATATGAACGGGAACGTCATTGTTTGGAGCAGTGCAGGCAGTCTTGGCTTCAAGGGCTCTCGAAAAAGTACGCCTTTTGCCGCTCAGCGCGCTGCGGAAGTTGTTGCGAAAAAAGCGACCGACCAAGGGATGAAACAGGTTGATGTCTATGTTAAAGGCCCCGGATCGGGCAGAGAATCCGCCATTCGTGCGATGCAGGCGGGCGGACTTAAAGTGAATTTAATCAAAGATGTCACGCCGATCCCTCATAACGGATGTCGGCCCCCTAAAAAAAGACGGGTTTGACTTAACTTTTATTTGCGGATAAACGGAGGATTTTTTGGCAAGATATATTGGACCTGCCTGTCGGCTTTGCCGACGTGAGGGCGTAAAGTTGTTTCTGAAGGGAACACGCTGTTTTTCAGAGAAATGTGCAATTGATCGCCGTGCGTACCCTCCGGGTCAGCACGGTCAGGTGCGCGCCAGGGTTTCGGAATACAGAACGCAGTTGCGTGAGAAACAAAAATTAAAACGCATCTACGGTTTGTTGGAGCGGCAGTTTCGGCTCTATTTTTTTAAGGCGGATCGTAAAAAAGGAGTTACGGGAGACAACCTTTTGTCGCTCCTGGAATCGCGTCTTGATAACGTGGTGTACCGTCTTGGTTTTGCCGCATCTCGAAGGCAAAGCCGTATGCTCATTCGCCAGAATCATTTCTCAGTCAACGGTAGGACCGTGAATATTCCTTCGTACCTTGTGAGTGTCGGAGAAGTGATTGAAGTCAATGAAAAGAGTCGCGGCTTGCTTCCCGTTCAAAGTGCGCTTGAGGTCTCCGGGGGCCGCGAGCTTCCTGGATGGCTTTCTCTGGACATGGCGCAACTCAGAGGGGAAATTACGGCTTTACCGACAAAAGAAGACATTGCGTTGCCTGTGAATGAACAGCTTGTTGTCGAGCTTTATTCAAGATAATAAACAGGGGCTGAAAACGGACAGCCGCTTGGGGCCTGTCTCCGCTCATAGATGAGGGCTTATGAATATTCAGACAATAGACTTACAGATACCAAAAAAGTTAGAGATCGACAAGGACACGCTTTCCGAAAACTACGGCAAGTTCGTTGCCGAACCCTTTGAACGGGGCTTTGGTTCGACCATCGGGAATTCTTTGAGGCGTATTCTGCTTTCTTCGATTGCGGGCGCAGCGGTCACATCGATCAAGATCGAAGGGGTTTTACATGAATTTTCGACGGTTCCGGGTGTGAAAGAAGATGTGACCGACATTATCTTGAATATCAAGAACCTTCGGTTAAAATTACACGGTGATAAACCCAAGATCATCCGCCTCAAGAAAAAAGGGGCCGGGAAGGTGCTTGCAAAGCACATTACTCACGATGCCGATATCGAGGTGCTGGTTCCTGATTTGCAGATCGCGACCCTGGATAAAGACGGCAAGATCGACATTGAAATGGTCGTCCAAAAGGGGCGGGGGTATGTGCCTTCCGTGCAAAACAAAAATGAAGAGATGTCTATTGGGGAGATTCCTATTGATGCGATTTTTTCACCGATTCGAAAGGTAAATTTTTCAGTCGAGAATGCGCGCGTTGGACGTGTGACGGATTATGACAAATTGATCATGGAAATTTGGACGGATGGTTCGGTGCGCCCGGATGATGTACTGGGTTTTTCCGCTAAAATTTTAAAAGATCATTTAAATTTGTTTATTAATTTTGAAGAATCGGATCAGCCGATTGAAAAAAAACAACAGGTCAACGAGGAATTTAATCAGAATCTGCTCAAAAATGTTCGGGAACTTGAACTCTCCGTGCGTGCGGCAAACTGTTTAAAAAATGCTAGCATTCGTACGATCGGTGACCTGGTGCAACGCAGTGAATCCGAAATGCTGAGAACAAAGAATTTTGGTCGGAAATCGTTGAATGAAATTAAAGAAATTCTCCACGAAATGGGTTTGTCGCTTGGCATGGATGTCGATGCTTATGCCAACGAATCGATTGAGGAAGAAGCAGCGCAATAAGAAAGGAATTGAGTGATGCGACACCGCCGTGCAGGCCGTCAACTCGGACGGAATAGTTCACACCGCCGTTCCCTGTTTAGAAACCTGGTGACCTCTTTTTTTGAACAGGAACGCATTGAAACAACGGAAGCAAAAGCGAAGGAAATTATGCCCATGATCGAACGCATGATTACTTTGGGAAAAAAGGGCGAGTTGCACGGCAGAAGAATCGCCTTGTCCTATATTTATGTTCCCCGTATTGTTTCGCATTTGTTTTCAAACATTGCCCCGCGTTTTTCAGAAATACAGGGCGGCTATGTGCGGATGACAAAAACCCGAATTCGTCAAGGAGACGGGGCTCAGATGGTCTTGATTGAATTGACAAAGACAGAAAATATTGAGGCCGAAAAAGACGTGCAAAAGAGTTCTTAAAACATTTTAAAAAATCGGTCAGACGTGTTTTTAACATGTTTTTAAGTCCGTTCCTCCAAATTTCTCTTCCATGCCGACAAAGAAATCTCCGCTAAAGATGTCTTCCCGGTAAGTTCGATTAAACCCTTCAATATCGTACAGGTGTTTTGGGCGGATTTGCCGCTTTGCTGATCCCTATCCGGAAACCCTACAAGAGACAATAATCCGATCACGTTGACACTTTTTGTCCTCTTTTGTGAAATGACCTACCCTCTCAGTCGGCCTTTATTTAAGATATTTCTAGATTTAAAGAATTATTTCCAGATTTAAAACAATTCATTAAACGGCACACAAGTTGCTAAATTAAGGGCCAGATAAAGTTTCACAACCCTGTGAATTGTGAAAAACATGGCAAAACATCGTGAATGACAAACAATATCCCCCAAAAGAAGTCTGTAAACGACTCTCTCTCTCCTATCGGCAATTGGAGTATTGGGTCCTCATTGGCGTTGTCAGACCCAGATTGGAGCCTCACGGGAAGAAACAATATCAAAAATTCAGTTATGAAGATCTTTGTTTTTTGAAGGAAGTCAAGGCGCTGACCGATGAGGGTTACCTTGTCAGCCGCGCTGCGCAAAAAGTCAGAAAATTACGGGATCAAAAAAATAATACGCAATCTACAGCGCACAGCCTGTCTTAACGCACAGAGAACAAGCGCCTTGCGAAGGAGCAATGATGGTTACCGAATGTCCGAAATGCCAAACAATACGAAGCCTCGCATTTGAAGACTTCGAGATGGGATCTGAAATTAATTGCACACAATGTGGTGCCCGCTTAAAAATAAGAGTGATTGCGGAAATGGTTTCCGATGCCGAACAGCGTCCCCAAGCCAATGACACTTTTCACATAAACGGCGACCCTGAAGACACACAAAATCCCCATGAACAGGTCTCAAAGAACGGTAAGGGCAAAGGCGTCATCCTGCTTTGTATTGATGGAGAAGCTACACGGGAAATCATGAAAGCCCTTCTGGAAGCCCTTCAGTATACGGTGATTGATATTCCTTCCGGCATTCCTGCTTTCAACGAAATGAAGCGAAACCCGCCCGCACTGGCATTTGTCGATGCGGGTTTGAGCGACATGCCCGGCACGGAGTTGTGTCAGCGGATCAAGGGCACGCCGGATTTGAGTGATACGGTTGTTATTTTAGTAAGTTCGATGTTTGCAAAAAATGCAAAGTACAGACGCGAAGCCCCCGAGTTAGCCGGGGCAGATGACTACATTCATCGTCATGAAATCCAAAAAGGCTTGTTAAGCAAGGTTGAAGAACACCTCTCCAAAAAGAAAAACGCGGAGCGCAACACATTAAATCTCAAAGACCAAGATAGCTTTGAAACTCTTGCAGATGCGGCAGAGCAAGCGATTCCCGATTCGGAAAAACCTACGCAGATTATCGAAAAAGAGGAGATGCACTCCAAGACCCCGGAACCTGAAACAGCGGCCGAACTGGATGAATCCTCCTACCTCGTCAAAGGCGCGCGACGGCTTGCAAAAATCATTGTCTCGGACATTGTTATTTACAATGAATCAAAGGTTGAAGAAGGATTGAAACAAGGCCGCTTTTACGAACTGCTCGAAAATGAAATTTTAGAAGGGCGTCAACTTTATGAATCCCGAGTTGACAAATCGCTTTATTATTCAGGCATCTATGAGCAGGCGCTTGAAGATTTTATCCAAGAGCGAAGGGGAGAAAAGAAGCAGGATGATCTCCCTGAGGATGAAAAGCCCACCGCCGTCTTCGAACGCGTAAGCCCAGCGGAAGCGGAACAGAAACCGCAATCTGAATTTGAAGAAAATCCCGAAACGGAATCAATGCCGGAAGCGGAAAATATATCGCATGAACCTCTTCATGAAGAAGCGGACGAAGCGCAGGATGAAGAAGACGAAAACGGACCCATCCTTGAAGAAAGTCCCGAAGCGTTAAAAAAAGCCGAGCGGCTCGCTCAAAACATCATCTCCGAAATCATGGACACCCACAAAGAAAAAGCCGAAACAGGCCTCAAAAACGGCACACTGCAAGAAATCCTCAGCGATGAAATCATGGCCGGCCGTCAACAATTTGAAGAAAAAGCACCCGCTTATTTTGACTCCCATCTTTTTGAAACCGAAATCGAAAACTACATTACATCAAAATCAAAAGCCGAAAACCTGCCTGCTCCCATTGAAACGGAAGCCGTACCGGAATCCGCAGAAACTTCCGAAATACCGGAAGCGTCATTGGAAGACAGCGCCTGGCAAGCGCCCGAAACCTTTGAGGCCGATGCG
>JALUVJ010000142.1 GCA_027020665.1 Nitrospira sp.
AGTTGAACCCGCCCGTCCAGCACCTTTGACTGCAATCTCATGATAGACTGCCCGAGGAAGGATTATTTTGCCGTAAAGTTTATTCAACAATTCCAACTGCCCAATCGCTGCCAAATTGATGACGGGCGAGGCATTACTGACGACAATCACAATCGTCCCAAGTCTTTCAAAGTTTTCAAGTCTTCTTCAAATTCCTCGACATCGTAATGGACAGGTATTTGGCGACTGGCTAAAAGATGCTGGAATTGTAACTGACTCATTCCCGCCAGATGAGCGGCTTGACCCAATGTTAGCTTTTCCTTTTGAAAAAGCATTACCGCAATTTCTTGCTTTAATTCTTCATCCGACATTCGAGTCGCTTGAAGTATATCTTCAGGAATGACTAAGGTCTTCATTCTTTCTCCATAAATCTATTTTGCCTGAATTTTTCCTGACTATTTTACCAATATTAGCCTGGATAATCAAGAAGAAAAAACGTTTAAACTTATGTCCCCTGTTTTTTCACTCCAATGTCAGGCACCTGCGATATGAAAGGGGCCGTCCAAAAACTTCCATTCAGTGTCATTCCCGCGAAAGCGGGAATCCATAAGTCATTGTTTCTACTGGATGCCCGCTTTCGCTGGCATGACGATTTTGGGGCATTTCTTCTGTTTTTGGACAGCCCTTTTTTTGAGGAGATGCCTGGCTTTTTTTATCTTTCGCGCCTTGGCATGAAACGCCTTTCCCTGCGCACTCCGCGCCCCTGCGAGAGAAACGATTCTTGCATTGTTGAACGCCTTACGGCGTCACTACGAACTTGCATTTCGGCGGATGGGTATCTATTGATGAAAATTCGAAGAACGCCGAAGGCGTTGAACAACTCAGCCCGGGGTCGCGAAGCGCACCCCGGGACAATGGACGCACCATCGTGGCGAACCCTGAAAGGGTTCAACAAAAAATTCAGCCAAAAGATCAAGTCAGGCCAAACCTGATATTGCGAAGGAGTCCCACATCCAGTTCAAGCTAAACCTCGCGATGAAAAAATTTATTTTCATTGAAAACCAAAGAGATCGCCGACCACCGGTAGTCGAACACAGTCCGCCGGGAGTCGGGCACGGCCGACGGTAGTCGGATAGGCACGTTCGCTGGCGCGAGCGCGGGATGACGGGTTATAATTTAATTTTGCCAGAAAGGCTGAATCGTTACAATAAAACTCTAAAAGAGAGGTATTCATGCAAGCAATTTACAAGATTTTCCTAATACTTAATCACCACATAATTAAATAATTACATCACATGCCAATGCCAAATTACGGGGGACATTCAGGAAAAAAACGTTTAAACTGGTGTCCCCTGAACTTTGGTATAGGAAGATGATGCAATTATCCATAACTCTTTGAAAAAATCCATTCTTACGGCACTTTTTCTTTTGCTTCGGCTGGTTTGCTTACATCAAATTTTGGTTGAAACTATTGTCCTGGATGCCTTTCTTTTTGAAAATCCATAAGATTGAGGCTATTTGTATGCTCGGAAGTCCGGTCAAACAATCGAATCGTGCCGATAGCGCCTTTGCCAACCGCAAGAAACGCTCTCGCGTGGAAATGCATCTCCAAAAAATTGATGAGCTTATGGACCCGCCGGGATCGGGTGAAAAGATCGAAGCCAGCTATAAAAAGGAAGCAAAGGCTATTCTGGCCATAAGGGGCATGTCGGCGTGAATTAT
>JALUVJ010000143.1 GCA_027020665.1 Nitrospira sp.
TTCAGGGATGATTTTAATCAATTCCTCAGGTGAGAGTCCCGTGTTGACGTCCACTTTCAAACCGGCCTTTTTCAAAATTTCAACGCCCCGTTCCGCCAGGGAATCACTCACTAAAACACGCATAGCACCTCCTGATATTTCAAAATAATATACTTATATTTCTTATTAAAACACGCTACTTCTTAAGCAGGATTTCCTGGGCCACCCCCACCCCCGTACCCAGTTTAATCTCATAACCCATGGCTTTGAGCACCATCTCAACTGCCGCAACCGCGGTAATCGTATCAAAGGTATCCAGATAACCCATGTTGGAAATTCGGAAAACCTTCCCCTTGAGATGGTCCTGTCCGCCCGCCGCCGTAATGCCGTATTTCACACGCAGATCTTTATAAATCGCCTGCCCGTCGTATCCTTCGGGGACCGAAATTGCCGTCACGGAAATACTCGCACCCTCTTTCGGAAAGGAAGCCAACCCGATAGCCGTCATCGCTTCCCGAAGGGCCTTGGCCATCGTGGCCCGGCGTGCAAAAATATTTTCACGCCCTTCTTCCCGCATCATTTTAAGCGACTGCTCCAAACCCACAATCAATGACACAGCTGCGGTGTAAGCCGTTTGATTCTTCCGGATCGCATCCCGTTCCTTTTTGAAATCAAAATAAAACTTCGCATTCGTACATTTTTCCGCATGACGCCAGCCTTTTTCCGAAACGGAAACAAAAGCCAGACCCGGCGGAAGCGCCAGTGCCTTTTGAGAACCGCTGATCACCACATCCAAATCCCAGGCATCGGTTTGAACATCAAAAACACCCATTGCGGAAATGGCATCAACCACCATGAGGCAATCGTCGTAATTTTTTACAATTTCAGCCACCTCTTTAACCGGATGCGCCACACCCGTGGAGGTTTCGGAGGCCTGAATAAAAACGGCCTTAATGGACGGATCGTTCTCAAGTGCGGAAGCCACATCGGCAGGGTTCACCACACAACCCCATTCCACCTTGATTTCTTCGGTCTGCACGCCGAAACCTTTGCAAATCTTGCCCCAACGCTCCCCGAACTTTCCCCCGTTAATGTAGAGGGCTTTATCACCCGGAGACAAGAAATTTGAAACCGCCCCCTCCATGCCGCCCGTTCCCGTTGAAGCGAGAATCAAAACATCATTTTCGGTTTGAAACAACCATTTCAAATCCTCTTTGACGCGCTTCAAAAGTTCAACAAATTCCGGCGCACGATGATGTAAAATGGGCTGGGCCATCACTGAAAGGACTTCCGGGGAAATCGCCGTCGGACCGGGGGCCAAGAGGTATTTCTTCACGATGTTGTTCTCCTTAATTTAATGTCCATAAAATCGAGTGTCGTACAGAAAATTTTCAAGCCACGAAAGGATGGAACGTTAGCATAGCGCCTCAAAAATTGTCAAGAAATTCGACTCCCGACGCATGCTCAGCGCCTTGTCTGCGGTTTACAACTTCGATAAAAGTAAGGTAGAGTGTCAATAGGATTGGAAGTTTATCAAAATGTTGGCGAAACTCCTTTTTCTCTTTATTGCCGTCCCGCTCATTGAGATTGTCCTCCTGATTAAAATGGGAGATGAAATCGGCTTTTGGCCGACGATCTTCATCCAGGTGGGAACAGGCATTGTCGGTGCCGGACTCGCAAAGTTACAAGGGCTCTTGGTCTGGAATAAAATCGCACTGGAGATGCAGGCCGGCCGTATTCCGACCCAAGACATGATTAACGGCCTGCTGATCTTTGCAGCGGGCGTCGTATTAATGACCCCCGGCCTTTTAACCGACCTGGCAGGCTTCGCCCTCTTGATTCCTTTTACCCGTAATCGCTTCAAAGGCTGGCTCAAACGGCAATTCGAAAATAAAATGGGTTCCGGCGACGATTATATCAGGACCATTCATTAAGTACTCAGGAGTCCTCATCAGATCCTTGACAATGCAACAAGCTTCCCATAAACTTCCGCCCACGCTTTTGAACGAACCCCCGTTTAAACAATGGTCGCCAAGCAGCTTAAATGCACGCTACATGCAACAGGCGCTCGAAGCGGCGGAAAAAGCACTTACAAAAGGAGAGGTTCCTGTCGGTGCCGTCTTGGTCTGCGATGATTCCGTCCCCTTCTCCGCTTACAACTTGCGAGAATGTCAAAGTGACCCCACCGCCCATGCCGAAATGCTCGTTTTGCGTCAAGCCGCTCAAAAACTGGGCCGGTGGCGCTTGGGGGGCACACTCTACAGCACACTTGAACCCTGCGTAATGTGTGCCGGTGCCCTCGTTCAAGCCCGGATTGACCGGCTGATCTTCGGCGCAGCGGACACCAAGGCAGGTGGATGCGGTTCTGTGGTGGATGTCGTGCGCGACCCCCGCTTTAACCATCGCATCGAAGTATTCGGGGGACTGATGTCGGAGGCATCAAGCGCATTGTTGCAAGATTTTTTTAAAGCACTTCGGCAAAAATCGCGATAACGCATTGTGCATATTATTTTTTTAGGACGATAAAAATTGAAGAGGCCTCTGAATGAAACATGGAGAGATGGCCGAGCTCGGTTGAAGGCGCCTGACTCGAAATCAGGTGTGGGGGCAACTCCACCGGGGGTTCGAATCCCTCTCTCTCCGCCCAAAAATACCATGAAAAATAAGATAAAATACGCTATGATTCGCTTTCGTTTTTTAGGAGAGGTGTCCGAGCGGCTGAAGGAGCACGACTGGAAATCGTGTAGGCGGTTTATAGCCGCCTCGGGGGTTCAAATCCCCCTCTCTCCGCCAATATCTGCGGAACACGCAGATAAATAATTTGATCGTATACGAATGATCTGTTTTATGGAGAGTCCGGGCCCTGTGCAACAGGATCTTATGAACCCCGTCAGGTCCGGAAGGAAGCAGCGGTAAGTAGGCGCTCTTGTGTGCCGCAGGTTTACCTGGGCTCTCCACTTAGCAGATCATGGTTCACGACGATAAACATAGAACAAGCATGCCATCTGCATTGATGCGATCCTGCATAACAATCATGCCAATCAAAACATAATTCATGGATTATCAAGCCTCTGCAAGAAAATGGCGGCCTCAAACCTTTGAAGCGGTCATCGGCCAAAAACACGTCACGACATCACTTGCCAATGCAATTCGGCTGGATAAGATCGCCCAGGCCTATCTTTTTTCCGGCATCCGGGGTGTGGGGAAAACCTCACTCGCACGCATTCTCGCCAAAGGCGTTAACTGTAAAAAAGAAGGGGAATCCATTCCTTGTAACGCCTGCGAATCCTGCCGGGAAATTACGGCAGGTCAGTCCGTTGACGTCATCGAGGTGGACGGGGCCTCCAATACCGGCGTGGACGATGTGCGCGAACTGCGCGAAACCGTCAAATACCTTCCGCTGCGCGGACGATACAAAGTCTACATCATCGACGAAGTGCACATGCTTTCAAACGCCGCATTCAATGCCTTGCTGAAAACCCTTGAAGAACCGCCCCCTCATCTGATCTTTATCCTGGCCACCACGGAATCCCATAAAATTCCGCAGACCATTCTTTCGCGCTGCCAACATTTTGCCTTTCGGCGCATGACGCCATCCGAAATTGTGACACAGCTTCGCCGCATTATTGAGGCGCGCGGGATTCAATTTACAGAACGTGGCTTGAATTTAATCGCCCGCGTCGCCGAAGGCAGCATGCGGGACGCCCTCAGCCTGGTTGATCAAGCCATTTCATTTGGCGGCCAATCCGTTTCCGATGATGACCTGTTTATGCTCTTAGGACGCATGGACGGCGCGACCTTTCATCGCCTCATCGAAGCCATCCATCAAAAAGATGCCGTAAGCGCACTCACCGTCGCCAGAGAAATTACAGATCACGGCTGCGATCTGCGGCAATTTCTGAGCGACTGGCTTGAACGGCTCCGGCATGTGGTTGTCGCGCAAAATGTGCCCGATGCGAATTTATGGGTGGATCTCTCCCGGGAAGAGGTCGAAGAAATTCAGGCAGAGGCGGGCCTTTTTTCGCGTGAAGCCATGCAGCGACTCTTTGGCCTGTTTGCACGACTGCTTTCGGAAATCCGCACCGTGTCCCAACCTGGCCTGCTTTTTGAAGTCGCGCTGATGAAGGCCTTGCTTTTGGCCGATACGCAACCCATTGAATCTATGATCGAACGGCTGGAACATTTGGCAGCAAACGAACCCGCAACCGCTTCATTATCAAGCCCATCAGAAAAAAGAGCCCCGATCAAACCTCATGCAAAAACCCTTTATGAAGAAGCAGCGCGGCCACCCGAGTTAATTTACGAAAAAGCAAACACCTCTCCCGCTCAAACTGCGGCGAAACCACAAAAACCGGAACAAGCGGCTGAAAAACATGGGCTGCGAAAAAAAGGAGACTGGAAAACCCTGCTTGCCGCCATCAAACAGGCGCGGCCCAATATCGGCTCCTATCTTGAGCAGGGCAGACTTGAACACTTTGATACGCAGGAAATTCGTATCGTCTTTCCAAAAAACAGCGCATTTCTCATTCCCTTAATTCAGAAACCGGAGGTCCAAACTTGGCTGAACACTCTGCTGAAAACCCAAACAGGAACCGGGATCAAACTAAACTTCATTGCGGGAGAAACAACCGAAGCGTCGGCTCCTCCTGCCAATATCGACCCGGCCCCGTCCACGGCCCCCTTCAAACCCGCCCCCAAAGAAAAACACCCCTTAATTCAAGAAGCCTTGAAAATCATGGGCGGGACCGTTATCGAAACAAAACGGGTGCCGAATGAATAGGAATCGACAAAAAATATCTGTAAAACCAAGCGGTAACGATTCACTTTGCTTGGATTTTGCTTCATGGCAAGGCGCGAGAGGCGCACAAAACCGCAGCGGATGTTTTATACGTGAGGATTTGAGCACCACAGCAACGCCGACTGCGGAGGCAAAAACAGGGATCCCGAATCGTCACCCCCAACTTAAGGAGATCGTATGTCTGGAAAAAAAATGTTTGGCAGCCTCATGAAGCAGGCCCAGGAACTTCAGGAACGCATGGCAAAAATGCAAGAAGAAGCGGCGGAAAAAACCGTCGAGGCCACGGCCGGCGGCGGCATGGTCACGGTAATCGTGAACGGACGACAGGAAGTCCTTTCGGTCAAAATCGATCCCGAAGTCGTCAACCCGGACGACATCGACATGCTGCAAGACCTTGTTATGGCGGCGGTCAATGACGGCATCCGAAAAACGCAGGAAGCCATGTCGGAACAGATGAAAGGCATGACCGGAGGCATGAAAATTCCCGGTTTGTTCGGCGGATGAGTCGGCAAGGCGTCTTCAACAACCTGATCGAACAACTCATGGCCCTGCCCGGCGTCGGACAAAAATCCGCGCAGCGGCTGGCCTTTTTCATCTTGAAAATGGAACCGGAGGCGGCAAAAAACATCGGCCGCGCCATTATTGACGTTAAAGACCGGCTCGCCTTCTGCAAAACTTGCAACAACATTACAGAACATAAGATTTGCAGCATCTGCGCAAGTCCCAAGCGCGAGACACACAAAGTACTCGTCATCGAAGAACCCAGCACCCTGCACGTAATCGAGCGGACCGGGGAATACAAGGGCCTTTATCACATCCTGCTGGGTGCGCTCGCACCCCTGCCCGGCGCAAAAACAACCGCACCTTCGGTGCAAAACCTGGTCGAACGACTGGAAAAAGGCAGCATCACCGAAGTCATCATCGCCACCAATCCAACCATTGAAGGCGAAGCCACGGCGATTTACTTGACACGCCTGATTCAACCTTTGGGCATCAAGGTGAGCCGTATTGCTTTTGGCATTCCCGTGGGCATTGACTTGGAATATGCGGACGAGGTGAGCCTAGTGAAGTCCTTGCAGGGAAGACGGGAAATCGGGCCCTTATAAACCCGGGAAATTCCGAATCAAACAATATGGCGGGTAAAATCATCAATCGTGAACAGGCTTTCAAAACGCACGCCGGTTTGGGCGATGGCCTCTCGCCCTCCCTCCTTGCGATCCACCAAGGCAATGACCTTTAAGACCGCGTAACCCGCCTTTTCGAGTATTTCCAAAGTCCGCAGGGTCGATCCGCCGGTTGTAACAACGTCTTCCACGACAACAACTTTCGCGCCCTCATGTAAATTGCCTTCAATCTGCCGTTTGCTGCCGTGCGCCTTTGGTGTTTTCCGCACAATAAAAGCCTGAATCGGTTGTTTCTCCAAAAAACTGATGACCGAAACCGCCGTGGCAATCGGGTCCGCACCCAGCGTCATGCCCCCCACCCCTTCGACCGGAAGCGTTTTAATGGCTTCAAAAATTTCTTGCCCGATCAAAGTCGCGCCTTCGGCATCCAGCGAGACCTTTTTGCAGTCGATGTAGTAAGCGGTTTTTTTTCCAGACGTCAATTGAAAAGCGCCATCCGCGCTATAGCGAAAAGACTCTTTGAACAAGAGTTCCAACAAACGCGGCCGGTTTTCGGATTCTAAAGACATGCTCTATCCCTAACGGATCGACATATTTTTGTCAAGCCGTCATAACGCAGCCCTAACAAGGCATGACTTCATCAACAAGGCATGACTTCATCAACAAGGCATGACTTCATCAACAAGGCATGACTTCATCGGCGCTTCCCTACATAAAACGGGAAGCGCCGCCCGCGATCAGCATTTGCGTCATCTCTTCTTCGGAAACGGGACGGCAATAGTGATACCCTTGCATCTCATCGCAGCCGTTCAATTTCAAAAAGTCCGCCTGTGCCTCGGTTTCGACGCCTTCAGCCGTCACATAGAGTTTCATCGTATGCGCCATGGCGATGATCGCTTGAGAAATCGCAGCGTCATTGGCATCCGTAATAATATCCCGCACAAAAGATTGATCTATCTTCAAATGATCAATCGGAAAAGACTTCAAATAGCTCAAAGAGGAGTAGCCCGTGCCGAAATCATCAATAGCAAGATGGATTCCCATCGCTTTGAAGGTCTGAAGAGTTTCAATCGCCGCCTCTACGTCTTTCATAATCATGCTTTCGGTAATCTCCAAACCCAGGCAGTGCGGCGGCAACCGGGTTTCCCGAAGCGTTCGTGCCACGGTCTCTGTGAAGTTTTTTTGGGAAAACTGGCTGGGCGATAAATTAACCGCAACACGGGCAATCGGGAACCCCAATTGCCGCCAACGCCGCGCCTGCACGCAGGCCGTGCGCATCACCCATTCACCGATGGGAATAATTAAACCGGTTTCCTCGGCCAAAGGGATAAATTCAGCAGGCGAAATCAAACCGCGTTGGGGATGCTTCCAACGCAGCAAACATTCCACCCCGGTAATCTGTTTTTCGACCGCCCCCACTAAAAGCTGGTAATAAGCGTACAGCTCCCCTTCTCTAATCGCCCGCCGCAAATCCTCTTCCATAACCAATCGTTTAACAACACGGAGATTCATATCGCCGGTATAAAACTGGAAGCGATTCCGGCCGGTTTCTTTCGCGCGGTACATTGCGGTATCCGCGTTTTTCAAAAGTGTCTCCGGGTCATCTCCGTCTTTCGGATAAAGGCTGATACCTAGACTCCCGCCCACAAAAAGATCGTGGCCGTTCAGCAAAAAAGACGGTTTTAAGGCCTCCAAAATTTTCTGAGCCACCGTCGCAGCCACCGTGATATCACTCAAATTTTCCAGCACGACGACAAACTCATCCCCTCCCAAACGTGCGAGCGTATCCTCCGCGCGTCCACTCATTTTTAATCGTTCGACCACTTTGATTAAAAGCATGTCCCCCGTACTGTGGCCGTAACCGTCGTTCACCTTTTTAAAGTCGTCCAAATCAAGAAAAAGCAAAGCCACCTGATTTTGATGGCGTTGCGCCTTTTGGATCGCGTGTTTAAGGCGGTCAAAGAGCAGATAGCGGTTCGGAAGTTGAGTGAGCGCATCGTGCGTCGCCTGGAACTCCAATTCCCGCGCAGCCTGGTGTGCGGAAGTAACATTGCTAAATGCCACGGCAATCCCCGAAACCGCTGCCGATGCTTCCCGAATGGGTTTGACGGAAATATGAAGGACATATTCCTGCCCGGAAGCACTGAGCAAAAGAAGCGATTCGGGCAAGTGTGCGGCTTCATCTTCCGAGATACATTGTGTCACCGGATAGATCATGCGCTCCCCCGTGCTTTCGTCAACGGCATGAAAAACCGTATTGAACGGACGACCCAAGGCCCGGGAAAGATCATAGCCCGTTAATGTTTCCGCAACAGGATTCATATATTCAATAATGCCTTCCGCATCTGTCGTGATCACAGCATCACCAATCGAATGTAAGGTCACCTGGGCACGCTCTTTTTCACGAAACAAGGCATGTCCCGCATTTTCCAGACGGATCCAACTCAACAGCGGTGCCGATAAACTTACAACCACCAAGGAGACCGCCGGAGGAATCCAAAGGTGAAACATCCACAGAGAGAGACCGCTCAAAACAACCGTCATGAGCAGGACAGTACAAGTAGCGACAAAGGCGCCGCGGGGAGAAAGATAAAAATAAAACCCGACCGGAGACAGGACAAATAGGAAGGTGATGAATAAATGTCCAATAAAACCGATATGTTTAAAAGTCAAACCGTTCCGGAGTGCGTCCAGGACATTGGCATGCACTTCCACACCCGACATCTGACGGCTCACGCCGGAGGCGGGTGTGGAAAAGCGGCGCGGTAAACCTGAAGCGGTCACACCGACAAAAATAAATTTATCCCGGAAACGTTCCGGCGAAATCCGGCCTTGAATCACATCGGCATAGGCAATCTGTTCAAAATGGCCCGGCGGCCCCGAAAAGGAGATCAAAACAGGCTGATCCCCAATCCAAGCATAAGGGGAGGCCGCCTTATTTTTTTCGGCGACGGCCGGAAGGGACAACGCTACCCCTGCCTGCCGCAACATCGATAATGCAAAAGCGGGCCAGTGTGGCTCACTCAAACCGGCCCTTAAAAACAATCCCCGTTGAATGCCGTCCTCATCCAAGGGGATTTCAACATGACCCAGGCCCGCCGCAGCCTCCGTCAAAGCCGGCAAGGGCATGACCTCCGTCAAACCGATCGGGGAAAGCTGTTCATAAGCCACGGGCAAAACAACACGTCCGCTTCTTCTCACCGCAGCCGCCAATAAGGCATCGCCTTCCGGATCGATCAAATCAGGTTCTGAAAAAAGAATGTCAAAACCGACGACCTTTACTTTATTTCGTGACAAGATATCAATCAACTGCGCATGCCTCCGGCGAGGCCAAGGCCAGCGACCCAACTCGCCCAGGCTTTGATCGTCAATGGCAATAATCACAATGTCACCGGGCGCGGGTCGCCCCATCATTCGGATCAAGCCGTCATAAAACAAATTATCCCAGCGTTTTAAAACATCATCATAAAGCAGGGAAAACGTAATACCGAACAGCAGCAAGAAGAAAATGAATTTTTGAAATAAAAGATAGGTGCGTTTTGCGGTAATTTTCACAATACGGCCAATATCCCGGCCAAACAAAGCACAAAAAAAGATACACAAAAATGGAAAGGCACCTCAACAGACCGGGCTGCACTATACTCTCCTTTAATCCCTTCCGGAGTAATCGCCCTCACACGTAAATAATACAAACCCGGCGCAGGACGATCAAGCGATGTATTCATTTCAGCAACCTCTTCTTGAACGATCAGCTCACGAAAGGCGGTGTCTCGCGCTAATTCCACCTGATAACGTTCATCCGGTTTTCCGCCCTGCCAATGGATTTGAAGTTGCTTGTTTTCGATCTGCGTCGCTGAAAGCTTGAGGCGGGAAGGCCTGGATCGCACCTTAAATGCACGCATCGGGCTAAATATTCCATATTGCCCGGCTTGCTCTCCCGCGGCGACACGCCAATAATAGGTCCCCGGTTTCAGCGGCTGCTTCGCCTTTATTTTATGCGCTGAAAAATCCGCGATGTCGATTATCGGGGAAAAAAACTCCGCCTGATTCGATAATTGAAAGTGATAGACATTCGCTTTAAACACCGCTTCCCATTCAAATTCGGGAATCTCAAGATCGATCACGTCATCCGGCAGAGGATTTAAAAGACGGGGCGGCGGTGAACGCACCTCGATCACCGGCGGCGGGACCGGATTAACCGCTTTCGGAGGCAGCGGTGCAGGCACTTCGACTGAAAAATGATGTACGGCATTAAAACCCTCCAATGCCAAAACATCCACTCCGCGCACGTGCATCACATAAGACGCATTGGGCAAATCCGAGAGAATGAGTTCCGCCTTCTCCAGCAGGCCTTCAAAACTTAAAGTTTGAACCGTGCCGTTTTTATACAATTGGATACGATAAGCATTCGCACCCGCCAAACCCGGCCAGATAAACCGCAGCGGCAGTTGCTTGAATCTTTCGGGCAACCCCTTGAGATTGGGCGCCTGAAGTAAAACCCGCGGGATGGAAGGCGGATGTCCAGCTTTGACCACCGTGCCAAAGCCGGCCGTCACGGTTTGCACCGTCCCCGCAGCAATCACATCCACACGCCCTTTCAAAACCTCGGTACTGGAAATCCCACGCTCGACATCATTTGCCACCCGGAGTTCGGTACCCCGGACCGCAGTAATCGCGCCCGGGGTGTGTATTTCAAAGCGCGTCCCGCTCCCTGCCCCCGGGCTCACATTTGTACCGAGCTTGCCTTTTTTTAAGCGAATCCGCGTATCGATCATGCCCGTCTCACCATATGCCCGAACAACATCGAATGTTAAGACACTGTCGGCCTGCAAAAACAGATGTGAACCATCGGCAAAAACCAGCGTAGCACTGCTTTTAGGGCCGGTACGCACGCTATCTTCGATCTGCAAAAGCCCACCCGCGCTAAGCGGCTTACTTTCGCCGCGCGCCGCAGATTGAAAAAAAACCTCTCCCGATACGGACAAAACGCGAACCGGCACCGGCTGTATTTTCAGCCAGGCCACAGGAATCTTAAGCCGCGTGCCGGGCCGTAGTTTTTTGGGTTCCGAAATACGATTTAAACGCTGAAGCGGCTGCCAATAATGCCTGGAGATGAGGTAACGTTCACTTAAATCCCAAAGATTGTCTCCCGGCCTGACGGTGTAAATCCATTCCTGTGCTTGCAGAGCTGCAGGACTGAGAACAAAAAAGACCGCAAGAAAAAGCAAACATCTCCGAATGCCGCACTTTACCAGCAGTTCCGGCCCTTCCCGGAGGGATTGAAAGAAGCTCTGATTAAATAAATTCAAACACGACCCTTCTAAACAGCTTCCCGAAAGCAAGATGAGGTGCCGAGCCTATTCTTCATAAGCCAAGGTCCCGCGTGAGCACGATAAAGCAGGCGAATCAAAATGACAACAGGATTGTCGGCTGTTACGTCGGACCGGAATGGAATGCGTACCCTTATCATTCACCGCGCAGGCTGCGCGTCAGACTTATTTTGTATACCGTAATCGCAAGCAATTCGCAAGATTTACTTTCTTGAAGATACGGACAAAAAAGCAAGGATTTCCGTAATGATAAGGAGGATATCGGTAAACGGAAATACCTCTAAAGAAGTATTGTCTCCCACCACATATCCTTCTATAGTTGTAATATTCATAAAAACAGCGCCATTTGGATGCCGGAGCTTGCGAGCCCTTTGATCCGAGAAACACGCTTTTTGTTACACAGTCAGTAGCACAGCATCTCATCCTTGAGCAAAACCGACGGAACCATGAGCAAGATCGGGGGTTTTATCGGACAATGGCGTCCTCTCAAGAAAAAACAGCCCTGCTTCAAAAACGCCCGTTATTCCTAAAAAACCATCTGGATCTTTTTCCCGTCTTCTTGGTCTGCATCATTGGCATCACAAGTACGGGTCTGATCTTCTCCCTGATCCACAAACAGGAACAGGAAGCGATTCGGAAAACATTCGACGAAATCTCAATCCATCAAACTTCCGAGGTCAACAAGGGCATCAAAGACGCCGTTGATATCGTCGAATCCCTGAAGGCGTTTTACGCCGCGTCCCAACATGTCGATCGGAAAGAATTTTCCATCTTTTCTCAAAATCTGTTATCGAAATACAAGAGCATTCAGGCGGTGGAATGGGTGCCTTTGCTAACAGAAAAAAACAGAGCCCGTTATGAAGCGGAAGCGCGTTTATCATTTCCTGATTTTAAAATTCAAAAAAAGGGGCCGACGGGAACGATGATTCCGGTATCCGCACAGGATTTTTACCTTCCGGTATATTATGTCGCCCCTTATGAGGGCAATGAAGACGCACTCGGCTTTGACCTCGCCTCTGATCCGATTCGGGAAAAAGCAATGCGCGCCGCGTGGCAATCAGGCAAAACCACGGCCACGGAACCCGTCAAACTCGTACGATCTTCCGGACAGCACAGCGGCATTCTCGTCTTTGCCCCGATTGACAAAAAAAATTCCTTCAATGAAAAGCCCTCAACCGGCAAGCCGCCAATCGAAGGCTTTGTGCTCTCTGTCCTAAAAATGGATGCTCTGCTGGAAGCCGTCTTACAGAACTTCGTACCCCAAAAAATCGATTTGCTGATTGAAGATGTCAGCACGGAACATGCTGTCGAAATCGTTCGCCTGCGATCCGATTCAACCCGTAAAACAGCTGAACACCATGCCCGTGCAAACCGGACGCATGATTTAATAAAGCGAGAAACCTTTTCCGTCGCGGGCCGCACCTGGCAAATGACAACCACGGCCTTCTTTTCGGATTTTGAAGAAGAGCATCTCTCATGGAAATGGGGCATATCGCTTATCGGCCTTATCGTCACCGGATTTTTTTCCGCTTATTTTATAACACTCAAAAAACAAAAAGAAGAACGCCTGGCCACCCTCAAAAAACTGGAAGCGGAAGTCGTCTCGCGCAGGGCACTGGAAGCACGGCTGAACCTTTCAAGAGCGGTTTTCGACAACGCCAGAGAAGGCATTGTGATCACCGATGCAAGACGCAAAATCATCTCGGTCAATCCGGCCTTTACATCCATTACCGGATACACACTCGACGATGTCCGTGGAGAAGACCCGAATATACTGAAATCCGGACGGCACGACGATGCCTTTTATGCAATGATCTGGGAGAGCATTGACAAAAACAAACATTGGCAAGGGGAAATATGGGACAAGAAAAAAAGTGGGGCAATTCATGCCAAATGGCTCTCAATCACGGCGATTGAAGATCAAGCAGGCAATGTTCAACAATACATCGGCCTGTTTAGTGATATCACCGAACGTAAAACCTCCGAGAAGCGGTTGCACTTTCAGGCCTATTATGATGCGCTCACCGGCCTTCCGAACCGACGTCTGCTCAAAGACCGATTGTCACAGGCCCTCAATCAGGCCAAACGCACGGAAACAAAAGTCGGGCTTCTTTTTGTCGATCTAGACCACTTCAAACATGTCAACGACACCCTGGGACATCTTGTGGGGGACACCGTCCTAAAAAAAGTGACCCAGCGTCTCTGCGCCTCCGTGCGGGAAGCCGATACCGTTTCGCGCTCCGGCGGGGACGAATTCCAAATTGTCCTCCCCAATATTGCTTCGCAAAAAGAAGCTCTCTTTGTCGCAAAAAAAATCATCGAACAAATCTCAGACCCTTTTCAAATTAAAGGCCGCGAAGTTTTTTTGGGGATCAGCATCGGAATCACCCTCGCACCCGACGACGGCATGGAAACCGATACCCTGCTCAGAAATGCCGACATGGCCATGTACAAAGCCAAATCCCTCAACCGCAATACCTATTATTTCTTCAGCGAGCACATGGAAAAAATCGCAAAACAGCGTGCCATACTGGAATGGGACTTAAGACGCGCATTGTCAAACCGGGAACTGCTTATTTTTTATCAGCCCATCATTGATCTTCACACACTCAAAACCGTCGCCGTCGAAGCCCTTTTGCGATGGCAACATCCGGAGCAGGGACTGCTTCTGCCCAAACAATTTATCCCCATCGCGGAAGAAACCGGCTTAATCCGGGACATCGGCACTTTTGTATTGCAAACCGCCTGTCGACAAATGTGCACATGGCACCGTCACGGTAAAATCAAAACCGCCCTTTCGGTCAATATGTCGAGCCACCAGTTTCTTTTTAATGATTTCATGGCACCCATCACAGAAGCACTCGAAACAAGCGGACTGCCGCCGGAATTGCTCATCATCGAAGTCACCGAAAGTCTGACACTCGACCCAGTGGAAAAAGTCGTGCATAAACTTTCTCAGCTCAAAAAAATAGGCATCGGGCTCGCCATTGATGATTTCGGAACAGGATACTCTTCTCTCAGTTATCTCGCCCGCTTTCCCATCGACCGCTTAAAAATCGACAAATCCTTTATTCAAAACATCGCCTGCAATCCTCAAAAAACAGATATCGTCGAAGCCATTATCCGCATGGGACAAAGTATGAAAATGGAGGTAATCGCAGAAGGTATTGAAAAAGAAGAGGAACTCAACTGTGTAAAAGCCCTGGGCTGCAATGCGGCACAAGGCTTTTATTTCAGCAAACCGCTTTCAGTCGAAGGATACGACAAAGTTTTGTCCGGATAATCACAGCAGTGACATCCAAAATCAGTGATGGATTTTAGATATCGCCGCTCACTTGACCTTCGCCAAGCGTTTCAAGGCGGCCCGGATCAGATCCTCCACGGATGAGCCGTCCTTCGACGCTTTCGCAATCTGCTCAAGACTGCGCTTTGCCTCGGCACGGGCATAACCCAGATTAACCAAGGCCGAAAGGGCATCGTGCTGCTTGCCATCTTTCATCCCGGCAGTTGATACAGGCGGATCCGAGTCTCCGGTTCCGCCGAGGGCGGCCATTTTTTCTTTTAATTCGAGAATCAGGCGTCCGGCCATCTTTGGGCCGACCCCCGGAATCGCTTTCAGACGATGCACCTGCTCTTCTCGAATGGCATCAATCAATTCACTCACCCCGATGCCGGATAAAATATTCAACGCCAATTTCGGCCCCACACTCGTCACGCCCAACAGCAGCAAAAAAACCGCTTTCTCCCGGAGTGTTGAAAAACCAAAGAGCTGCAAAGCATCCTCCCGAATATGCGTGTAAATATGCAGCGAAACCTGTGCCTGCGCCTCCGGGAGTTGGTAATACGTTGAGAGCGGCGTAAAGACCTGATATCCGACACCCTGCACCTCAATTGTCAAATTTGTCGGTGTTTTCAAGGCGATCACGCCCTTTAATGAGGCAATCATGAACGCGCCGTTTTTTTCGAAAGATCGATTTTCTCTTGGAAACGCGCAGAATGCGCATGACAAATCGCAACCGCCGCCGCATCGGATTGATGCTCCGAAGCCAGGGGCTGCTTTAAACAAAGCAAGTGAAGCACCATTTGCTGCACTTGTCCCTTGCCCGCCGCACCATGACCGACCACGGCCATTTTGACCGCCGTCGGCGCATAATCATACACAGGCAAATTCCGGCACGCCGCAGCCAAAATAGCGACGCCGCGCGCCTGTCCCAATTTGAGCGCGGATTTCACATTTTTGGCCATAAAGGTATCTTCGAGCGCAACCGCCGTCGGTTTCTCGGTGTCAATGACCCAAAGAATCTGATCGTATATCTTTTTAAGGCGCTGAGAAAAAGAGGCTTTAGTATTTGTACGCACATCGCCGGAGCGGCGATAAAAAAGACGCCCGGCGGCATCTTCTTCAATCACAGAAAACCCCGTGACGCCGATACCGGGATCAATGCCTAATATGGCCATTTAACCCACAATCTTTTCCATTTCCACGTCGGAAATATCAAAGTTCGCGTAGACATTTTGCACATCGTCGTTATCTTCCAGTGCCTCCATCAGACGAATCATTTGCACCGCCTGTTTTTCTTTCAAGCGAACCGTCGTTTGCGGCAAAAAAGTCACCTCGGCAAAAGACGGGGTGAGGCCCGCATCGACCATCGCTTTTTTTACGGCTTCAAAATCGCTTGGCGCGGTAATCACTTCATAATTCGTCGCATCGTCCGTAAGAAAATCTTCAGCACCCGCCTCAAGCGCCAAAGACATCAACTCATCCTCATCCGTGCCTTCTTTTGGCAGAGAAATCATGCCCTTTCGATCAAACATCCAGGACACGGCCCCCGACTCCGCCATATTCCCGCCGTGTTTGCTGAAGATGTGCCGCACTTCGCTCACCGTCCGGTTTTTGTTGTCCGTCAGAATATCCAGCAAAAGCGCAACCCCACCCGGCCCGTAGCCTTCGTAGCTTGCCTCTTCATAATTGACCCCCGGAAGCTCGCCCGTGCCTTTTTGAACCGCACGTTTGATATTGTCCGCGGGCATATTGACTTCCTTGGCTTTCGCGATGACCATCCTAAGACGCGGATTGCCATCCAGGTCACCGCCACCGATTTTGGCCGCAACCGTAATTTCTCGGATCAGCTTCGTAAAAATCTTGCCGCGCTTGGCATCCACCGCCGCCTTTTTATGTTTTGTCGTCGCCCACTTTGAATGCCCTGACATACCAACCTCGTCCGTTTAAATTTAATTTATTCAATAACACGTCTTCACAACACTTGAAATCCGGGACCTCAATGTTCATGACCATGCCCGTCATCTTCATCCAAAGGGACTTCGCTATTCAGAAAAAGATAATCCAGTAAGGACATCTCAGGTAATTCCAAAATAAATGAAACCATCTCCCAAATTTGCTCATCATTATGTGAGAGCCCCCAACCCGGCATGCCCGTCATGCGAATGCCGTGTTTAATCACCCAAAAAAGTTCCGAGGGTGACATATGCTTCGCTTCTTCGGCCAAATCCGGGGCCTCCGGGTTTAAACCCTGCGCCATCGGCGTCGGATCTTCTCCCGGCGGAGTATGACAACCGGCGCACATCGCACGAAAACTGCGAAAACCGTTCCGGATCTGTTCTTCACTGCCCAAGGGCGGGACTTCAATGCCTTCGGCACGGCGTTTGATCGAGTTTTCACTCGTCGTCGCTAAAATCCAATGCACAAGGGCCGGATCTTTCCAGGTCGTGGACACGTTGAACCAGCCGAAAAACATCACCATCAGGCCCAGCACGGCCGATAATAGGGCGGTCACGATTAAGGTTGAAATCACAGTTTTCATCTGCTTTCCTTCTTCGGCACATTTATACCCAACATGAGCATAAAAAGATAGCGGGGCATTGATATTTTGTCCTGATCTTAAAACATTGCGATTTAAAAATGAAGCCGCAGGGCATAGATCATTCCGTTCTTAAATTTTAAAAGGGGCCTTTATGTTTAAGCCCGGCCCCACGCTTCCAAAGTCGGCGATTGATCTTGGGAAAGTGTTCCGACTTGACCGACTTTCAGTAAGATTGTACCATGAGCCGGTTTTGGCGCAAACTATACCAAAACAGATCATCAGTAGACCATCCCGAGACCCGGTTTTTCCGGAAATATTTTCAATGTCTGATCGATTTCTAATTGGAACAAGTTTAAAGCGGCTCTGATTAAATTGATTTTTTTATCCCGAAAAAATATTTTTAAGATTTCAATGCTTTCCGCGATTGCCTTGCTGTGCGCGGGTTTTGCGCTGGTTTTCGATTATCTCGGATTACGGCAGGACATGATTATTCCTGCGCAGGAACGCGCCCGGCAACAAACCGCCGATCTTGCGGCAAAAATCGATACCCTCTTAAGTCAATCCGTGCCGATTGCCACGGCGCTTGCAGAGGACTTGTCCGGCATGGAAGCCACGCCTTCGCTGCTCGTCGCACGGCTGAAACGTGTCCTGAACACAAACCCGGAGCTTTTGGGGGTCGGCATTGCCTACGAACCCTTTGCCTATGATCCGGATGTCCGTCTCTTCGCCCCCTACCTGATGCGATACGAGGGAGAACTCAAACGCCTCCAGATTGAAAACCAGGTCGATTACACCGTGGAAAGCTATGATTGGTATCATGGCCCTTTAAAAGACGGCGCACGATGGAATGAACCGCGTTTCAGTCAGGCTGCGGGGCAACAGGTCATCGAATATGCGCTCCCCTTCTTTCAAAAAAATCCCCGAACCGGCAAAAAACGGAAAGTGGGTATCGTCTTTGTGCATTATGCCTTGAACGACATCTTTGATGAGATGAATACGCTCAACATGGGTAAAACCGGTTACGGCATGATGCTGTCTCAAAGAGGACTGGTGCTTTCTCATCCCGTCAAAGCATATGTCGAAGAGAGACGACCGGTTTTGGAAATCGCGGCGGAAACTCAAAATGCCCTGCTCGAAAACATCGGACGACAAGCGGCTGCCGCCCAAAACGGCGTCCTGGAAGGCGTCAGCGCCCTGACCGGGCGTGCGACTTGGGCGAATGTGCAGCAGATCCCCAGCACGGGATGGACGCTGGCCATGCTCTATAGCAAGGAAGATCTGACAAAAGGCAACCGGCCCTTGCGCCGCCGCCTGATTTGGATCTCCGTCCTGGTTATTACATTTGCACTGAGCCTGGGCACAATGGATCTTGCCCGCAGAGAAAAGAGATCGTATTTCGTGTTATGGCTGCACGCCTTGAAGGCCTCCAGCCTTTTTACGCTCGGCATTGCGCTGATTTGGTTTTTGGCCACGGACGATGTGGCCTGGAAAAATCTCGAAAGAACCGTGATTTTGTCGCAAAATGATTTAGACTCCTTCAGAATGAACAATATCCGTACGGCACTGCGCAACCGTCAACCCATGCCGGTTTATGTCCCTACCGGTGTTTTTGTGCAGTCCATTGAATTTACCAGTGCAAACAACGTTATCCTGACCGGCTATGTTTGGCAGCAATACCACAACGATGTCCCCGACGATTTGTCCCGCGGTTTTATCCTGCCGGAAGCCGAGTCTTCGAATATCGTCGAGTCTTATCGGCGGAAGGAAAAAGGCGGAGAAGTCATCGGTTGGTATTTTCATGTCACGCTGCGCCAGGATTTTGATTACACGCAATACCCCTTCGATCAGCAAACCGTATGGATACGGCTATGGCACAAAGATTTCGATAAAAATGTCGTCCTGCTTCCGGCCCTAGATTCCTACGATCTGATTCATCCAGAACGCTTGCCGGGCATCGAGCAGGATTTTGTCTTGCCGGGCTGGAAGGTTTCCAGCAGTTTTTTCAACTACCGCTTTAACAGCTATAATACGGATTTCGGCATCCCCCGCTATGTGGGACAAAACAAGTTTCCGGAGCTTTATTTTCAGATCGGCGTAAAACGGCGTTTTTTAAATCCCTTCATCTCGAATCTCACCCCGATCATTGTTGTGCTCTTAATGTTGTTTGCCGTACTAATTACCAGCTCGAAAGAAAGCGGAAAAATCGAACTGCTCGGGTTTAATGCCTCAACCATTTTGGCATCAAGCTCCGCCTTGTTTTTTGTGGTCTTAATCTCTCACATTGACCTGCGAAACTCGCTTTCGGCCAATGAAATTTTTTATATGGAATATTTTTATGTCGTGACCTATGCCGCAATTCTCGCCATTTCCATTAATTCCATCCTCTTTAGTTGGGGGATTAACATCCCTTTTGTGCAATATCGCGACAATCTGCTGCCCAAACTTTTCTACTGGCCTGTGATCACCCTGACGATGTTTGTGGTCACACTTATTAAGTTTTACTAAATTGAAAATATTGTATTTTTTTACAGGTCTTGTTTTTATATTGCTGATGCCGGTCAATGCGTTCGGCAATGAAAAAAAAGCGCTGCGCGTCGGCATGACTACGGCTTTGAGCGGCCCCGCACGCGACTTGGGCTTGTCCATGAAGCGCGGTATTGAGGCCTATTTCCATCATATCAATGCACAGGGCGGCGTACATGGCCGGCCGATAGAACTGCTGTCCCTGGATGACGGGTATCAACCGACCAGCGCCGCGGCCAATATGCGGCGTCTGACAAAGGAAAAAGAGATTATCGCCATCATCGGAAACGTCGGCACGCCTACGGCCCTGGTGACGGTTCCGATTGCGAACCGTGAAAAAATCCTGCTTTTCGGAGCATTCACCGGGGCAAACATTTTGAGAAAAACACCGCCCGACCGCTACGTCATTAATTTCCGCGCAAGCTATGAAGAAGAAACCGCCGCCATGATTGACCGCATATTGGATAGCGGAATCAAGCCCGACGAAATCGCCTTTTTCACGCAGAATGACGCCTATGGCGATGCGGGATACGCCGGCGCGGTCAAGGCCTTGGAAAGCAGGGGATATCAACAGGCGAACAGCCTGCCGCACGGCCGCTACACCCGCAATACGCTGAATGTGGAAGACGGCTTGCTGAGTATTCTGGATGCACCGGTCGAACCCAAGGCCATCATCATGGTCGGCGCCTACACGGCCTGCGCCAAGTTTATCAAGTATGCCAAAACCATTTGGCCGCGCACACGTTTTTTTAATGTCTCTTTTGTCGGCAGCATTCCGCTCGCCAAGGCCCTCGGAAAAGACGGTGAAGGCGTCGTCGTAACACAGGTTGTGCCCCACTTTAAATCCACACTGCCCGGGGTTGTCGAATACCGGCGGGTGCTCAAGGCCTACGCCCCCGAAGCCGCGCCGGACTTTGTCTCGCTTGAGGGTTTTCTTGTCGCTAAAATTTTTGTGGAAGGTGTGAAACGCGCGCCGAAAAACATCACACGCGAAAACCTGATCGATGCGATCGAATCCATTCAAAATTTAGATATCGGCATCGGCGTCCCCATCAGTTATAGCGCGAGCGAACATCAGGCTCTGCACCGCATTTGGAGCACTGAAATCAAAAATAAAACATTTGTGCCCTTAAATCGTTAAAGAAGCTTGGGAATAAAACGGCGGAACAGGACAGTATAAAGAAACGCTGAAATTACATATTTAAGTCATAATCCGGGTAAAGTTTTTCGGCACATTCGGGACAAATGCTATGACTGAACCTGGCGTTTGAATGATTCCGAACATAGGTTTCGATTTGATGCCATCGCCCTTCCTTATCCCGAATCTGTTTGCAGTTTGAACAAATCGGCATCATGCCGCTTAATATTTTTGTCTTCTCAAGTGCTTGTTTCCGCTCAGTAATATCCTGCACGACCCCCACCATGCGGATCGGATTTCCCGATTCATCCTTAAAGACATTCGCACGCTCAGACATCCAACGCAGGGTGCCGTCCGGACAACGCACAGGGTGTTCGATATCGTAGGTTTTACCTTCATAAACCGCTGCATGAACCGAAGCCTCAACCTCTGCACGATCTTCCGGAGGAATGCACTGCAAAAAGGCCTCATACGTCGCATCAAAATTATCGGGGCTTACACCAAAAAGCGGATAAATCTGCTTTGACCAATCCAAGCCGCCGGTACGGATATCCCAGGCCCATGTTCCCATTTTGGCCGCTTGCTGCGCCAGGGCCTCACGCTCCTCACTTTTTCGAAGAGACTGCTCCGTTTTTCTCTGCCGCATTTCCTTGCGCAAACGCTCATAAGCGAAAGCAAGATCATCCGCAAGCCCTTCCCAAAACAGAATGGTTTGCTCGTCAAAGCGGTCCGTCTCCGAGGCACAAATCGTCAAGGCCCCAAAAACCTGACGATCGATCGACAAAGGCAATGCAAGAGAAGCCTCATATCCACTTTGGGCCGCCTTTTTTCGCCAAGTAAGGGGAGCATCTTGATCCCGAATACTCATGCATTGCGCTGAGCCTGTGTGTATTGCAGCACTTGTGGGATAATCCCCAAAAGCAGGGTCGGCCCATGACATTTTAATCGCCTCCAAATAGCCGTATTCGAATCCGACTTGTGTGATCGGACGAATGCTTTTTGCTTTGTCCGATTCCGAAAAAGCAATCCAAGCAAAACCATATCCACCTTTTTCGGTAATAATTTGGCAAATTTTAATCGATAAGGCCCGTTCACTTTTTTCCCGAATCAGGGCTTTGGCATATTCATTTGACAGTTGGCTTCTTCGCACGGCATATCGAGACTGCGCTTCAAGGCCTTTTAGTTCACTACGTTCTTTTTCCAGACGATTAATTTTCTGTTCTAATTCTTCATAAGTCGGTTTTTCAGACATAAATTCACTTTCAGATGGGGTTTAAAATTAAAGAAGCGTCATTTTGAGTGCGCAGATCTTATCGAATTACGTCTGGAATTTCAAACCCAATCTCTTGAAAAAATACGATTTCGCTGTATTTTTAAAAATTTCATCCTATTTTGAGTTTATCCTTAAAAAAAGTATTCCGCCGGGAATTAAAGAAGTTTTGTATTTTCAGTCAAAATCATTTGGAGCGCTCAACTTCAGGAGGCAATTCTAATATCTTCCTCCTCATATTCTGGAAACATAATAATGGCCGGATGTACACCCAAGGCCTTGGCAAGTTCGAGGACTCGTTTTTTCCCGATTTCGATCTTATCGTTCTCCAGCAAACTGATATTGGAAACTTGGATGCCGGAACGTTTGGATAACTCTTTTTGAGTCCACCCTTTCAATTCACGCAGCATTCGAAGTGCTTCACCCGTAGTGAAGCTTGCATGTCTTTTCGCAGGGATAAAATCTTGACTTGCTTGCGACTTCATCAACCCTCCTACTATTTATGAGGCGTTATCTCCAACACAAACACCGTTACAATGCCTCGGTTGACAGAATAAATCACCCGATGTTGTAAACTTAAGCGGGATGAGCACTCACCGGCATGTCTCCCGATGAGTTTCTCATCATGAAAACCGGGAAATGCTTTTAATTTTTCAGGACCATGACGAACAACAATCTTTTTCCAAAGTTCATATTTTTTAACAACAGGAGCAGGTAGTTTTTTGCAGATTTTCTTGATATCACGAAGCTCTTTAACGGCCCACATTATTAAATATAATAACTTGTGTGTACTGTGATCTAAATCCCCTTCTCTTCTGACACGCTAAAAAAAATCACTGTGACCGCTGGAACTGAAACCCCCTTTATTCAGCGACCCTTTTATGAGCCGAATATTTCTCTCAACCGGCTCTCTTTTTTGCTATATTTGAGCCGAATAACTGTTAAAATCGGCTCATGCGCTATAATTGGCAACAAAAAGACTGGCCTGAATTTAAATACGACCTCACAGGTGTTGAAGATATATTGTTTGCGCTTGTCGAAAAAATCGGGCAGGCCAGTGGTCTTCTGAAAGGTCTGCCGGAAAACACACAAACCGAAACAGTCATCGATCTGATGGTTTCTGAAGCCACGAAAACTTCAGAGATCGAAGGCGAATATCTTAACCGCAGGGATGTGGTCTCCTCAATCAGAAACAATCTGGGTTTAAATCAGCAAATGGAACAGGTTCGGGACAGGAAGGCGGAAGGGGCAGCCGAGCTGATGATTGATGTTCGGGAGTGCTATGCCGAAGCACTGAGCAAAGAGAAGCTGTTCTCCTGGCATCGGATGATCATGAAAGGGAACCGGAGAATGAAAGCAGATGAGTGGCGATCTCATGAGGCACCCATGCAGGTGGTCTCCGGCCCGATTGGAAAAGAAAAAGTGCATTATGAAGCGCCCCCCTCAAACCGGGTCCCGGAGGAAATGAAACGCTTTGTCACGTGGTTTTAATGACACAGGCCCAAACGGGAAACATGAGATCAGGAAACCAGTCGTCCGCTCCGCGATTGCCCATCTCTATTTTGAAACCATTCATCCTTTTGAAGATGGAAACGGGAGAATCGGGCGGGCACTCTCTGAAAAAGCCTTGTCACAAGGGGTAGGCCGTCCCATCCTGCTCAGCCTGTCCAGAACCATCGCGGCAAACAGAAACCTTTATTATAGCGCACTCCAGGCCGGGCAACGATCAAATGAAGTTACACCCTGGATCACATACTTTGTGAATATGGTATTCGATGCACAAATCCAGGCAGAAACGCAAATTGACTTTACATTAAAAAAACGAAATTCTTTGATCGCTTTAGAGATCAACTGAACGCGCGTCAACACCGTGTTGCTCGCCGAATGTTAGAGGAAGGACCGAAAGGTTTTGAAGGCGGTATGAGTACGAAGAAATACATCGCGCTCACCCGCACATCAAAAGCGACCGCAACAAGGGATTTACAAGACCTGGTCAAAAAAGGGGCTTTCATCCCTTTCGGAGGCGGACGGAGTACGCGTTATGAGGTGAATTTGGGATAGGGGAAGTACTGGTTGTTAAGGGTACTGAGTTGTCCCGAACAAGACTTGAGTGGACAGGTTCCACCTCATTTCTAAGGCTAGAATAAACCGGACAGTCTATGTGATAAATACCGGACAGCATATGAACTGCTACCATTAACTGTTAACAGGCTGAGACAAAAAAACGCCGCGCCCCGCGCTTTTGCGAACCCTTTTTTTCAAGTCAAAATCAAAAATAATCTGGACAAATACCTGTATCCGTACGATAATAGGCTTCCCATCGCTCAACATCCACCCCTTCACCCCCAAAGACCACACCATAAAAGATGGGCATAAATGACAACATTAACAAACAATAACAGGAAGCGGGAGCTGCCTTCACTTGAATATGACAGACTATTTTAACGGATTTGAAGCCGTGATTGATCTACACGGGCTGCGGATCGAAGAAGGGATTGAACAATTGGAACGCTTTCTGGATCAAGCCCTTTTACACGGCGAAAGCGAAGTGAAAGTCATTCACGGTCACGGCAGTGGCCGCTTAAAAAGCGCCGTGCGGGCCTATCTTAAAAAGTCGCCCTATGCGGCCGCTTCCCATACAGGCGAACCCTGGGAAGGCGGGGAAGCCGTCACCATCGTAACATTGAAGCGGGATCGGTAACACGGTCTTTCCCCCTCGTTTGAGGGGATTGACCGAAACGGAACCCCCCTGTTATTTTGGGGAGATGATGAGACACTTAAAAAATATTCAGAAAAAAACATGCATTTTATCGATGGGCTTTGCCTTTTCGCTGCTTTTGGCCGCTGCGGGAGATTTGGCGATTCCTGAGCCCATTCCGGCACCTACGGCCGCGCAGATCGAAGCTGCAAGGGCGCATGAAGAGCAACAATCTTTGGCCTACGCACCCAAATCCTTTCCGACCGCACATATGGAACGGATTCTCGCCGACTATCATACGGGTCTTGATGCGGCGGAAGATGCAAAACTCGTCGCTTTTATTTCAGAAGCGAGCCGGGAATACGGCTTTGACCCCGAACTGATTCTGGCCATCATCACCACGGAAAGCTCATTTTACAATTGGTCCGTTTCAAAAAAAGGCGCGGTCGGCATGATGCAAATCGTACCTACTACGGGAAAAGCACTTGCAAAAGCAACGCAGATGACCTGGAATGAGCAGAATCAACCGCTCTTCGATCCTTATGTCAATATTCGGCTGGGCATTCACTACCTGCATGAACTCAACCAGCGTTTCGGCAATCTCCATACCGCGCTCGCCGCTTATAACTTCGGGCCCACAAAAATCCGGCGCTGGATTCGACGCGGTAAAAAGCTGCCGACACGCTATGCGGATAAAGTCATCCGGTCTTATAAATCTTATCTGAGCGCCAATGCAAAAAACGAAGAAAGCCCGGCAATCGCCACACAAACCCCCTCCCGCATTCCGGAACACAGCGACACCTGAACGTCCCTCGACGATAAGTTGCGGGGTTCGCGGCGGGTCGATTGAAATCGACTTTATCCGATGCCAACACGGTGAAAAACCTTGCCTGTCATTTCGAAGAAGCGAAGTGACTGAGCCATCTTAGATTTCTCGCGATGCTTCGCAACGGCAGGGCCGGATTTCTCCCTTCGCTCGAAATGACAAGTCGCAAAGCGACAACGTTTCTTCGCCTGAAGGCGAGGGGATTTCAAGCATCCCCGATCGAGACACTAAAGTGGAAGAAGGCTTTTGTGATCGCATGACGGCGGATTGGGACAAAGCCCTGCGCTGGATCCATGAAGCCCTGAAATCGGGCACGGCGCTTTCCATCGGTCTTGCGGGCAATGCAGGCTGAGGGCGCGCTCTGTGTGTCATCGTCGCCGACGGCACCTTAAAACGCGACAAGGCCCTTCAACGGTTTTTAACCGTTGACCCCGGCATCGGCGTCACACGGCATTTCGATGCGGGTTATTCTTTGGAAAAAAACAGCCGAAAAAAGGGAAATTCATATTCCGGAAGCCTTGTATGAAAAAAATAGAGATCATGCCATTATAGAATTTGACATGCCCCGCTTTTAAAAGAAACCAAACAAAAATTCCGGCCATTTTACCGTGATTCCCCTTATCTTCAATTTCAAAACAGGAAACGTCGTCGGCGAATGCATGAAAAAGTCTTTTAAATCGGGGCCTTGTCTTTGACGCGTTTCGATTTTTGGACTACAATGATCACAAGAGCATGCGGGGTCTCGCATCGCTTATTGCAACGCAAAAACCATGCTGTAAGATTATTTTGATGTAATAGGAAGGAAAAAAATGACTGAAAAAATCTACATAGAAAAGGCCTCAGGGGGTTACATTTTGGCCGATTCGAATCCTGACCCGAAAAATTCAAGCGACCTTTGGACCAATAAAGCCGTTTTTCCCGACTTTGCTTCTGTTGTCGAAGAGTTGCGGCGAAGGTTTCATGTTTCCGACATCATTGCCTCACAAGAAGGAACCTTCAGCTTGTGATCGGATCGTTCATCCGCAGAGACTCATAAAAATTTATCTGCGGATGAACGGCCCACCTCTTCCAATACTCCATAGTAATATTTTTAATTCCATTGTTCATCGTTTGCCTTGTCCTTCCCTATCGGCAATTTTGGCAGACCTAACTCTTCCAAAAACTTATTATGCTTATTGGTTGCAGTAACGATATTACTTTCGACAGCGACAAGCTCATCATTCACAGCCAGTAAGTCAATTGGCTCTTCCGGTTTAGCGGTACTCACATAACGCGAAATATTCAGGTTGTAATCGTTTTTCTCGATTTCCTCCATGGATATGCGGCGGGAATAACGTTTTTCTTCTTTGCGGTGCTTGTAAGTATCAATGATTTTGTCTATGTTCTCAGGCAACAAGCGGTTTTGTCGTTTGCCTTTTTCAAAATGTTCACTGGCGTTAATAAAGAGAACATCGTCGGGCTTCTTACACTTCTTCAGCACAAGAATGCAAACGGGAATACCTGTCGAGAAAAACAGGTTGGCTGGCAACCCGATTACTGTATCAATGTTATTGTCTTTTAACAGTTTAGTGCGGATACGCGCCTCAGCACCGCCACGGAACAACACACCATGTGGCAAAATGATGGCCATGGCGCCTTCATCACCCAGGAAGTGAAAACCGTGCAAAAGAAAGGCAAAATCGGCGGCGGATTTAGGTGCCAGGCCATAGCTCTTAAAACGAAAGTCTTCACTCAAGGCCTCGTTTGGCTGCCACCGATAGCTAAAGGGTGGATTGGCAACCACGGCATCACATTCCAGTTTTTTGGCGGGGTTCATTTCATTGAGTAAATCCCAGTCATTCAGCAATGAATCACCGTGGTGAATCTCGAATTCAGAATCTTTTACGCCATGTAGCAGCATATTCATACGCGCCAGGTTATACGTTGTAATATTTTTTTCTTGCCCGTAAATTTTACCAATACCATGTGCGCCTAATTGATTACGTACATTTAATAACAACGAGCCCGAACCGCAGGCGAAGTCCAATACATTGTTAAGCTTCTTCTTTTTACCTGTTGCCGGTTCCTGGCTATCCAGTGTGACGATCCCAGACAAAATGCTTGATATTTGCTGCGGCGTATAAAACTCACCCGCCTTCTTGCCGGAGCCTGCGGCAAACTGCCCGATCAGGTATTCATAGGCATCGCCAAGCACATCGCTATGGGTAGAAAAACCTGCAATCCCTTCCGCGATTTTAGTAATGATGGTGCAGAGTTTGTCATTGCGATCTTCGTATTTTTTACCGAGCTTTTCAGAGTTCAGGTTAATCTCAGAGAACAAGCCTTGAAAAGTGCTTTCAAAAGATTGGTTTTCGATGTACTTAAAGCCTTCCTCCAAAGTCTTTAGCAACTCCTTGCTTTGTATTCTGGCCAATTCCGCAATGCTACTCCACAGGTGTTGCGGCTCAATGACATAATGCACTTTACGGCGCATTTGCTTTTCAAACGCTTCGATATCCCCGGCGGCATTGACTTCATACCACAATGACAAAGGCGGGCGTTTATTGTCAGTTTCAAGCTTCGGGTAATCCGGCCCCAGTTCTTTTTTGGCAGAGGCTTCATAGTTATCCGATAGATAACGTAAAAAAAGAAACGACAGCATATAATCCCGAAAATCATCCGCGTTCATCGCGCCGCGAAGTTGGTCGGCGATATCCCAGAGGGTTTTACCCAGTTTGTTTAATTCTTGTTCGGTCATGTTTTTATCACTTTTATTTATTGTTCCTGTGGTCGTTGTTTGATTCGATCTTCCAGGGCTTTTAGCTCAGTTTCAACTGCCTCATCAGCTGCGATGGCTTCCTCAATTTTTTGAACTGTCAAGGATTCCTTGACAGTTGCCTGAGGGTCAAGCTCACCATCCGCATAGATATTGCGTAGATGCAGGGAGATATTCTGCTTGCTTGCATTAAATAGCTCCGCCATTTCCAACTGACTTAGCCAAACGGTGTCATTATCTGCACGCAATTGAATCCGGCTTTGGCCGTCTTCAGTGGTGTAGAGGATCAGCTCGCTCATGCGCCCATCGCCTCAGCGCCAGGGAAAAGTTGCTGCATCAAGCCTTTTTTATGGGCTTTTAGGTCTTCGATTTTTTGTGCTTGCGCGGTAATTAATTCATCTACAGATGATAAGCAATCTGCGATTTTTTGTTGTTCCTCTAACGTAGGAAATCGAATATCAAATTTGAGAAACTCGTTAAAGTGAACTCTACGCTTCTCAATCAGAGAGCCAGCCGCAACATTATCATAGTGCACTATCATTCCAGGGCTTCTGAAATATACTTCACAAAACCGTGAATCCACCGACTTATCGCAATAAAATATATTGTAGTATTTTGAAACAGCTACCTGCTCCGAACCAGAGTGGCGACCAATAGCGCCAAACCTTAAATTCATTGGGTTATATGCGAAATCATCTAGCTTAACGAGTTTATAAGCATTTTTTTCGTTATTGACAAGGAAAGACCGTTCATACCTTTCAGTTTTAGGTGAAACTCCGTCTTCGATAGTCAAGCTATATAACGGTAGCTTTCCTTTTGAAAATTGATTGCGCTCTTTAATAAATTTGGCGAGCCTTCGGAACTTCCACTCCCCCGCATCTTGAAACTCAGGAAAGCGCAGAGCGGGAACGGTTTCGGCTTTGGCATCCTGCGTCGCTCTACCTCCTGCATCCTTGCAGTCGTTACCTTCGGCGGGGAAGAGGTTTTGCATCAAGCCTTTTTTCCAAGATTGGAGCGCCTCAAGCTTTTTGCTGTGCGCGGCAATCAGCTCATCCAGAGAAGACAAACAATCTGCGATCTTTTGTTGTTCTTTGAATGGAGGTATATACAACTCTAGCTTAGATACATCCTCTTTTGTAAATCCTTTGATAGCCATTCCCTGACTGTATTCAAGAAGTTTTTTACCAAGCGATTTAAGATAATAAGCCAAAAATATTAAGTCTTCATTTTGAGGTGTTAAGTTCGTAAAGTCTTGACTTGTACATACTAGTTTCCTGGAAAATGCAAGCTTACCAACCCCCACTCTTGAAACCAGTAAAATACTATTTTCTGGTACAAGTTTGGTTGCTGATTTTTTCAATGCTTCTTTACTGATAAAACGACTTATTTTAATTTTGGAAACTGAATCCTCGGAAATATCAGAACTAGAAATCCAAGGAATGCTCCCTGACCAGTATGACTCATTATTTTTACTTGGCGTACCTCCCCCGGTAAACTCACCAATTTCTCCCAGCTTTTTCACTTCCCACGCCCCCGCATCCCAAAACTCAGGAAAGCGCAGTTTAGGCACCAGTGTTTTTGTTGTTTGCTTACTCATACGCCGCTAACCCTGATATTTCACGCCCCTGGGAGAGCTTATGTAGTAATGGCACTAAATCCTCCATCAATGCCAGTTCGGCCTGTATTCGCGCTTTCCAACCCAAATCCAGAGGTTCCAACAAATCGCTGAGCTGTTCACCGTCAAAGATCATGCGGTCTAAAATACCATCTACAAAGGCTTGCAAGGCATCCACCGTGATGCCGTGCTTATCTGCCATTGCGGCAAGTTCCTTGGCAGATTTTTCGGCTTTGAATTTTTGATACCCTTCTCGAATGGCTTTTTCATTCAGGCTTTTATCCGCAGGCAGGCTGTTGATGTAATCCACAATGTCGTCGCGCTCATCCATCAAATTGGCGCTTGAACTAATCAAGTCAATCAATTGCTGGCGGCTCATCTTTTGTTTGCTTGGCTTATCGTCAGTGGATTTGGCGATTAAGCCCATGATGTAGTCGTAATCGATCAGCGCAGAGGCAAACAGCACCAGTTCAAACTCCAGTTGTTGCACCGGATCATCTGGGTCGTCACTGCCTTTGGTTTGCTGTTCCTTCAGGCGTTGTGCGGTTTCCAGATACATGCCTTTAAAGCCCCGTAGCTGCTCTTCAGGCAGTAATGCGTTTACGCTCTTTGCCTGTTCCTCGTCTAAATCCGTATATTGATCGATCTGTGTTTTTAGGCGCTGTACTTCTTTAAAGTGGTTGATAAATTCAGCACGGGCAGCATCACCTTTGAGGTTATTTACGTTTTCTGGGGTGCATGCCAAGCCTTGTGAATCCATGAACTTCTCAAGATTAGTGACGGCCTCATCCAGCTTTTTGATCACTTTGGGTGCGGGGTCAACCAGCCAGATTTCTTTGGCGCGGTCTTTATCTTGCCCTGAGAAGCGTGCAATTGCCGTGTTGACGGCATCTTTCTGATAACGGAAATCAAGGATATTACCGTAGGGCTTGGTATCGTTCAGAACGCGGTTGGTGCGTGAAAAGGCCTGGATCAAGCCGTGATATTTGAGATTTTTATCGACATACAGGGTATTGAGGTATTTGGAATCAAAGCCCGTGAGTAGCATATCCACCACAATGACGATATCGATCTTGTTTTTACGCGGGTAATCCTGGTTGCTGTATTTCTGGTCTTTAATGCGTTGCTGCACGTCCTGATAATACAGGTCAAACTCGTTGATGGTGTGATTGGTGCCGTATTGGGCATTGTAATCGGCAATAATGGTTTTAAGTGCAGCCTTTTTCTTTTCAGGTTCTTTTTCGTTGTCCGCTTTTTCTTGTTGTAAATCCTCTTGCAGTTGCTTTACGTCTTTATTACCTTCGGCGGGTGGCGAGAAGACACAGGCAATATTCAAAGGTGTATAGCTTTCATTCTCGGCCTCTCTTTCTGCTTGTGCTTGTTTGAACAGCTCATAATATTCGATGGCATTGTTAATCGAAGCCGTTGCCAATATCGCGTTAAATCGGCGTTGATGGGTGGCGGCATCGTGCTTATTCAGTATTTCGGTCACAACAGATTGTGGTGATGGACGCTGTTTGTTTGAAGCGCCTGACTTCGACTTTTTCTTCTCGTTCCCACGCTCCTGCGTGGGAATGCCTACCTGACTTTCTGATTTTGATACCTCTTGCTTGAAGTAATCGATATGAAAACGCAGTACATTGCGGTCATCAATGGCATGGGTGATGGTGTAGGCGTGTAACTGCTTTTGGAAAATATCTTCGGTGGT
>JALUVJ010000144.1 GCA_027020665.1 Nitrospira sp.
TTGGTCGCCCCAAAAGGTCTTTTTGGGGGCATTGCTGAGTCCTCCGGCCGGGCTGATTGGGCCGAATGCAATACTTGCATTCGTAAAGATGGATACCGAATTTTCGCCGGAATCGGCCAAATACAGGAGGTTGTTTTCAGCATCAATGAAAATTGCCGAGGGAGTGGTGAGCGTATTGTTTCCCAAACCATCATCACTTGAAATAGTTCGTGCCGCAGATTCGCCGCCACTCAGCGCGGACGCATTATCAAAAACGAGGATATTTTTGGCGCTTTGATCCAATACATATAAAATATCACGGACAGGATCCAGGGTGACATGCGAAGGCGCGCTAAAACCGGTCAAAATGACGTCTGCGGAAACCGCCCCGTTGAGCGTATCCACTTGATTATAGACTAAAATGGACCCCCCGCCCGTATTGGCCACATAAAGCCGCTGACTCGTCGGATGCAATGCAAGCCCTTGCGGTTGATTCAATGCCGTGTCCGTCAGGATTTGCTTCGGTTCGGCACCGGCGGCAAGAGTGCTGGCATTATCAAAAACAAGGATAGCGTTGCAGGGGCCGGAACTACAGCCGAAGGCTTCACTGTTTGAAACATAAAGCCGATCTGATGCCGCATCCGCAAAAAGTCCGGCGGGGCGGTTGAGTTGAATGTTTGTCAGATTGATTTTCGCCGTGCTTGCATCGGATACGACACTCAGTTGGCTCGCATTCGCAAGCCGGGAGAGCGTATTGGTGCTTTGATTCGCGATATAAAGCATGTCTTTGCTTGAATCAAGGGCGACCGCTTCCGGCGTGGTGAAGGAACCGCCGCCTGCCCAGATCCTGCTGGGTTCAAGTTGTCCTTCGGACCCGAAAACAAAGAGGCCGCCTTGCGTACAGGTCGGGGGATTTGAGCAGGATGTTGCGATATAAAGGGTTTCGTTATTCAAGTTGCGCGACAAAACGGCTGCCCCTATGAATAAGGCCCCGGTTTTTGAAAAATCCAGTTTTGTTTGTGCACCGATGATGACTTTTGTGGGAAGGGTGTCGGTGCAAGTGCCGCTTCCGTTAATACAGGCCGCGGTGCTATCGCCGGCCGTACTTGCATTATTGAACGAAAAGATCGCATTTTGGTCTGACGCGGAATTGATGAGGTAAAGTCGGTCTGAGACCATATCCACGTAGGGCGAGATCGGGGCTTTGAGTTTATTCTGGGCACCGGCGGTCAGCCCTGCCGTCGAAATAATTCGATCGGGCGGGCAGGGGGTGGGACAGGTCCCCTCCCCGTCCCCTTTTGTGCTCGCCTGTTCAAAAACGAAAACCGTATTTGCCGTATGGCCTGCAGTTGCGCCCGGTTCTTCCCCGTTGTTGCTGACGTATAAAATATCGTTCTGGGCGTCAACAAAAAGACCGGAAGGTTTGTTGAGGCCTGTGATGGTGCGAAGCCTCGTCATTGCCGGAGCGTTGAGAGATTCGTCGTAATAGTCGTAAATAACAATACTGTTGTTCTTATCCGCAACATAGACCAATCCACGGCTTTCATCGACGGTCAGCGCAGTCGGCCCGTTGTCGCTTAAACCGTCAATGGATTTGCTTATATGTGTGGGCGGTAAGAGGGTTTCTCCTGTCGGGCCGATGGCGTCGTTGATCGGAAAATCGATAGGCGTCGGCGGAGAAGGGGTTGCGATGACCCTAAAGCCCGTGGTGAGGTCATAAACATAGATCCCCAGTCGTACGCCGGTTGCACTGTTCAGTAGAAGCATGAGGTTTCGTGTTTTATCAATGTAGATTCCCATCGGGGTTTCAAAGTTTGATGACCCGGCCAGTTTCCAACTGGGTGCCGCATTGCCAAAGGACATGTTGCTGACTTGATCGTAAACCATAAAGGGTGTTCCTGAAGCCCCCGTGCCCGCATTGGTCACATAAAGCCGATCCAAGGCCGCGTCATAAAAAAAACTGCTGGGCACATCAAGCAAGGTCTGATCCCCCGCATTTTCTTTCATCGGTGCCACATCCCCTTCGACAGAATAAACCATGATGCTGTTTCCCCCGGTGTTTGCAACATAGGTCACATCCCGGAGCGGATCAAACGCGACCCCGAGCGGGTTGGTGAGCGTGTCTCTTTGCGGGTTGATCACGATGCCGCCATTTTGGGGGCTGACGTCCCCTCCCGCTCTGCGGCTGGGTTCAAGATCACAGAGGTCCGCCGCATCGGGTGTATTATCGGGACAGGTTGTCAGAATGTCGTTAAAGATCAAAAGTGACGGACTGTCGGTATTGGCCTCGCCGGAGATATTCACATTATTGGGACTGTTATTATTGAGAACCGAAAGACGTCCGGTCGCCTCATCCACATCAATGCCCGCAGGAACGGTCAATTGTGTCTTGAGGCCGCTTAAGACACGTTCGGGTATCGGGGCGCCATCCAAATTACTGGCGTTCTCATAGATGAAGACAGCGGGGGTGTTTAATCCTGTATTTGCAACATAGAGACGGTCATTTGTGCTGTCAATGAAAATGCCAAAAGGCAGTTCTAATTTGCTGACGTTTTCTGTGCCGGTGTGAGGGGCAATGACAGCAGTCGGCTTAATATTACAGGAGGAAGTCGAGGCGCACTCGGATGCGGCGGCCCCGATGTTGTCGCTGTCTGCATAAACAAGGATTGAATTGTTTCCCATATTGGAAATGTAGAGGATTTTCCGTGTGGAATCGACGGCCAGCGCCCTGGGGGAATCGAGTTGTGTGAGGTCGCCGACTAAAAGATTGCAAGGCGCGATATTTCCTCCGCCGTTTGTTCCGATGCAAAAAGCCGATAGGGTGTTTCCGTTTTTGTTCACCACAAAAAGCTTTCCGCTTGTGGCATCGAAGGTGACATCAAAAGGCTGATCCAGGCGGGTGAGATCTCCGGAGATGCTTCGGGTCGCGGCTGAAGGTGCGGTCAGTGTGCTGGCATTGTCATAAATATGGATGGCGTTTTGACCCGGATTGGCGACATAGAGGGTATCATTCGCGCGGTCCAAAAAAAGACCCGCCGGACGGCTGACGATGCCTGGAAATTGTCGCGCGGGGGGGATGTTTTCGCCTTTTACGGTCAATGTTTCACCTAAAACGCGGACATTGAAGGCAAGCAGCTTCCCGTCATTGCCGTTCGTGACGTAGAGGGTTTTGTCTGAAACGGCGGGTGCCGCCGGAGCGGTGTTTCGGTTCGCGCCTATATCACCGCAGCCGGAGAGTGCAAAGGTGAAAAATGAGAATAAAAACGGGAGAACCGGAAAAAGGGCAAGCCTTTTTCGAAGGATAGCATATCGCTTTGTTTCGATATGATTTCTCAATACGACCCTATCGAGAAAACCCCGGCCGGACAGGCCGACCGCGAAGGGAGCTCATGCCATGCAACAATTCGGAATTGCTGCCGACGGTGATGAAAAGGCTTATTCAGAACTTCCTTAAGTTTCGCTTTCTCCTAACTGGTAACGCACAAAACGACGGATTTGAATGTTTTCACCCACTTTGGCAATAGTTTGTGCTACCAAGTCCGCAATCGTCAAGTCCGGATCTTTGAGATAAGGTTGCTCCATCAAACAGACGGACTGGATGAATTTTTTGATTTTCCCCTCTGCGATTTTTTCAATCACGGCTTCGGGTTTTTTGGACTCCATGGCCTGTGCTTTGTAAATCTCACGCTCGTGTATAATCACATCTTCAGGTACGTCTTCTTTGCACACATACCGGGGCGAAGGGTTTGCGCCGGCAACCTGCATGGACAAATTTTTTACCAAGTCCTGAAACTCCGGGTTTCTCGCGACAAAATCAGTCTCACAATTGACTTCCACCAACACCCCGATTTTCCCGCCAAAATGGATATAGGACCCGATACGGCCTTCATTTGTCGCCCGTCCTGATTTTTTTGTCGCGGTCGCAAGTCCTTTTTTACGAAGAAAGTCAATCGCTTTCGCGATATCCCCGTCCGAGGACTGAAGGGCCGCCTTACAATCCATAATACCCGCCCCTGTTTTTTCTCTGAGCGATTTAATCGCACTGACTCCCAATCTTCAACCTCCCTAAGCGACCGTTCCGTTGATGGTCGTATGCTTAATTTTTATCCGGCGGATGCGGATTCTTCTACTTTTTCGGTGCCTTCTGCAACAGCGGGTGTTTCCTCCGGCACAAGGGTTTGGGTTGCCGGGGGCGGAGGCGCTTCCACGGGGGGCGCTGCGGCCGCGGCCCTCACTTTTTCCTGAATTTGCAGGCCCTCTAAAACGGCATCGGCAATCTTGCCCGTAATGAGTCGGATGGCGCGCACGGCGTCATCATTTCCGGGAATCGGGTAGTCAATTTCATCCGGATTGCAGTTCGTATCGACAATGGCAATGATGGGAATGCCTAAACGGCGTGCTTCGAGCACGGCGGTTTTCTCTTTAATCGTATCAATGATGAAAACCGCTGCGGGAAGTTGACGCATGTCTTTAATCCCGCCGAGCGTTTTGTCCAACTGAACCCGAGATTTTTCCATCCGAATCACTTCTTTTTTAGGCAGGCGGTCGTAGGTTCCGTCTTTATCGGCTTCTTCAAGGCGTTTTAATTTTTTGATGCTTTGCTTGATGGTTGCAAAGTTGGTAAGCATGCCGCCCAGCCAGCGGTGGTTGACAAAAAACATCTTGCTGCGTTGTGCTTCTTCAAAAATGATGTCTTGTGCTTGACGCTTCGTGCCTAAAAAAAGAAGGGACTCCCCTTCAGCCGCAAGATTTCGCACAAAGGCGTAAGCTTCGTCAAGGGCTTTGGCGGTTTTTTGAAGATCGATGATGTAAACATTATTGCGTTCTCCGAAGATAAATTTTTCCATCTTCGGGTTCCAGCGTTTGGTTTGGTGTCCAAAATGCACCCCGGCTTTTAAAAGGGCTTCCATCTCGATTACGGGCATTGCTGAATTCCTCCTTATGGTCTTGTCCGCCGCTCCGGATTTAATTCCTGCCTGATTTCCGTGTGCCGGGTTACCCGTGTCTTTCTTGAAACAACAGGGACCAACCCCGGACGCCGGAGCGTGTGTGTTTAAGCTGCGCATGATGACGCAGAAAGGCGAAACAATAACACATGCAGCATTCAAATTACAATAGTGCCTTAGGCTCCCAAAATCAATCGCTGATTTTGGGAGGTGTATTTTGATACAAAAGGCCTGGAGAAAAGGGGTTTACAAAAGCGGCGGCGGGACGTTCAGTTGCTTCGATTCGTATTGACGAATTTGGTCCTCTTTTTCGAGCGTCATGCTGATATCGTCCAAACCGTTGAGCAGGCTGAGGCGCTGAAAGGGGCTGACTTCGATTTTAAAAATCAAGCCGTCATCCGAGGTGATTTCTTCGCGTTCAAGATCCGCAGACAAAGCATACCCCGGGTTGCGACGAATGCGTCTGAATAAGGTTTCGACTTCTTCCTCGCTCAGGCGAACGGGCAAGATGCCGTTTTTGAAGCAGTTGTTGTAGAAAATATCTGCAAATGAGGGGGCAATCACACATCGGAAGCCGTAATCCAAAAGGGCCCAAGGGGCGTGTTCGCGAGAGGAGCCGCAGCCAAAATTGGCGCGCGCCACTAAAATCTTTGCACCCCGGTAGCGGGCGGCATTCATTTCAAAGCCGGGATTTGCTTGCCCGTCTTTTGTAAAGCGCCAGTCATAAAAAAGAAATTGACCAAAGCCGCTGCGTTCAATCCGCTTGAGAAATTGTTTGGGAATGATTTGATCCGTATCGACATTGGGAAGGTCCAGCAGGGCTGCGATGCCCTTTACGACCCGGAAAGGTTCCACTGTTTTGCTCCTGAATGTTAAGTCGTCTGATATTGTCGGATATCGACAAAGTGCCCTTCCACAGCAGCCGCGGCGGCCATGACCGGGCTGACAAGGTGCGTGCGCGCGCCCTGCCCCTGCCGCCCTTCAAAATTTCGATTTGAGGTTGAGGCGCAGCGTTCTCCCGGTTTGAGCACGTCGGGGTTCATGGCGAGACACATTGAGCAGCCTGATTCACGCCAGTCAAAACCGGCTTCGGTTAAAATACGGTCAAGGCCTTCCGCTTCGGCCATTTTTTTAACGGCCTGAGAACCCGGGACCACCATCGCATGAACGGAAGATGCAACCCGGCGCCCCTTTGCAAACTGCGCCACGCGGCGCAGATCTTCAATGCGGGAATTGGTGCAGGAACCGATGAAAACATGATCGACCGCAATGGATTCGATCGGAGTGCCTGCCTCAAGCCCCATGTATGCCAAGGCGCGTTCTGCCGATTTTTTTTCGTTTGCATCCGAAAAATCGGCAGAACCGGGGATTTTTGCATCAACCGCACACACTTGTCCGGGATTGGTGCCCCAGGTCACTTGCGGTGCGAGTGAGTCGGCGCTCAATTTTAATGTTTTGTCATAAAGGGCACCGGGGTCCGAGGGAAGGGTGCGCCAGCTTTTGGCCGCCGCCTCAAAATCGACGGGTGCGTAGAGACGGTCTTTCAAGTAGGCAATGGTGGTTTCATCCGGGGCGATCATGCCGGCCCGCGCTCCGGCTTCAATGGCCATATTGCAAACCGTCATACGCTCTTCCATGCTGAGACTGCGAATTGCTTCTCCGGCAAACTCGATGACCGTGCCTGTTCCCCCGCCGGTTCCGATTTTGCCGATAATGGAAAGAATGATGTCCTTGGCTTCAACGCCGAAAGGGCGTTTTCCCTCAATCTCAATTAAAAAAGTCTTGGGCTTTTCCTGAATAAGACATTGTGTGGCCAGTACATGCTCCACTTCGCTGGTGCCGATGCCAAAAGCCAGGGCGCCAAAGGCCCCATGCGTGGCCGTATGGCTGTCTCCGCAAACCACGGTCAAGCCGGGCAGCGTAAGCCCCATCTCCGGACCGATGACGTGGATAATGCCTTGATGCGGGCTGGACAAATCAAACAAGGTTACGCCAAAGGTGCGGCAGTTTTCGGACAGGGCTTCCATTTGACGTTTGGCGGTTTCATCCTCAATGGGCCCTGAGCGGTCGGTGGTGGGCACATTGTGGTCCATTGTAGCAAAGGTTAATTCCGGACGCCGTACGGTACGTCCGGCCAGACGGAGTCCTTCAAAGGCTTGCGGAGAAGTGACTTCGTGAATGAGGTGGCGATCGATATAAATCAAGGCGGGTTTGCCCGCTTCTTCGGAAACCAGATGGCTGCGCCAGATCTTTTCAAACATTGTTTGTGGAAAATGTGTCACGATGCGTCTTCCATTTTTGTTTGGAATATGTGCAGGGTCTTGAAATTATCTCAGGGCAAGCAGTTCGACTTCAAAGACGAGTGTGGCGTTGGGGGGAATCACACGACCCGCACCGCGCGCGCCATATCCGAGTTTGGGTGGAATAATGAGTTTCCTTTTGCCGCCGACCTTCATCGAAAGCACGCCTTCATCCCAACCCCGGATGACCTGCCCCACGCCGACTTTAAATGCGAAAGGTTCGCCCCGGTCGACTGAGCTGTCAAACTTTTGGCCGTTTTTTTTCAGCCAACCGGTATAGTGCACCAAGACATTTTGTCCTTTTTCGGGGCTTGCACCCGTGCCTTCTTTAAGATCGACATATTGCAGGCCGGAGGCCGTTTGGGTGGGGGCGGGCTCGGCGGCGGCCCCAAAAGGTGTAATGATAACCATTAAAAACAGCATGCTGAAAAATATTAATCGTTGCACTTTATCGGGACTCCTATTCTCTTATCGGTTCGTTTCAAACGACATATAATTGCGGGCAGTATAAATCGAAAATCGCTTAATAATCAAGGAGAAGATCTTCTCCCGCTGAGATCCGTGCTCAGGGGGATTATATATTGACATTTTTTTGAAGGGGTGATAGATAGAAGCACTTTTTCAAGCTTGCCGGAAGGCACTTTTCTCAAAATGATGAGAACCCCGTTGTTTCGCATGAAAG
>JALUVJ010000145.1 GCA_027020665.1 Nitrospira sp.
ACCCGGAGGCAAGGGTTCCGGCAAAGCCGCCTCTAACACCGTATCGCGTATATGAAACGCTGTAAGCGGCAATTGGCTATTGCCGGCCACAGATAGGATCTCAAAAGCATCGATCCGTATCCAGCCGCTCTCTTTTACACGAATACGATCGGTGAGAAAATATTTTCTGGCTTCACGCATAGCGGTGGTGTTCTGATCGTAAAAGGCATTGCCATAGAGAAGCAGATAGACTTTGCGCAGTGTATCCGGGCTGTGATTGGTGTAATGGATCAGCTCGGTTCCGGTTAACTCATGCTTCAGCGTATCGAGACGTGCTTCGATGCGGTAGACCACCTCCTGCTGCCAGGTGGCCGACTCCATGGCCGGTGCAACGCCGGTTGAACAAACGTAAAATGCGATAATAAAGGATGTCCTTCTCATGCTGCTACGGTCCTTATTACCATATTTCCGCTCGTTTTTCTGCAGCGGTTGTTTGAGAACTTAACAACATTTCAACGACTTTGCAACACTTACTTGCTATCCATCTGAATGTCAACTGTTTTTCACTGCAGTGTCAGGCACCACTAAAAACACCGGGCACCTTCCTCAGGAAACACCATGTGCCGGGGGGCAGAAAACACCAGGCACCTGCGAGGTGCCTGGTGTTTTTTTTGCGCAACTTGCTACAAACATGTCACGCCTGCGGCGTTTGATGAGGGCCTCGTCTTTTTTCAATCATACCCTGTGCCTTTCTTTGCGCCCTGGCGCCTTTGCGTGAGACGCCTTTCTCTGTGTTCTCCGCGCCACGGCGAGAGAATGAATTCTTGCACTATTGAACGCCTGACGGCGTCACTACAAACCTGGTGTTTTTCATCTTTCGCGTCTTTGCGCCTTTGCGGCTTGGCGTGAGATGCTTTTCGCAGCGTTCTCAGCGCCACGGCGAGAGAATGAATTCTTGCACTGTTGAACGCCTTACGGCGTCACTACAAACCTGTTGAACAACTCAACCCGGAGCAAAGCAAACACCGGGAAAAACTTGCAAGCAATTTACATCATTTTTTCACCGCTTCATTCACTCATAATTAAACCATTATATCACCATCCCATGCCAAATTCCGGGGGACATTCCGTTACTTGCTATCCATTTCTTCCTTGCTTTTTCTTTTCCTTTTGGCTATTATTCTACGTTTCAAATCGATCAATATCAGGAGGGAAGCATGCGCAACTTTATTTTGTTTATCACGATGGTTGGGGTGGTAGGTTTCATCTCATGTTCCAAAAAAAATGAGGACACACAAACATCGCAAAGCATGACTCAAGAACAGCCGCAACCAAAAGTAAAGCGCCCGCTGACCAGTGCGGAAATTCAGGAAAAAATCTCTGCAGTCCGCTCCCTGCCGGCGGAGCCGGTGGCAGCCGATGAAGTGGCGGTAATAGAAACTTCCATGGGTCGGATTGTCTTCAAATTTTTCCCGGATGTGGCACCCAATCACTGCGCCAATTTTAAAAAGCTGGCTAATTTCGGTTTTTATGACGGCACGACGTTTCACCGTGTGATTCCGGGCTTTATGATCCAGGGTGGCGACATTTTAAGCGCCGATGCCGATCCCTCTAATGACGGCACCGGCATGCCCGGCTATCAAATCAAGGCCGAATTTTCGGATATTTCCCACAGGCGGGGGATCGTATCC
>JALUVJ010000146.1 GCA_027020665.1 Nitrospira sp.
GGACGCCAAAAAGGGATGTTGCTTTTCGCGGGCAGGGCGGGTCATCGGTGTTTCCGGGTTCGATGAAACCGGCAACAAGGACTGCCGCCTGGCAAAAGTGCATCATGGTAACGCAGGAAATCAGCGCTAATTCGCTATGTGCTTTCCGGGTTCACAAGCCCTCATCACCACGTTTCCATTCTGCGGTTCATTAAAAAACAAAACCAGCGGCATTTTTATCAATAATGATTGAAAATCGATAATTTTTTTATTGTTTTTTCAGTGATGTTGATTTATATTTGCACTGTTTTAATAATAAAACAAATGACTAAAATGATGACCTTGCGATGAATTTTCAAACCCACGTTCGACGCTTCATTTTGGGACTGCCGATCGTTTGGATCGCCACCGCGTTTCCCGCCGCTGCTCAAGTATTTATGACGCAAACCGAGGCATTACAAAAAGCTTTCGCCGATGCCGACACGGTACTTCGCAAGACCGTCTTTTTGAGCCGCGAAGAAAAACAGAAGCTGGAAAAGAAAGCCCGCGCGCCTTTTGCTTCCCGGGTGATTACGTATTACGTGGGCATGAAAGCCGGAAAAATCACCGGATATGCGTTCTTCGAAAAACAAACCGTACGCACCAAACCAACAATTATGATGGTTCTGATCTCTCCGGAAGGGAAAGTAAAGATGACAGAAGTGCTGGCGTTTTATGAGCCTCTCGATTACATCCCTTCCCCCAAATGGTTCCGCCAATATGACAATCAGCGCCTGACTCTGGATTTATGGCCCGGCCGCGGTGTCGATGCGATTACCGGCGCGACGTTGAGCGTGCGCGCCTTTACGCTCATGGTCCGACGATCCCTCGCCCTGTTTGAACATATCAACGGAGAACCGGCACAATGAAATACATGCAGAACGGGAAATTCTATGCCAATCCGCTCATGCGTCTGACCCTGATCTTTACGCTGGTCTTCTTCGCCGGATTTTGGTTGACCACCGCCATCATGTATTTTTCAAAAATGAACCTGACGCCGACGTCTGTAATCGACTATTACCGTGGTAATGAAGACCTTTACACGCTTCCGCGCACGTTTGGCTCCATGCTTGAAGTCACGCACGGGCATTTGCCGGTCATGGCCATGGTGGCGTTGTTGCTGACTCACCTGTTTATCTTTACCCCGTTTGCCAAATGGGTAAAAGCAACCCTGATTATCGCCTTTTTTGGATCGGCCTTGCTGAGTGAAGCCTCGAGCTGGTTGGTTCGCTATGTCCATCCCGATTTTGCCTACTTGAAAATTGCCAGCTTTATTGCGCTGGAAATCTCCATGGCGCTGGTGATTTTGGCCTTGTGGCGGTTGATGTCTTATAAACCCAAATCAGCTCGGCAGAGGCGCGGGCAGGCCGGTCGGCCCAAAACATCGGCCCCGCATGTGACAGCGCTGGAGGAAGAGGCCAGCAACTGAGCCTGGCGCTAATGCCCCGGCGCATCACTCTCCGTTACGGCGGCTTTCCATCCGTATGTCTCATAGCGCCAGGTCAGTTCATCGCCGCGGACTTCAATAACCGCAAAACCTTCTGGATGCCCCATGCGCGGTCCCTTCCACCAATTGCCGCATACCGCCCCAGAAGTGATGTATTGCACGCCGTTATATTCCAATTTTTCCCGTAT
>JALUVJ010000147.1 GCA_027020665.1 Nitrospira sp.
TCCATCTTTCATCCCAGGGTACCACTGGTATTGAGCACTGCTTTCTAATTTCTTCAATGAAATCAGTTACTTCTTCGGCTTTTTCGCCCATGGTACCATTCATATTATATGGCATACCAACTATTATAGCAACAATATTTTTTTCTTTGACAAGAGACAAAATCTCCTGCACAATAACAGAGCTGTTTTTATTGGCAAATGTCTTGTAAGTCGAAGACAACATTTGCGAAGGATCGCTCAGGGCAACGCCTATTCGTTGCTGCCCATAATCAATGCCGAGAATTCGTCCCATGGGAATCTCGGTCAATAATTGTTCAAATCGATCCTGCATAATATACGGTAGCTCCGGCTTTTTTATTATCGGGAGCGAATTATTTCTTTTCCAGCTCTGATAGCGGCTGCTTAAGGACCTCCTTCAAAAGCTTGCCGGCTTTAAAGTGCGTCTTGCGACGGGCAGGGACATAAATAATTTCGCCGGTTTTCGGGTTTCTCGCTTTTGGTTTGGGTTTGGTCTTTTTAACTTCGAAAACACCAAAGTCTCTGATTTCAATTCGCACTTCCGGATCTGCTTCGGACATAAACTCGCGCAGTGCCTGAAAGACACCATCAACAATCTTTTCGGCGAGGTATATCTTTTCACCTGCAATTTTCGCAGTGCGTTTAGCAACATCCTTTTTGGTAATGGTTCTCTTACTTTGGTTTGCCATCGAATTATCTCCTTGCTTTTATTGCTACACTATTTAAGTAATATTCTTTATTCTCGCATCCTGCAACATATGCTTTTCTATGGATCCGGTTGACCGAGAAAATGTTTTTTTCAGAGAAACATGAGTGTATCTAAATATAAAAAAATAAATCTCTTTAGCAACTTTTTTTTTATTATGCAGCACTAAATGCGCATATTTTTAATATTTTTTGACCCAAAATTTTACTCATTCAACCTGCCCACGGAAATGACGCCATCAACCTTTTTGATTTTTGTCATAACACGATTGAGATGTTCAAGATCATAGACTTCGAAATTGATCATGCAATTGACAAGCGAATTTTCCGCATTCATATTAACGCTGATGATGTTAGAATCTGTCGAGGTGATGGATTCCGTTATTTCGGTGAGCAGCTTGTTACGACGCTCGCCCAAAACATACAGGCCGGCGATAAAACGGGAGCCTTTTTCCACATCCCAGGACACATCGACAATTCTTTCGGGTTCCTGCATAAGCCGCTGCAGGTTTTTGCAATAATTGGTGTGGACGACAATCCCGCGTCCCTTGGTGACGATACCGGTAATGGGTTCGCCCGGCACCGGATTACAGCACTTGCCGAAAGCGATCATAATGTTGTCCATACCGGCAACGCGAATGCCACCACTCGATTTTCTTGCCCGCTCCAGAAACTTTTTGAAAACCGATTGTTCTGTTTCCTTGGTGTCCTGGTCCGGCAGGATTTTCCGCAAGATGTTATCCAGCTTCAGGTCGCCTCGGCCAAGGGATGCCAGCAACTGCTCCCTGCTCTTCAGGTTATACTTTTCGGCAAGTTCGTCCATATTGATGGATTTTAGCTTGATGGAATAGCGTGACAGTGCACGCGAGAGCATCTCTTCGCCCAGAGAGACACTGTTCTCGAACTGCGAGTC
>JALUVJ010000148.1 GCA_027020665.1 Nitrospira sp.
GGTGCTGCCTCGCCGTGTCTTTGACTGGTGGGATGTCAGCTACAACCTCATCGGCACTACGATCGGCGCAACCCTTTTTCAATTTTTGAAGTAATGAAGGCCGCCCTGTTATACTCTGCACATGCCACATGATTTCAATCTTTTACGTGACTTGATCGGACCGAAGCAGGTCTTGACCGACACCGCCGCCATCACAGCTTATTCTATCGACGCAAGCATTTACAAAGCCGTGCCCGAAGCCGTTGCACTGATCAAGTCTTCACAAGATTTGGAGAAGGTGCTGAAATTTGCAAGAGCCGAAAATATCCCGCTCACAGCACGCAGTGGCGGCACCAACCTCACCGGAAATGCCGTGGGCAAAGGCATCATCCTCGAATTTTCACAACTCAATCAAATCCTTAAAATCGACGACGACGGCGCTTGGGCCCAAGTGCAACCCGGCATCATTTATGCGGAACTCAATCGCAAACTGGCGCAACGGGGCTGGTTGTTTCCTCCCGACCCCTCCAGCGGCGACATGTGCAAACTCGGCGGCATGATGGGCAATAATGCCGCCGGACCGCACACCCTCAAATACGGCGCGACCAAAGACAACATATTAGAAATGAAAGTCCTGCTGGCCAACGGCAACCGGATGATCGCAAAGGATTATGCCTTAGACGACCCCGCCCTAGAGACCCTTTTTCAGAAAAACCCCTTCTTGCGCCAATTGCACGACTTGCTTAGAGAAAACCTTGGCCTCATTTTATCGAAACGTAAAAAGGTCTCGAAAAATTCTTCGGGCTACAACCTTTTTGCACTCGCCGAAGCGTTCAACTTGGGCCGCTTTCCCCTGCACCAATTGCTGATCGGCAGCGAAGGCACGCTCGGATTAACTCTGGAGGCCAAAATCCGTCTTGTGCCCAAACCGCAAAAAGTCGCCACAGGCCTGATCTATTTAAAATCACTCACCGATGTCGGCGATCTTGTCAACAAGCTGATTCCGCTCGCGCCGAGCGCACTCGAAATGATGGATGCCAATTCACTCGATCTCGTGGGCCGCAAACGATTTAATATTCCCGTAGAGGCCGCCGTCATGCTGCTGCTCGAATTTGACGATGCCGCGCAGGAAAAAATGTCCGCCGTACGTGATTTAATGCAAAAAACCGACCTTAGCGCACCCATGGCCATCGCCTTTGATCCTGACGAACAAGCCGCACTTTGGCAAGTGCGCAAAGCCATGTACCCCACACTTTATCGCTTTGATGAAAACAAACATCCGATCAACTTTGCCGATGATGTTGTCGTCGCCGCAGAACGCATCCCCGAACTCGTCGATTATCTTGAAACGCTCTTTTCGGAAAAAGGCGTCGCCGTCGCCATCTACGGACACATCGGGGACGGCAACGCCCACATCAATCCCCTGCTGAATCTCAATGACCCCGAAGATTTCAAAACAATGGTCGCACTTTCTCACGAAATTCATGAAACGGTGATGACCCGCTTCGACGGCTCCCTTTGCGGGGAACACGGCGACGGCCGCGTGCGCGCGGAGTTTGTGAAACAACTCTACGGCCCCGAACTTTACGGTCTTTTCAAAAGAGTCAAAAATTTATTCGATCCCGAACACATTCTAAACCCCGGTATTAAAATTACTGAAACACCCTTTACAGAAAACATCGACCTGCATCGGCTTTCTAAAAAATGCGCCACCTGTGCCAAATGCAATTCGGTCTGCCCCGTTTACGATGTCGCCGGAGAAGAATCCAACGCCGCACGCGGCTGGTTTCACATCCTCACCGACCCCGAATACGACTATGAAAAATCAAGCCGCGTGGTCGAGGCTTGTATCAATTGCAAATCCTGCGGCACGGTCTGTCCGGCAGGCATCGACGTTTCAAAACTCATTCTCAAAGCCCGCGAGGCCAAGCCCAATACCACAGCCAAAAAACTCTTTGATCTGCAAGCCGATCAAAGACGTTTTGAATCGTTAATGAAAGCGGCCGCCCGGACACAAAAACTATGGGACCGGCCTTTTGTCCGCCGATTAATCGAACCGCTTTCTCATCTCTTTCTCAAAGGATTGGCCCCGACCGCCCGCATCCCCGCAGACATGACGCTGCCGAAGCTTGCAAAAAGGCCCTTGCGGGAACGCTACGGGGATTTAACACAAATCAAAACAGGTATCGCCTATTTTCACGGCTGCGCGGCCAATTATTTTGATGACGGTGTCGGTGACGCCGTCATTACACTACTCAAAAAACGCGGTGTCAATGTGGCCCTGCCGCCACAACGCTGCTCCGGCACGCCGATTCAAACCTACGGTTTAACGGATCATGTGAAAAAAAACGCACGCTTCAATATCGACACCCTCGCACCTTATGAGAAAGTCGTCACCGGATGCGCGTCCTGCACCTACATGCTGAAGGATTATGCGGACTTATTTTCCGATAAAAACGATCAAAAAAAGGCCCAGACCCTGGCCTCAAAAGTCGTGCATATTTCCGAATTTTTGCATGGGAATGAAAAAAAGGAGTTGAATCGCTCTAAAAAAACAGAGAGAAACAAGGGACTAAAAAAACAAAAAGTCACCTATCATTCTTCCTGTCATTTAAGGGCGGCGGGCGTGAGTCGGCAGCCGCGGGCCTTGCTGAAATCAAATCCCGGCTTAGCCTTTGTCGAAATGCCCGATGCCGACCGCTGCGCCGGAGGTGCGGGCACTTTCTGCATTAAAAACCCCGAACAATCGGCTGAAATTTTTAAAAGAAAACGACAAGGCATCAAAGACAGCGGCGCAGAAATCGTCGCCACCTCATGCCCCGCCTGCATGATCCAGCTGAAGAACGGCCTAAAAGATTCGGTTCAAGTCAAACACATTGCGCAGGTGCTGCTTGAAGATGATGAATAATATCACTCTGGTGAAGGAAACCTTCATGGGTTTTTGAATCCGCTTGTGTCATTTTTTCTGCCTTGAGCACGCTCTGATTAAACCAAGGTCGCACCGCCGTCGCTCACGAGGACGGTTCCTGTGGTTGTACTTGTCTTTCATGAACTTTGCCTCTAAAGCATTCTCAGCAAAACCCAATAAGGTACCGTATCTGAGCCCTAGAGTTTTCGCTTCGATTGCAACCACAAGGCCGATCCCGGAATGCCCGCGCACAACAAACACTTTTTTCCCGTTCACGACATCACCCCTTATTTTCAAGTAAGGTTTGCGTCACGACTTTTCCACGATCCGCCAGTGAAAGCCGGATTTGCGTATCGAGGACATCAAAAGGTTTTTTCTCGATCCGGTCAATCAAGGCCACGTAGACATTTCGCATGAGGGAGACGGCAAGACGCGAATCGGCTTCGACCATTGGGATGAGCTCAGCCGCTTCATCAAAATAAGTGCGTATCCTTTGGCATTGAAACGCCATCATTTTTAAGAATGCTTTGTTTTTGACTTTGCCGATCAACTCTGCTTCGGAATAACCTGCGGCCTTTATCTCATTTAAAGGCAAGTAAATTCGCCCACGCTCAAGGTCTTCCCCGACATCGCGCACAATATTTGTCAATTGAAGCGCAGTCGAAAGGGATCGCCCCAAATTAATGCCCTTTGGATCGCGATATCCAAAAATAGGAAGTGAAAGATCCCGAATCGTTGTCGCCACGAGGTCGGCATAAACCATGAGATCTTTGAAAGAAGCATATCGGCTGATTTCAAGATCCATGCGACAACCCGCAATCAATCCTAAAAAACCTGCTTTTGGGATGGGATAATGTTGCACCGCATCGGCCAGCGCGACGGTAATGGGGTGTTGCGGTTCCTGGCGGTAACAGCATTCAAGCTCGGCTTCCCAAGCCTGAAGCAGAGGTTCAAGCGGCTGATCCTGATGTTCATCCACAATATCATCGGCATAACGGCAAAAGGCGTAAACGGCATAAATCGCACGACGTTTGGCCTGAGGCAAAAACCGGAAGCCGACGGAAAAATGCGGGCCGCTTTTTTCCGTCAGGTTTTTACAATAATCGTAGGCTTTATCAAGCGATAAGGTCATTTTTAGGGATTGTTATTCGAGTCGGCATCCGTTTTAACCGCACCCAACGGTATTTGGGAAGCGGCCTCAGGTTTTTCCCGACACCAGTGATTAGGGATTCGGTGAAAACAGGGCGATTCTTTTTTCCAGGATTTTTTGAGCCACGGCAAAAGCAGCCGTTTCCAATAGGTCTGGCTGTGCCATTTTTCAAGATACGCTTGCAGATCCCGACGCCCGGCACGTTTCACAAAAGATGAAAGGCCCCGGTTGCCGCCATGCTCGTAAAGAAAACGATTCACCAAACTGACTTCTTGTTTTTCACCGATTTCTTCTTTCCAAAGCGCATCGAAAGACAGGTCCTTTATCATACTTTGTGCGGCGGCATAACCGGTTTTCATCGCGTATCGAATCCCCAATCCAAAAAGGTAATCCTGAAACCCGCCTGCTTCACCGATGAAGAGTTTGTTCCGAACCGCAGCAGAATCCTTCAGGCAAAAATTCATATAAGAAAAGGCAAATTTCGGGGCCTTTATTTCAAAGGGGGAAATTTTTTGGAAACGTGCAAGCGCAAGATCAAAGCAGTGTTTGATGCCACCAAAATCCCGTGTAATCGCACAACCCAGTGTCGCGCGACCTTTTAATACAAAAAGATAGCTATAACCGCCGGGCGCAACATTCATGTCAAACAAAACCGAAACGGTATCTTGCAGATCGGTTTCAAAGGTCATCTCCTTTGCCAAACCGTCTGCAACGGCCGGCCCGGTCGCAACGATGTCAACAGATTCTTTTTTGATGCGTTTGCCGTAATAAACCTTTACCCCTAAATCGAGGGCCTGTGCCAAGAGGCCGGAATCGAGGCTGTCCTCCCCCGGCCCTCTCAAAATAAAATAAGCAAAAGGCCGCTTACTTTGAACGCGCTGGGGCCGTAAATGATGGTCATAAAAAACAGCCTGATGGCCGGGCTGAAAAAAGAAGTTTTGCGACAGCCCGATCCGTTCAAGCATGTCAGACGCATCTTCAGCGAAACTCGCATTTTCAATGACTTGAAAATCACCGATAAAACGTTCACCCACAGACTGACGTGCTTCAAAAACCTCAACCGGGATACCCGCCTTTGCCAAACAAATTGCGGCAGTTAAACCCGCCGGCCCGGCGCCGGCAATTTTGATCGCCGGGCCGTGACGCAATGTTGTATATTCCTGAGATTGATTCATTACCGCTAAGAAGGCGTTTAGGACGGTTTTAAGCCGTGGAAACCCGGAGTCTATCTGATAAAAGGCAAGCTGTCAAACGAGAAAGACGCCAAAAAATTGCTCAGACAAAATAGGACTTTACTGGATAATGAAGCCTTTGCGGTTTGTTGTAAAATATCTATTTGTTGTTTATACTTAAAGGAACATTCTCGAAAAACATTAGTGACTATTTATCTTAATTGAAGGGAGCGGTTATGTTTGTGCGGACCCAGTTTTTCATCTCTAAAATGCTTATCGTTGCCATGCTTTTATTGCCGGGCACGGCAACGGAGGTCAACGCGGCAAGTGATACTGAAAAAGGCTATGAACTTGTCGAATTAATGCAATCCACATTTATGAAACTTGCCGAAAAAGTAAAACCTGCGGTGGTTAATATTTCCCCAACGACTTCCGCCCCGCCCGCCCCCAGGCCGCAAAGACCGCGCGGCGGACCACGTGAGGCCCCTCCCGGCTCCGGTTCAGGTTTCATTTTCGACAAGACAGGCTATATCGTCACCAACAACCACGTTGTCGGAGATGCATCTGTTGTGGAAGTCCGGCTTTCGGATAAAACAAAATTTAAAGGCACTGTGATTGGGAAAGACCCCGACACGGATCTGGCACTCGTCAAAATCGAAGCAGATCATGATCTTCCCTTTGTGATTTTTGGTGATTCTTCAAAGGTCAAAGTCGGGCAATGGGCGATTGCGGTCGGTAACCCTTTTGGTCTGGATCGCACGCTCACTGTGGGGGTCATCAGTGCACTGGGCAGAGAAAACGTCAATCTTTCCCGCTATGAAGATTTCATCCAAACGGACGCCTCAATCAATCCCGGCAACTCGGGCGGCCCGCTCTTTAATATCCGCGGAGAGGTTGTTGGCATCAACACCGCCATCATCAATTTTGCTCAGGGCATCGGCTTTGCCATTCCTTCAAATATGGCAAAATCCATCATCAATCAATTGCGAGACAAAGGCAGAGTCAGCCGCGGCTGGCTTGGCGTGGGCATTCAACCGCTGACCACGGAACTGGCCCAGAAATTCGGCGTAAAAGAAGGCGCCGGGGTTTTGATTAATGAGGTTTTTGAAGGCGATCCCGCCGCCAAAGGAGGCGTCCAACCCGGAGATATCATTCTTTCCGTTAATGAAAAAGCCGTTGACACTCCGAATACGCTTGCCCGTGTGATCGCAGGTTACACCCCCGGCGACAAAATCAATATCGGCGTCCTGCGTGATGGAGAGGAGATCACACTGGTCATCAATCTGGTCGAACGAAAAGATGAAACGGTCATGGCCTCTATTCCCCGGGAAGCCAAAAAATTCCTGGGATTGACTGTTGAAGACATCACGGATGAGCTTGTCTTGAAATATAAGCTGAAAGAAAGTGATGAAGGCGCACTCATTGCTAATGTCGATGAGGGAAGTGTCGCAGAAAAAGAGGGACTGAGTGTCGGAGACCTCATCAAGGAAGTCAATCGCCAAAAAATTAAAAACAAGGCGGACTTCAACAGTGTCATGAAGGCCACAAAACAGACAGAAACCATTCTGATGCGTGTCACACGAGAAGGCCGTGCCTTCTTCATCGTGCTGAAACCGAGAGCGGAAGAATAATCCACTCAAACACATCATAAACCGGATAAAAAAAGGCCCTTTCATTTTTGAAAGGGCCTTTTTTTATCCGGTTTGATTCTGAGAGAAACACACCTTTTTCCGAAAGGCTTGAAGCTGTACAAACAATGAAAGAAGCGCGATTTTTGAATAATGCCCGTTTCGCGCGCTTGTGGACGGCATGGCAAAAAGTGTGCTCTTCCCCAAGGTGAACGTTTTTAAACCTGCAACATCTTCCTCTTTAAAAAGGGCACGATAGGCCGTTAAGCCGTTAAAACAGATCATACGAGGACGATAAAACGCCATCTTTCGCCGAAACACTTCACCGCCGACCTTCAATTCATCACTTGATAAATCACTGGAACTTGCAGTCACCCGCTGAACAATATCGGTTAATCCAATCCGAAACCGGGGCAATTTCCAATCATCCTGCGGTTTGAGTGAGACGGGAATGACCCGGCTCTGAAAAAGCAAGGGCCAAAAACGGTTGGCGCCCTGCGCATAATAATGGCCGACTTTGTCCGAATACCGTCCCGGATTAATACCGACAAAAACAATATCCAGATCCCCTTCCAAGATATCGGGGAGAGCCGACCTCATTCAGATTGGCCGGGACGGAGGGGTTCATGGCAAATTTCACAATAAACGGCATCGGCATCATTTTCATGCCGACACTCCGGACAACTTAAAAAGCGATGTTTAGAGGAAGAAACAGGGGCGAGACAACGCCCACACCGGGAAAGCTCCGGGGAATTATCATGCCCGCATTTAAGACAATGCATTTTTCTGCCTTATTTGACGGACATGCGCCCCCGGTTGACAGAAGTTACTCGGATTCGACGAGACTCCTTTTGAAACCGACTTTACTAATTTCAAAACCTTCTTTGACCTGATCGATCGGCACCATTTTGATGGCATGATGTTTTGCAAGATCGTCACAGATCCCCACACAAATCTCACAGCCTTTGCAACGATCTACGGCAACATAAGCCGTGCCACGGGTTTCATCATAAAGAATGGTGTTTCCTTCGGGACAAAACTGCGTACAAAGACGGCACTTTGTTGCACCACAAATCTCTGCATCTATTTCTGCTACAGCATACATTCACAAACCTCCTGAAGATCGCCTACACGCTTACCGTTGCTTTGCTCTGCACAATTGCCTCAACAACTTGTTTGTCCCATCCGCGTTCTATGGCATACGCCCGGGCGGCAACGGCAACATCATTATTCTTGGCAACAAGCTCCGCTTTTTTCGCAAACTTCCTTTCGATCACATTATCAAGCGCAGCCGTCCCGCCGGAAGTCACGATCCCTTTTCCGATAAAACGCTCTTTAATCGATTGTTGAATTGCTTCTGCGCCCGGCATGCCCAATATGCCCGCAATGGCACCCACCATCCCCATGTTTGTCGCCAACTCCGTGCCTCCGATTTCTACAGCCATTTTCGAAGCAGGAATGTGAAAGACCTTTGCATTCATCTCTTCAAGTTCTTTTTCCTGATCCGGAATCAGCTCCACTTCCGTTTCGCTGTTGATGATGACGACCCCGTTTTTCTTCAATCCCCAATAAAAGGGCATTGTGTACGATTTTCCGTGGGTAATCACCTGGGTGTGGAAAATCACAATGACATTCGGGTAAATGATTTCACCAATTTCATAAATCGCATCTTCTGAAATCCGGACATAGCTTTCTACCGGGGCCATCCTTTTTTCAGATCCGAAAAAAGGCACCATCGTGCTTTGTCCTTTATCAATGATGACACCGTTGCTGAGCACATGCGAGGCTGTGACAACGCCCTGCCCCCCGATTCCCGCCATCCTGACGCTATAGCGTTTTTTTACTTCTGCTGACATGTTTTATCTCCTTAAACCTTTTCCCGGGCGCCTTATTTTTTTGCCTTCCGGAGTCTTTTTCTTTCTTTTTCGCTTTCATCCCAGTAGGCTTTGGCTTCATCACTAAAATATTCCTCGAAGCTATAACGGTCTTTTTCAACAGCTCTCGCGTCATCCATCACCTTCGGGGTGGGAATGGCGTATTCGATGTTACAAGAGGTATAGGCCTGAATGAATGTCGGACCCACTTCACGGGCGATCAGAACAGCCTTCCGGATCGTGTTTGCAACACGCGTCGGATTTGTCGGCGCAATGCGTGCCGTGTAGGCCACACCGGCCGTCTTCGCAAGCCCCAGCATGTCCATTTTTTCAAATTTCTTCCCGGTCGGCGCCATCTTCATAACCATGCCCTTTTGGGTCATGCCACTGTCCTGGCCTCCGGTATTGCCGTAAACTTCATTATCCAGCATGACGGTGGTAAACTTCTCTTTTCTGAACCAACTGTGCATGACCGCATGAAAACCGATATCGGCCAATCCGCCATCTCCCGCCATCACAACCACATCCTTCGGCTGGTCTTTAAAACGAATCTCCAGCCCTCTTTTAAGACCTGTCGCCACGGCGTTGGTATCCCCGTAATTTCCATAAACGAAAGGCACCGCCCCCTGAGAAATCGCCAATCGACCGCAGCCCGCCGTGCCCACAAGCACAGTATGCTCTAAACTTGGAAAACCCACATAACACAAGCGGATAAAAAGGGTCATGGCACAGCCCGAACACATGGGATGCTCTTCGAGAGCCTCTTTAAAGGAACCTAGTTCAGATACCTTCCTCTTTTGCAGAAATGGGCCGTCATCAATCAAATCCTGGTATTCTTTCGGCAAATAATCTTTAAACCCTGTTGCGGCTTGAATTGTTTTTAACGACATGACTACTCCTCTTTGTAATCCGGTACTTTATTTAAAAGCGGTAATTGTTTCAAGAATCAACTCTGTCGGCATCGTCATGCCACCGAAAACCCTTGGCCCGTCGATAACGCGTTCGGCCCGATCCACGACGAACTTTACCTCCTTGGCAAGCCATCCCACATAGTTAAATTCAGGCACCACTATTTTTTCAGCATGCGCAAGCGCGGCTTTCAACTCGTCTACGGGGAAGGGGCGCAAGGATTTCACTTTAACCAAACCCACATCCAGACCTTGTTCCGTGCCTTGTCGGACCGCCTCGCGCCCTTGAGAAACAGCAGCACCGGAAGCAACAATCATGGTTTTTGCACCCGGGTTTACAATTTCAAGCAAACCGCCCAACCAGCGATCAAGCCATTTTTTGGCGCGTTCCTGAGCAGCCCAAACTTCCTGCTGCCAAGACGCATGCATCTGATAAGAAATAAAGTTTGATTTCTGAATCGGTGCATCACGGGCAATGCGAATCGGCGGATTTTCGTTATCCATCATGGGAACGGCTTCGTGGTAACAATTCCGTGGCGGAAGCTTGATATCTTCTGCGGGCATCGAAACCCAGCCACGCGCATGTGTCACAAAAAACCCATCCACGGCAACCGCAACCGGCAAGGTCACCTCCGGTTTTTCGCCAACCATAAAACCAACCAGGGGATAATCATAAAAATCCTGCTGATTTTCACCGTGAAGCACAATTCCTCCCGCATTCAGGAGATAGGAAATTTCAACATTGTCCGGCTGAATCGCCAAAGGGGCATTCACCACCCGACACATCACCAGCAAAAGGGAAGGCAAGCGTCCCCCCGGCCAAGAGACAATGGATTCGATGCCGCGCATCAATCCGGGGCCCGCTGTGGCGGTCAAAGTACGCACACCGGCACGGGAAGCGCCGGCGACGGCCGACATCACACCGATTTCTTCCTCGCCGCGATAATAATCTTTAATATAGCCTTCGGCGTACAGATAGCCGACTTGCTGCATCGTTTCACTTTGCGGAGTAATGGGGTATGCAATGGCGATATCAACATTGGCGCGGCGAATGGCTTCTTTTGCCGCTTCACTGCCTGTAATAAACTCTTTCGTTCTGGGGGCGTCTAATAAGAGATAATCCGGATCAACCACGCGTTGCGCGGCTGCGCCCGTTTTAGCTTCTCCTTTGGGAGGCGCCGGTTTTTCAGAAATCACATGTGCGCGGGGATCATCCCCTCTCACAGCTGCTTCAGCGCCTTTTTCGACATTCACTCCATCTGCCATAACCGATTCTCCTTAAATTTATTCTGCTGTGTCGTCTAATCCGGATTCGAGTTCATGAGAAAATCCCGGCGTTGCACCGGCCTGGACGAGTTCGCCTTCGGGTTTTGAAAGCGCTTCTCCGGGTAACTTTGAAATCTGAGCCCAACCCGTCGGCACGATGCCTTTGCCTTCATAGAGAGGTTTCACACCGTTTTTCTTCACCCGGATCAAGGCATCTCTGAAACGATCGATTTTATCAATGTCAAAGTTAGGGACGGAAGCCATTGCATCTTCATGACCGGCTTCCGCACAGAGCGCGATAGTATAACAGTTTGTTCCGGCGCGAACCATCTTGAGTGTAATATTTGCGTAATGGCAGTGAACGCCGATAAAGACACAGGCTTCGATTTTATTGTGCCATATCGTAAGATTAGGATGACAGGGGTTGATTACAGCTTCCGGATCAATCTTGGGATAGATGGGCCGATAATCCGGCATGGGGATAATACGGACACCTGGAATTTCCTTCGCCATTTCAAAAAAAGCATCGGCCTTTTGATTGGTATGCTCATTCCACCCCCAAAGCATCAGAGGGCCTGGAAAAAGCGTCGCATTTTTACGGGTTAACATCGCAATGGCCGCTTGCTCCAGCGCTTCCGTCTCAGAAACAATCCGTCCTTCAACAAGTCCTTCTCCCTCTTCAGGAAGAGCAACGCCCATAACCGTGGCCGCAGGGGGAAGCAGGCCTTCAGGCCCGGGAACAACACGATACGTCGGCTCTTTTCCTCGTTCCATCACAACTCCTTATGCATTAATGAATACTGAACAATCACTAAGTGTAGCTTAACAATTCTATACAGGAAAGCGTGTCAAAAGTTTTTTCATGATAAGACAGGGGCTAAAGGCTTGTCAATTCAAAAAAAATAGACATTTTATATTTTGAGTTCTATAACTAAGATGCCTAAAAAGTCACCGCCGGATTGATCAGGATCCATCAACATCGAACATTGTAATCCGACCTTTTTTCCCGACAAACTTTTGTCGAAGAACGCATTTACCTATTGTCTAATACCCTTCATGAGGAGACCGTAATAAGTACTTAGGACGATCTTTTTTTACATCAACTTAGACAGAAAATCAGCCTCCCCATATAACTGAGACCATTTTGTAATAAAGGGGGATGCCGATAATAATATTAAAGGGAAATGTCACCGCTAACGCCATCGTGAAATAGAGACTCGGGTTTGCCTCGGGAATGGCATACCTGACCACGGCCGGAACCGCGATATAGGAGGCGCTTGCCACCAGAATGATGAACAGGAACGCATCTCCCATGCCAAAGCCCAGAAAATAGGCAATGCTCAGTGCAATGACACCGTTGAGAATCGGCATGACCACCCCGAATCCAACAAGAAATACCCCCACATCCTTCATTTCCCGGAGACGACTGGCCACTGAAAGCCCCATATCAAGGAGGAAAAAAGAGAGCATTCCCTTGAAGATACCCCCGGTAAAAGGTTCCATCGCCTTTTTCCCTTCTATCCCGGTCACGGCACCGATCACCAAACTGCCGATCAACATCAGATGGGTCCCGTCTGTGAACGCTTCATGCAGAATTTTTTTCATGGGCAAGGCAGGGGACTTTCTTTGGATCTGAACACTTGTACCCCGTACTTCCTTGCTGCGCACTGTGGTTGCCAAGAGTACGGCCATCACAATGGCCGGGGATTCCATCAGCACCAGGGAGACCACCATATATCCCCCATAGTCGATCCCCAACTTCGTGATGAACGAGCTCGCGGCAATAAAAGTGACTGCGCTGACTGAGCCATAGCAGGAGGCAATCGCTGCAGCATCGTAGAGATTCTTCAAGCGGATGCGCAGGATCGGATAGCTGTAGAGGGGCACCAACATCGACATGAGTACCGCAGAGCCGATGACGATCATCCCATCTTGGCCGAGCCCGCTTTCGGCCATCGCCGTCCCTCCTTTTATGCCGATGGCCATCAGCATATAAAGGGAAAAAAACTTGGTCAGGGCCGGTGGGATTTCAAGGTTGGACCCGATCAGCCTCACAAAGACCCCGAAGAAAAAAAACAAAATCGGAGGCGTCATCAAATTGGTTAAAAGATTTGCATCCATATTTTATCGATCCTTCTGATAGTCGGGCCACACCACATCGGCATCTGAAATAATAACGACTCCCGCATAGTTTTGTATAAGTTTTTTCGCCTCCTGGCTGATCTTGAGGGCGATGGCCTCATCAGTGAGCGTAAAGATCATTGCGTTATTAAAGACATCGGTAAACCCAAACCCGGTTCGATGTCCCCGATGTCCCCGACCGGTCACAGAAGGGAGGATGGTGTAGCCGCTGACCCCGGCCTGGTCCATAATAGAAATCACCTTATCAAGCATCATCGCTTCAATCACGATCTCGACTTTTTTCATTTTTTTTCCATCAGAAGCCATTTCATTCTCCAAATAATGTTTGACGCAATCGGAGACTCATTCGGGGATCACCCTACCTGCCGTTTAGAGTGACATGTGGCCCGATTGCCACGTGCCAGGAGATGCTATGCCTAAAAAACCGCCCCCCAATTTACATAAAATTGTGGTCGGTTTATAGGGCAACCCGCCTGACTCTCAGATTATTTTTGCTATTTTTTGTTGGGGTGATTAAACATTTTGGATCATTAGACATCAGCTTAAGACGCCTCGTCAAACAAAAATTTTCACAGAGCCCATTCCTTATTTGGAAACATAACGGAGTCGGTCCGGAATTGACGGAGAACTGCTTCTCTAAATTATCTCCAAGGAAAAGATGATCTCACACTCCCCACTTTGGGAACCAACACCGGGATAAGGGACATACGAGACCTGCGGCTTTGTCGGTTTTAAAACGATGGAAAACAAGTGAGAAATCCGTAAACTGCTCTTTCAAATTGGAAAATCCGAGGTCATGGTTTTTTAAGAAATGATGAACAGCTTTTCTGCGCGGCGGGCGGGATTTTTTCTTGCTCTTTTTGTTGATTGGACCACTCTTTTTCTTTGACACGCAGATACGCATCCTTTTCTTTCTCGTAAAGCTGCTTCGGGTATCTTCCGGTCAGATCATACCAAAGATCGAAACGTTTTTTGACTTGCGGCCATTCATTCCGTTCCGCCGTCTCCAGAAAGGCCAGGATGCCCAAATAATACCGAATGACATTACGTTCAAGAATGGCGCGCGGACCTTTGATATGTACCGCATTGCCTTCATCATCCTGCCCCGCCACAGTAAAGCCGATCTTGTTGCGCCCCCAAGTCGCAAGATAAAACGCAATCAATTTTCTAATGACCGGATCCGATTGATATGAAAATTCAAACCGCACAAAGGCACTTCGTTCCGTCAAGGGTATCGCTTGAAAATCCATCCGATAGTTTTTTGTAAAAAACGGGCCTTTTTCGGCATTTAATACAACCTGAAAATCGGCTGAATTTGAATTGACTACATTAAAATCATAAGCAACGCGAACCGCTTCCGACGGCGTCTCGTAATCCTTATTTCCGTTGTACAGGATCAGTGCGCAGTGAGGTTGCCGCACGAGATAGGTGCAGGCTTTCGTATTGGAATGCAGCAAAAAAACACCGCACCATACTTCGGGCCGGCTAAAATATGCCTCAAGCGTCGCGTAGGGGAAGGAAAGCACGCCGTAAACCGTGCCTTGCGTGTCGGAGGACTCCAAATAAATGGGAAGGCCAAAAGCAGAGTGCGCCAGCTTTTCTTTAAAAAGCGGATATTCATCGATTAAACGCGCATGTGCGGGCTTGGGTTTTGTCCCCATTTGCACCAAAAAGACCATCACAAGCAGAAGGATCAATTTCCGCGCGCAAATATTAAATCGCTTAAAAGACAAAAACCCCAATCTCGCGTCAAGCACGAAGTGACGCATACATACAGTTGATAAGCGGTCATCTGCCGCCTTGCATTCGCTTGAATGAGCGATGGCTCGTGCGCATTCCTCACAGAACACACACATTTTATTGCCCGGTTTCACCGCGACCCGGGAAAGTCAGTTCCGAAACCGCCGATTTATCCCATTCCCCTTTTCCAATGTCCACTAAGCGGCAATACTGCAAAAATGCGGCTTCGGCAAGCGGGAGATTCAAATCGTGTGCTTGCGCGAGTTGTAATGCAATACCGGAATCCTTTGCAGCGTGCTCCGCCGAAAAATAACATGCGTGATCCCGATTCTGCATATCCGGGCCATCCGTCTCTAAAACGCGGGAAGCGGCGCCCGTCTGCGAGAAAACCTCACGCAGCATGCCAAGATCAAAACCCATCGATGCGCCCAGTCCCAAACCTTCCGCGAGCGCCGCCGTATTCATATTCATCACCATGTTCACAAGGGCCTTAACCTTCGCGGCCTCACCCGCAGTCCCGATATAACGGATGGCGCCTGCGAGCGATTTGAGCAAAGGTTCGGCCCACTCAAAAACATCCCGTTTTCCGCCACACATGAGATACAGCGTGCCTTCACGGGCCTGGGGAATACTGCTGGCCATGCAGGCCTCCAGCGTTTGTCCGCCGTATTGCCGGACTAAATTTTCAATCTCCACATGTATCGAGGGTGAAAGTGTTGCGCAATTGATAAACAAACGGTCTTTCGCAACCAGAAGCAGGCTGTCCGGATCATCCTCCGAAAAAATCTTCCGCATCGCATCATCGTCAGTCACCACAGTCAAAACCGTATTCGACCTTTGCCCGACCTCGGCAGGGTTCTTAGCAACCGAACACCCTAATTCCGCTGAAAGCGTTTTTGATTTTTCGGAATCAAGATCATAGACGGCTGTAACAGTATAACCCTCATCGTTTAAACGCCGGGCCATGTTGGCCCCCATGCGTCCCACACCAATCAAGCCGATACGATAAGCATTTTCATCCACCTTCAGACTCCTCTTCAGTTTTAAAGTTTGTGTATGTTATTGTCTGAAGAGAGGTTAATCAATTTCGATCCTTATCTGCAATGTGTTATTCGGGGTTTCGTCCATGCCCAAGACATCCGTAAACTATTTATCCGGATTTTGTTTAACAGCGCTTTTGCTCATCTCCTGCGGGCCGAAGATTATTCCCGATGAAATTTCAGAGACGATCGACAACCGCCTCTCCTTTGAGGATATTTTGAAAAACCCGAAAGCACATCTTGGCAAAACGGTACTGCTCGGCGGCGAAATTATTGAAACACACGTTTTGAAAGACGGCACGGAAATCGAAATCCTTCAAAAACCGTTGGGGCCGGGGCGCGCGCCTCAGTTTACCGACCGATCCATGGGACGTTTTTTTCTGTCGGACATCACTTTTTTAGACCCCGAAATTTACAAAAGCGGTCGGCGCATTACAGTTGTCGGCGTCGTAAAGGGCAGTAAATCCAAACAAATCGGCACCGCAGAACAACACTATCCCCTGCTCGAAAAAACCCATCTCTACCTTTGGCCGCCGCAGTCCGGCTATGCTTCAGACGGCTCCCCCCGTATCAGTTTCGGATTCGGCGCGATCTTTAGTGATTAAAAATGCGCTGATGCGGTTTGGAGTCAATTAAACCGTCCTAAAAGCAAAACACACGACATTTCAGAACCTTCCCAAAATCAATCGCGGAATTTGGGGCCTTTATCCTGCTTGACGCCTACGGTTCATTTATTGTAATTTTATCGGTCTTTCTGCCTTAGTTCTGGCGATTTTTAGAAAACGGATCACGCACTGAAATGATTGCGGTCAAACACTTGGGGAAACGTTACGGGGAGGTCATCGCAATTGATGATGTCAGCTTTACGGTTGACAAAGGCGAAGTACTCGCTTTTTTGGGACCGAACGGCGCGGGGAAAACCACCACAATGCGCATCCTCACCTGCTTCATGCCCGCGACGAGCGGTACGGCGCTTATCTCCGGATACGATATTTTTGAAGATCCGATGGAGATCAAACGACGCATCGGCTACTTACCCGAAACACCGCCGCTTTACCCGGAAATGACCGTCACCGAATATCTCAGCTTCGTCGCAAAAATCAAAGGGCTTTCAAAATCCGATCAAACAACCGGTCTCGCCCTGTCGCTTGAAAAAACGGGCCTGGGCGATGTTTCAAATCGCCTCATCGGAAATCTTTCAAAAGGCTATCGCCAGCGTGTCGGATTGGCGCAGGCGCTGATTCACAATCCGGACGTACTGATTTTGGATGAGCCGACCGTGGGGCTCGATCCACGACAAATCATCGAAATCCGCGAGTTAATCAAAGGCCTTGCGGGAGAACACACTATTATTTTATCGACCCATATTCTGCCCGAAGCCACCGCGGTCTCTCAAAAAGTGGTCATCATTAATCGCGGCCGCATTGTTGCGGTGGATTCACAGGAACAACTTTCTTCACACGTTCGAAAGTCGGAAAAGATCGCACTGCGTCTCCGACGGGGCGGCGCAGAAACCCCGCAAAAACTAAATGCGATTGAAGGCGTGCTGCGTGTTACGCCGCAGTCGGTTTCCGGCGATAGCGAGTCATCGTATCTCGTTGAATCGAATTTAGGTGAGGATATTCGAGAACAACTGTCTAAAACAGTCGTGGAATCGGGATGGGGGCTGCTGGAAATGAAGCCGCTTGTTTTGAGTTTGGAAGAGGTCTTTTTGCAGCTCACGACGGAAGAACAGGGCGTGGCCGAAGCAACACCCGAAAACAAAACACAGCTTGCACAATGAAAAACACCTTCACTTTAATTGAAAAAGAGCTCCGGCTCTATTTTATTTCGCCCATCGCCTACGTGGTTGCGATGGTTTTTCTCGCCGTGTCCGATTTTCTCTTTTACAATCAGATACAATATTTTTCCGGGCTTTCCCTGCGCATGATGCAATTTCAAAACCATTTGCCGGAACTCAATATTCACGACGCCGTCTTCCGTCCGACCCTTTTTAATATGAGCATCATCCTGCTTCTCATCATGCCGCTTTTGACAATGCGTCTTTTTGCTGAGGAAAAAAAGGAACACACCAACGAACTCTTAATGACCTCCCCCATCACGATTACGCAAATCGTCTTTGGAAAATTTATCGCGGCCCTCACGGTTTATTCGCTGCTGCTCCTTTTATCGCTTCATGTGCCGCTCATGCTTTCCGTGGCGGTCGAGATCTCCTGGAAACCTCTTTTTGCCAGCTATTTAGGACTCTTCCTCATGGGCGCGGTTTTTCTCGCCATGGGACTCTTTGCATCCGCCTTAACCGAAAATCAGATCATCGCCGCCGTCATTTCTTTTGGCATCCTCATCGGTCTTTGGATGGTCGGCGCTTCCGCACACACCGCCGGAGAAACAACACTGGGCCAGGTCGCAAATTATCTCTCGATGTCGGGTCATCTCGACCAGTTTGTAAAAGGGCTCATCAGCAGCCGAAGCCTCGTTTATTTTATCTCCATGACCGCCCTGGGTCTTTTTTTGACGCATCGTGTGGTTGAGTCTCAGCGATGGAAATAGTAGGCATCAAAACATGGCGTTAAAGAAAAACATGACAGCAATTCTCGGTTTTTTAGGATTTATTTTTGCCCTGGCCGGGGTTTTTGTTTATGTGTTTTTTGAAGAAAAAGTTTGGCTCTATACCACCCTTGAGCTCTTGGCCGCGCTCCAACTCTCCGTCTTTTTTGTCTCGCATTTTGAAACGCTTAAAGAGTTTTCCAGTCAGCGATCGACGAAATTCGGCCTCAACAGCATTTTGATGGTCCTTATTTTTATCGCCATCCTCTCCATCCTCAACTTCATCCTGGCGCGCCACGAAGTGCGTTTTGATCTTTCCGATGCCGGGACCTTTTCGCTCTCCCCGCAAACAGAAAACGTATTGGCCCATTTGGAAGACGAGGTTAAATTCATCGGCTTTTTTACAGACGACAGTCAAGTCCGCAGCAAAGCAAAAACTTTGCTCGAAAACTACAAACGTAAGAGCAAGAAAATCAGCTATGTCATTGTCGATCCGGACAAAAAACCGGCTATGACAAAACAATACGGCATTACGGAGTACGACAAAATTATCGTGGAATCGGAAGGCCGCGCGACCACGGCGCGCGATATCAGCGAGGAAGCCGTCACATCCGCCCTCATTCGAAGCAGCCGTGAAAACAAAAAAACACTCTACTTTGTCGAAGGCCACGGCGAGCGCAGCATTGACGACGCCGAAAGAGAGGGGTACGCCTTAATCAAAGATGCTTTGGAAAAACAGGGATTCACTGTCAAAAAACTTTCACTTTTGAGCAAAGGACACATTCCTAAAGATGCCGATGTTGTCATCATCGGCGGCCCGAAACGCCCTTTTACGGCGGATGAATTCGGCATCCTCAAACAATATCTGAATGCCAACGGACGGCTTTTTTTGGCGATCGACCCCATGCTCGAAACGGGTTTTGAAACCTTCCTGGCCCATTGGGGACTGCAACTCAAGGACGACATGATCCTCGACCCAAGCTCCGGCATGGGCGCGGCCATTCCCACGATCAATCCTGACAGCTATCCGAAACACGAAATCACGCAAAACTTTAATCTCGCCACCTTTTTCCCCGTTTCACGCTCGGTCTCATTTGACCTTTCAAAAGCCGATGTTTATCAATTTAGCCCTATTTTGCAATCCGCCCCGGAAACCTGGTTGACGGATCAGGTCAATGGAGAGCTCATCGTTGATCCGGCACGGGACAGGAAAGGCCCGATTGTGTTCGGCGGCGTGCTCACTGTAATTCCAACACCAGCATCGTCCGAATCATCAGACGACTCAAAACAGATGCGCATGGTCGTCGTCGGCGATTCCGATTTTGGCACAAACAGCATTGCACGGGCCGCGGGCAATGGCGACCTTTTTCAAAACATCATCTCCTGGCTCGCCGATGAAGGGGACCTCGTTTCAATCCGCGCAAAAGAAGTGCCCACCGCAACACTGCTTTTAAATGACAAACAAACCGGGATCATTTTCTCCGTTTCCGTGCTCATCCTGCCCCTGGGCATCATGGGCATCGGTCTGATGATCTGGCGAAAAAGGCGACGCCTGTGAGATTCAAAGGCACCATCTTTCTCACCTTCCTGTTGATTCTGCTCGGTTTTTATCTCTACCTGGTTGAGCTGCCCCGCGAGCAAAAAGAACGAGAAATTCGGTTTAAAGAAGGCAAGCTTTACAATTTTCAACTGCATGAAATCTCGCGTGTGACCCTGAACAGCCCAAAAGGCGAGGTCGAGTTTGAATATTTTCCGGAACATCCCAAGACCCCTTGGCGCATTTTCCACCCGGTCGAAACCATCGCAAACCAAAGTGCGGCAAACGAACTGGGCACCCGGCTGATGAATTTGAGCTTCAACCGCATCGTCGAAGCAAAACCCAAAGAATTAAAAGACTTTGGCCTCGATCCGCCGCAATATCGCGTACTGATCACCTTGAACCAAACCAATACCGAAATTTTGGAAATCGGCGATGAAAACCTCACCGGCACAGATGTCTACGTGCGTTTGGGAGAAGGCACCAGCCTCTACCTTGTTCCGGCCGGGATCAAACAACTGCTGGACAAAGATTTGACCGCATGGCGCCAAACCGAGATCTTTCCCTTTGCCTCGGAAGATATTCTCGAAATGACCCTCTCATCCGATCGCGGTCATTTAAAATTCATCAGGCAAGCAGAAAATTGGATCATGGAAAGTCGGCCTTCGGAAAAAGAAGGCGGCCTGCCGCTCAAAGTGCGGGGCGACCGCGGTGAAATCGCCAACCTGCTGGGCAGTATTGTGAATTTCAGGGGTGACAATTTTATCGATTTCAAAAAGAATCAATGGAAAAAAAACTTCGGCCCCCCACTCCTGAAGCTCATTTTAAAGGTAAGCAAACTTGAAAAGGAGGGCATTTTTTACAAAGACGGCGCCAATCCGGAACTCGTTTATGTGGTCACAAATGATTTTGATCCGATCTTTCAGATTACCGATTCTGATTTAAGCATAATGGATCAGGCCTTTGAAAACTATCGCGACCGGCATCTTGTCCCACTGGAATACCCGAACCAAATCGAGACCGTCCAAATAGATAAAAAGCAAGGGGCATATGTCTTGAGCAAAAAAGAAGGCGAGTGGCGGCTGGAAAAAGACGGCACTTCCCAAAAAGTCACAACGGAAAACGAAGTGTCCCGGCTCTTAACAAACCTGTATCATATGCAACTGGATGTTTTTCAGGATGAATTAAACCCAGATGCTTTGGAAACCGGCTTGAATCCCCCACAACTGAGCATTCATCTGAGGGATAAAAACGGGGAAACCCTTGGCCGAATTGATTTGGGCCGACAGAAAAACGCCAGCGTTTTTGGCAAAAGCACCGCACAACCCTACCCTTTTCTGATTCCTTCATCCACCCTTGAACAAATCCCGGATGCGGAGCGGTTTCTCGGCAAAGGCGCACCGCAAAAACCTGCATCCTAAACCAACAAAACCGGTTTCAAAATGCACGCTTGTCTCCTAAAATCAGCGATTGGTTTTGAGCGGAAACCGCCAAGTCGCCTGAAAGATACGGCCGGAGACAATTTTCGCGACCGAAGCCTACGCACCTGTACGGTGAGCAGCAAAATTTCTGATAACGCAGTATAAGCAGGTGAACCGGCAGTTTCAAATTCCGCAGTTGCGGAATTTGCTTGTTTGACTCACCTATTATATTTTGCTATATTTCCGCACTTATAACTCTAACTTTTCTCTTTCGATCGAGGTATTTATATGGGAAACAAGGACACACCAACCCTTGAAAATGATCAGGAAGCTTCGGAACGCTCCTTCGATGAAATCAGAAAAAAACTGGAAGCTCAAAGAGACACGCTTTTGTCCGAAGCAGGCATCGGCCTGGGCCTGGACGCCAACAAAAAAGGAGAAGCCTTTCCCGATTTGGGTGATCAGGCTTCGGCAGAAGCCGAGCAGAACTTCACACTCAGGTTGCGCGAACGCGAACAGAAACTTCTCAAAAAAATTGAAAATGCACTGGAACGAATTTCAACAGACACCTTTGGCATTTGCGAGGAATGTGAGGAAGAAATTGCGATGCCAAGACTCATGGCGCGCCCTGTCACCACATTTTGCATTGACTGCAAAACAAAGCAGGAAGAAGACGAAAAGTCCAGACACTAAACGAACGGGTACCGGTAACCCGCCCGATAAAAAAACAGACGATGTAAAACAAAACCCTTTAGAAACAGTGCGTTCCCGGATAAACCGTCATGAAGGAAGTGGGTGGGTGTTTCCTGGTTTTCTTCGGTATTTTCGGAATCGTCATGTCAATTGCAATTAGTTTCACCTATTATTTTCTCCCTTTAGCCTTTGTTATCTTTATCGTCTCTTTAATCATGGTCTCATACGGCATGGGCACATCTCACCCCGGAAAGCAAAAAGATAAAGATGACTGATGTCGGCATGTGGTTTCAAAGCGCATCAGGAGAGACCTTTCTTATTAAAAAGGATGCACACGGTTATCCCGATTTGATCCCGCTTCAGCTTGAAAAACCGTTGCAGGGCGTGAAAGCTAAAAAAGAAAAAGGGAAAATACTTTACGAAGAATTAACGGGAAAAAAATATCCGCACCCCAACGCAACCACCCGGCAGGTTTTGTGGGATTTTTTAGAGATCGCGATACAGAAACTGCCTTAAACACTACTCGGAAACATCCTCCGTTTCAACGATCTTTTTCCGTGCCAAAGCAAGATAAACCTTTACTTCTTTTCCTTCAGGATCAATTTCCCGCACCGCTTCCCATTCCTCTTGCGCAAGATCAACAAAACCGCTGGCGTAATAGGCAATGCCCAAATGGATCATCGCGGGCGTATAAGCCGGTTTAAGGTCTTTGGCCCGGCGGAAGGAGTCAATCGCCTCGGTAAACCGGCCTTTTTCTCTGAGCGTGATGCCGAGCCGGGTGAGCACATCCACAAAATTTGAACGCATCGAAAGCGCCTTGCGATACTGCGCCTCCGCTTCATCCAACAGACCCACTTCAAAATAGGTATTGCCCAGCTTGAAATGTTCGTTGGCAAGCTTGCCCTTGAGAAAAGGATCAAGCATTGCCTCTGAGCCGCTCTTCGTCCGCACATCCTCTGCGGCCCGGGAAAAAACAGCGGCGGCCTCATCATATTGCCGGACATCGTTATAAGCAATCGTCAGATTCAAGGCCGCTTCCGTATAATGCGGATTGATCTGCAAAGCCCGTTTGAAATAAATAACGGCGTTCTCAATCTCTCCGGCTTGGTGCTTGATGAAGCCGAGGTTATTGTAAATATCCGCGCAGCCCTCTGGAATTTTTTTGATCAATTCCAGATAAATTTCCTCCGCTTCAAGGTATTTTTCTTCCTCGAAATATTGCTGCGCCACTTGATAGTTTTTTTCAAAGTCATCCATGTTTCAAGTCCGAAGTCATCCTTGTTTAAACCCAATGACAGAATCTTTGACAGAACGATCCGCCCGCCAGCCCCCAATGAGGTAAATCATGTCATCAACGACTGCAACCCCCATCGCCGCACGATCCAAGGGCATGTCCGGCAACGCGGACCAACATTTATTTTCAAAATCCAAAACAGACCCGTGTTTGCAGATACCGATGCCTTCCCGAAAGCCGCCAAAAATATAGAGTCGATTTTTAAACACCACGGCCCCCTGTCCTGCTGATGAAGAAGGCAGCGTGAGCGGCGAGCGCGTCCAGCTTGAGGTCTTGGGATCGTAAATTTCAATCAGGTCATATTCATGAAACCCTTCGGGAGAGGCCGCAACACCCCCCAACACCCAAAGCTGATTATTCATTGCAATCGCTGATGCGGCAAAACGCGGCGTGGGCATGTCCGCGACCGCTTGCCAGGAATCGGAAGACGCATTCCAACACTCGGTAAAAGAAAACGCCGGATCGGTTTGCGGCCCGCCTTCCGTGGCATCCGGGTGATGTCCCCCGATAATGTAGATCCGTCCATCCACAATCGCAGAGGCGGGATAATCATGCGGCTGGAGCAAGCCGGGCTGTGTTTCCCAACGGTCTTCTTTGGGGAAATAGGCTTCGACCGTCGTGAGGAATTTAAACCGCCCGTCCGTTTTTTTGAAACCGCCGCCCATCACATAAATGACATCTCCCAGCGTCGCAGCCAAGGCGCCCGAACGCAGCGTCGGCATCGGGGCCAAGGGAGACCACTGATCCGTCTTCGGATCATAGACCTCGGATAAATCCAAACTTTTAAAGTCATCGCCGCCGCCGCCAAAGGAATAAATCTTTCCGCCATGAACCGCCACGGCAGGATGAGAGCGCGCAAGACTCAAAGAAGAACAAGCATGCCAAGAACCCGAAATTTGAGCGAGATGAATTGTATCCTCCTAATTTTTTAGCCTTCGATTAGTCGGTCGTTGCGCCTTCGGACGCCGACGATACGTGACGGGCATATTTTGCCATCACACCCTTCTTATAACGCGGGATCGGCGCTTTCCAAGCGTTTAAGCGCGCTTGAAGCGCCGCTTCGCCAAGATCAACACTTAAAGTGCGTTTTTCGATATCAAAAGTAATGATATCACCATTTCTGATACCCGCAATCGGTCCGCCCACAGCCGCCTCCGGCGAAACATGCCCGGCCATCAAACCGCGGGTCGCCCCTGAAAAACGGCCGTCCGTCAAAAGCGCCACGGAACCGCCCAAATCGGCACCCACAATCGCCGCCGTCACCCCTAACATTTCACGCATGCCCGGCCCGCCCTTCGGGCCTTCATAACGGATCACCACCACATCGCCCGCCACGATCTGATTCGATTTCACTGCGGCAAAAGCCTCCTCTTCGCAATCAAAAACCTTGGCCGGGCCCCGGTGATGCAAACGTTCGTAACCTGCAACCTTCACCACACAGCCCTCCGGTGCAAGATTGCCTTTTAAAATCACCAAGCCGCCCGTAGCCTTGATCGGGTCTGAAAGCGGGTGCAAAACCGTCTGACCCGGTGTTTCTTTTGCCAAGGCCGCCTCTTCCCCGATCGTTTTCCCGCTCACGGTCAACACACCCGGATGCAATACCCCGGCGTCAAGCAGCCTTTTTGCAATCAGGCGAATTCCGCCAGCCCGATGCATGTCTGTCGCCACGAACCGCCCCCCCGGTTTTAAATCGGCAAGCAAGGGGGTCTTGGCACTGATTCGGTCAAAATCATCGATATCCAGAGGAATATCCATTTCACGCGCAAGCGCCAAAAGATGCAAGACCGCATTTGTCGAGCCGCCGGTCACCGCAACTGCGGCAATGCCGTTCTCTATCGACTCTCGCGTGATGATCTGATCCGGCCGCAGATCCTGACGCAAAAGATCCATCACATGTTGTCCGGCTTCAAATGCAATTTTATCCTTGTCGGGATCTTCAGCAGGCACACTGCCGCTGCCCATGAATGAAATGCCCATCACCTCAAATACCGTCGCCATGGTATTCGCGGTAAACTGACCACCGCAGGCCCCGGGTCCCGGACAAGCACTGTCTTCGAGCATTTTGAGATCATTTGTAGACATCTTCCCCTTCGCTACCGAACCGACCGCCTCAAAAACATCCTGAATGGTCACATCATGCCCTTGAAAACGACCGGGGGCGATGGAGCCGCCGTAAAGCATTAAAGAAGGACGATTGAGTCGCCCCAAGGCCATGACCGCACCGGGAATGGTTTTATCACAGCCGGAAAGCGCCACCACACCATCAAAAAAATGGCCGCGCGCCACAAGTTCGATCGAGTCGGCGACAAGCTCACGAGAAATAAGGGATGTCTTCATGCCTTCCGTGCCCATCGTAATGCCATCGGAGATCGCGATGGTATTATATTCAATCGGGGTGCCGCCCGCCGCACGAACACCCTCTTTCACTTTTTCAGACAAGCGCCGAAGGTGATAATTGCAGGGCATCGTTTCAATCCAGGTATTGGCCACTCCGATAATCGGTTTGGCCAGATCTTCATCGGTAAATCCGATCCCTTTTAGCATGGCGCGCGCCGGAGCACGATCAACACCGTCGTTAATGGTTTGGCTTTCTTTCCTCAGGTTGGAACCCATCGTGTCACTCCTTCATCATTTTAAAATCGAAATATAATTTGAAACCAAAACAGACTGAAATCGTTTATTTGACTTGCAGTAAGGTTTCCCGACAAGACGCCGAATGCCTCAGCCCTAAATCCTCAATCATCTGCAAATCATCTCCCGACTGACGCCCTGAGGTCGTGAGGTAATTCCCTATTAAAGTATGGCTTGCACCTGCCGTAAACATCCAGGACTGAAGATCGCGCAGATGAATTTCCCGCCCCCCGGCGGTCATGATGTCCTTGGAGGGCAACATTAAACGATATACGGCGATAATTTTTAAAATTTCCATGGGTTGAAGCGGGGCTTGATCCTCAAGCGGCGTGTCTTTGATCGGGTTCAGGAAATTAAGCGGCACGACATCCACATCCAGTTCCTGCAAAGCGATGGCCAATTCAATGCGTTGATTCCGTGATTCGCCCATGCCAAAAATGCCGCCGGAACAAATGCCGATCCCGGCGGCCTTGCAATATTCAATCGTTTTGACCCGTTCTTCATAAGCATGCGTCGTACAGATTTTCGGGAAAAAGGAGCGCGCCGTTTCCAGATTGTGGTTATAAAAGGCAAGGCCCGCTTCTTTGAGTTGAAAGGCGATTTTAGGATCAGCGATAATCCCCAAGGATGCATCGGTTCGCGTGTGTCCCGCAGCCGAAAGCGCACGAAGGCGTTCCAAAATCGCATCGAGGTCCGGGCCTTCCCGCAGGCCCCACCAAGCGACGACCACCCCAAAGGCTTCGGCATTGTGCGAAGCTGCGGTTTTTGCCTCCGAAACCAGTTGTTCCGAAGCGGTGAGCGCATAAGTTTCGACATCCGTGCCGTGATAGGCCGACTGAGAACAGAAGGTACAATTCTCCGAGCAATCTCCGGATTTGGCATTGGAGATGGAACAGAGTTTGATTTGATCGCCGCAGAAGTGCTCTCTCACACGATTGGCCGAAGAGATGAGATCAATGATGTCCGCCCCTTCCGCCTGAATAAGTCGGCATCCTTCCGCATAAGATAACGCTTCGTTGGCAAGCGCCTTTTCTTCCATTTTCCGAATAAATGTGCGCATGGATTTCCTCTTTAAATGAGATAAAAATTGCCTGGGATTTTAGCATACGGATGACGGGAAGTCATTCTTATGTAGGCCCGAATTCAATTCGGCTTGGATTTTAGGAGGAAACAAAAGAACTCATATAAAAAAATGCGGCACACACAAAAGCAGAGCAGCCCCCAAACCCACAACAAGGCTTAGCGGCAACAAAACAGCAGCAAGAGTATCATAGGGGGGATGCAGGGCATGTTGCCCCCAAAAACCGAAAATCACACCGCACAAACCCAGCAAGACGAGGACACTATAAACAATCACCATTTCTCGGCCTCACGCATTGGCCATGCCGATAATCCAAAGGGCATAAAAAACAACGATGACACTGCCCCACACAATACCTTTTTTGAGGATAACCTGTGTGCTGCCTGCACGGAATCCACACCAAATAAAGATCAACACACCCGAAGCCCAGCCCAGAAAACCCAGAACAACCATCATCGACCAAAACGGATCGGGAGACATGGGCCGCTCTAAAATCTCCAGGGCTTCTTCGGTTTTTTGCGCGATACTCTTTTTTCGGTCGGCTTCGGAATAATGCGTTTCTTCGGCCATGAGTCGCGCAATCTTTGGATTCGCACGATCAATCCAAGGCTGCCCCGGCGTGTAAAAACTGCGTGTCGCATAAAAAGCACTGCGCAACATACGATAAGCTTCCAGGGCTAATTTTTCATCTTCCGTTTCCAGCAAGACGGCGATATCCCAAAGCCGCCGGGCAGATTGCTCCACGTATCCGCCGACAGGGATGTACCACAGAATGGCGCGCTCGTAGTGTCGAATCGCCGTGGGATAATCTTTTTCAGAAAAGGCCTGCTCCGCAATTTTGAATTCTTTCATGGAAGAAATGTAAACCTTCGCATAAATCATGAGGAATAAAAAAAGCAGACAAAGCAGGGCAATCCCCACTTTTTTTCCGATGCCACTTTTGACGTCTATTTGAAATCCCTCCTTTCAAAACTCAGCACGGAAAGCGTTAGCACCATTGTGATGTACAACAACGCATAGAGTACACTTAAAGAAATTTTACCACTTTCTACGGGAAGCCGATAAACCGCTTCCGCCTTCAGATTAAATCGCTCTAAATTGGGAAGGGCATAATAAAAAAAGGTCGTCACTTGTTCTAGGATAACACTGCCTGAATTCAGGCCGAATTCTTTAATATAGGCCGTCAAATGGCCAATCACATAAATCGCAAAGGTAAACATCCCGCTTAAAAAGGGGGTCGAAAAAGATGAAAAAAAGATTGCGAAGGCCGAAATAACAGCAAGTTCGACAAAGATCATCAAAAGCGCCAGCGGAAGATGTGTGTCAAATATGCCTTCATAAAACAGCACCAGCAGAAATAAAAACGAGGACATAAACAGCGTTTCAATCGCAAGTGTCAGCAAAATTCCGAAATATTTCCCGATTAAAAATTGCGACCGTCGCACCGGTTTCGCCAATAAAGGATAAATCGTGCGTTTTTCGATTTCTTTATAGACGAGGTTGATGCCCACAACAATCGCAATAACAACGCCAAAAAGATTGATACTGCCGAGCCCCAGATCCTTGATGATTTTATTGCGCTGCCCGACCGTGGCCTGATCCAAAACAAGCGAAAAAAGCATCATCAGAAAGGCAAAAAAAACCAGACTGTACAAAATTTTATTACGCACGGCCTCTTTAAACGTATTGACCGCAATGGCCCGAATCGCTTTCATCCGCATGCTCCAGTCTCAAATTCTTCCAAAAAAATATCCTCCAAAGTTTCTTTTCTGGGGGTAACGGAAACCACCTGACCTTTTTCTTCGGCGACCCAGGCCAGTAATTTTTCGAGGCCGAGCGCGCTATCCGTGGAAATAAGGATATGATCATCATAAAAACCGACGCCTGAAGCCAACGCCTTAATCTTTGAAACCTTTTCTTCCGAAATCCCCTTCAAGCACACGTCAATCGATTTCACTTTTGGATTCAAGAGGTGCGCAAGCTTGCCTTGGTTTCTGAGTTTTCCTTGAATAAGGATCGCAACTTGATCACAAATCAACTCCGCATCGGAAAGAATATGTGTACTAAAAAAAACCGTCTTCCCTTCATCTTTCAAATGAAGAATAATATCCCGCACTTCTTTCCGACCGACGGGATCTAAGCCCGACATCGGCTCATCCAGAATCACAAGCTCAGGATCGTTGAACAAGGCCTGCGCAAGACCAATGCGTTGCAACATGCCCTTTGAATACTGACGCATTTGAGTTTTTTCAGCCCCTTTGAGGTGGAGCAAGTCCAGCAGGGCATCAATTTTTTTATCGCTTGTTAGGCGAGAATACCCGAAAAGCGACCCGCAGAAATGTAAAAATTCCAGCCCGGTGAGATATTCATAAAAATAGGGCCGCTCAGGGAGAAATCCCATTTTTTCTCGGGACCGAATGTCTTGTATCGATTTCCCGAAAATGGAAGCACTGCCCGAACTCGGGCGAATCAGGCCCGTCAACAATTTCAGTGTCGTCGTTTTTCCCGCACCGTTCGGGCCTAAAAAACCAAAGATAGAACCGCTTTCAACGGAAAGGGTAAGATCCGAAAGGGCTTTCTTTTCCTTCCGAAGAAACTCCGAACGAAAGCTTTTGGAGAGATTCACCGTCTCAATCGCGCAGGCCATCATTCATCTCCTCGGAAAGCAGCTTCTCAATTTTTGTCGATATTTTTTCTCGAACTAAAGCATCACTTGTATTTTCATATATTTTTCTAAAAAATTTCAATGCGGTTTCCTTCTTCCCGGTCTTAAGATAAAGCGTGCCTACAAGCGACTGAACAAAGGCCGGGGCGCGCGGAAGTGCCGCCGCTTTCTCAATGTAGGGGATTGCGGCGGCAGGGTTGCCCTCATGATAATAATGATTAAACCCGATATAAAACGGATACTCCCATTTTTCCGGATAAGCCTCCATGCCCCTCGCGAGAATGGCATTGGCCCGGTCTTTCTGATCCGCTTCCACTGAAAGGACGATCCCCCCGAAATAATAGGGGAAATTAAATTTCGGATCGAGATCGATGATGAGCGTCAGCATGTGGTATAACCAGGGATACTCCTTATCCGTCATATAGTGACTGCCGAAATAATGCACCGTCCGGATCCAAAGCACGTCGGCCAACACCTGGTTGTAGCCCAATGCAAGCGGCTTTAAATAGTCTCCTGAAGGAAGATAGAGAAAAGGTTCATGCTGATTGACCGGATATCGCTCGAGGGCTCGTTGCGCAAAAACTTGAGCGAAACAAAAGAAAAAGACTAAGGCGTAAAGCAGGATTTTTTTTCTGATTTTTCGCTTGAATGCCGTGTCAGCCATCATCATTAACGTACAGAAATCAACACCGTTCTATTTTTTCGAGCCATGCCTGAAACATCAGAATCGTCCATAGCAGATAGTGTCGGTTGCATCGTCCCGAAAGGTGGGCCTGCCAGGTGCGGCGCACAAAATGCGCATCAAGATATCCTTCATCCCGTACTCTCTTTTCGCTGAGCAAGGACTCCGCCCAGTCCCGCAACGGGCCGCGCAACCATTCCGCAATCGGAACGCCGAAACCCATCTTGGGACGATCAAAATAAGCAGGATCAAGGTAACGAAAAAGGATCTTTCGCAGGAGTGATTTGCCCTCTCCGTTTTCCACATGCATCGAAATCGGCATCCGCCAAACCGCCTCAACGAGTTCATGATCCAAAAAAGGC
>JALUVJ010000149.1 GCA_027020665.1 Nitrospira sp.
GTTAAAGCGTCTGCGTTCGGTGGCGATGCGGTTCTCGGTGCCTTCGAGCTGGGTCTGCAAAGCGATGAAATTCTGATTGGCTTTAAGATCAGGATATCGTTCGATAACGACCATAAGCCGGCTCAAAGCGCTGGACAATTCACCCTGGGCGCGGGCAAACTGCTGCATGAGTTGCGGATTTTCCAGCAGACGCGCCGGATCCACCTGAACCTGAGTGGCTTTGGCTCTGGCATTGATGACGGCCTCCAGTGTTTCCCGTTCGTGACTCGCATAGCCCTTGACCGTCTCAACGAGATTGGGAATTAAATCGGCCCGGCGCTGGTACTGATTCTGAACCTGTGCCCAGGCGTTTTTCACGTTTTCATCCAATTGAACCAGCTCGTTATAGGTGCCAACAAAGGTACGGTAGAGAATAAATATAAAAAGCAGTACAACCCCTAAAACAATCAGACCGATTTTCGTACCTCGTTTCATTCGTGCCTCCCGAAAGTTTATTCCACCTGCAAGCCGTCTACATAGTAGACCATTTTTTGAATCGAGTTAATATAGCTTTGCATTCGGACCAGGAGCTCGGGCAGGGACAGCTTTTCATCCGAATGGTATAGCTTCACCACATCTCCGAAAGAGCCGTCCTGGGGGTCTACCAGACGCATAGCCGCCGCGGCAAGTTCGGTTTTGTCCCCCGGGATATCCTGATCTTTCAAGTATAACAGCGCTTCAAAAAGGGGGAAAAAGGCTTTCAGGCTGTGCCCCATAAACCGCCTCAGCTCTTTGCGGTTTTCTCCCAAAGCCAGGAAATTTTCGCGGAGATGAAGCAGTTTGCCTTTTAGCTCTCTCTCCAATTGCAGGCGTACAAAACGCTTTTTAATATCAAGATGAGCAAACGGATCTCTGCCGTAAACAACTTTATGGTTGAGCTTAAAGGATAAAAACTCAATGGGAAACGTATCCAACGAGGACTGAATATATTTTTCTGTCAGGACCAGAGGAACCGCCACCCGGCGTTTGAGCCATTTTTGCACCAGCGGAATGGCCTGACTCAGGTGCTTAATGGCCTCGTCCTGCAGTTCAACCAGAAAATTAATATCCGATTTACCTGGAATATACTGTCCGCTGGCTGCGCTGCCAAAGAGAACAATCGCTTCAACCGAACCAGGAAAGGCGGTCTGCCAATCCCGGGTGTATTCTTCAAAAATTTCTTCTGGACGTCCAGGATGTTTGGCCATTGTTCTCCTCAAAAGGTTAATAAAACGTTTGAATTAAAATCCACGACCCGCGCCGCCCCCGCCACTCATACCGCCTCCAAAGCCGCCGAAGCCGCCGCCTCCACCGAAGCCGCCTCCACCGCCAAAGCCGCCTCCAAAGCCGCCCCAATGCCATGGACTGAAAAAACCCGTGGTCCTCCGGTGTCTTCTTCTGGAAAACAGGGCGGGCAAGATAAAGAAAAACAAAATCAGCAGCCAGGTACTCGTCGGATTTCTGGAGGAGCGCCTCCTTGCTGTCTGCACGGCGGGAACGCCTGTAAGCTCAACATTTTCACTGCGGGCGATCAGTTGCGCTATAACCTGAACCCCTTTAAGCAGACCTTCCCCATAATTTCCCTGCCGTAACTCCGGCACCACAAATT
>JALUVJ010000150.1 GCA_027020665.1 Nitrospira sp.
GGGGGAGCTTGGCGCCTTTGTGTGAGTGATTTTATCTCCCGCCCCAACGGATCTGAAAATTCGTTCTACGGCCACCGGCAATTTCACTCCACGATCACCGCCGTGCCGTAAGCCAGAATTTCTGCGGCACTGGCCATAATATAGCTGGTGGCAAACCGCACGCCCACCACGGCATTCGCCCCCATCGCCTGAGCCTCATCAAGCATCCGGTCTATGGCCTGCTCCCGGGCTTCAGCCATCATTTTGGTGTATTCCTCAATCTCTCCCCCCACCAGGTTCTTCAGAAACGCGATAATATCCCGTCCGATATTTCTGGCGCGAATCGTATTCCCTTTTGCCATTCCCAGGGTCCGGACGATTCTCTTCCCGGGGATTTCATTGGTCGTCACGTAGATCATCTCTGCACCTCCTTATATCGCTCATGTTTTTTCAGGAATAGCTTCTCACGGATCACCGACAACACCAATAGCACCAGTCCCAGGACGGCGGAAAAAACACCAATCTTTACAATCAAGGATACGTTGCTATCCCGCAACATTTGCAGCAGGCTTTCCACCAAGCCGTAGGTAATCAGGATTCCCGCACCGATGGTCAACAGGAACCAGGCCAGGCTGCGCTCGATGCGGTTGTAAATATTCTGCCAGTAAGCCTGCCAGAACTCCGGATCCGGCGATTTAAGTTTCATGGTTTTCGTCACCTCCTTCAAAGATTTAAACTGTTTGAACTCCCGCGCGCACTGCGGAAATTGTTCCAGCAATTGCTGCAGCTCCTGCTCCTGCTCCTGAGAGATTTCGCCGTCAATCGCCGCCATGATCAGCCGGCGGCAGCGGTCTTTTAGTTCGACTTTTCCCATCCTAATTCTTTCATTTTTTCTGCAAGATGCCGGCGGGCGTGATACAGCCGCGACATGACCGTGCCCACCGGACACTGAAGTACTTCGGCCATTTCCTTATAACTCAAATCCTGAAACTCTTTCAGGATAATGACCTCCCGGTCCTGAACGCTCAAACCGTGGATGGCCTGCCACAGTTTTTCCTGCAATTCTTTTTGCTCAAAATTTTTCTCCGGAGAGGTGTCGCCCCCGGCGGCAAAGTCCAGAATCTCCTCCTCCGGCATTTCGGAAAAAAGATAATTTTGCCGCCGCTTGCGCCGCTTCAGGAAATTGAAACAGAGGTTCCGGAGAATCTGGTAGTACCAGGTGAAAAATCTTCTTCCTTTTTCAAACCGCCTGATATTGCGAAAAGCCCTGACGAATGCTTCTTGAGACAGGTCGCGGGCGTCTTCGGGAGCGCCGACAAAGCCCAGCGCGACAAAGTACCCGCGCTGCATATAGCGTTCGACAAGCCGCCCGAAAGCCCATGTATTGCCCTTTTGGGCTCGCTCAATCAGCTCCTGGTCGTCTAACTCTTCTGCTGTCACGGTTTTTGTTTCCATTCGTTTTATGATACATTCCGCAAGCCAAAATATTCACTGAACCACCGGATTTGTTTGTATTATTTTTAAGTTGCAGAAAATAAAGGATTAAATCAAGAAAGAAAACGGATGACGGCCACGGGCGCCGGGCGCTGAAAGAATTCTGCTTCGGTGCGCCTTTCGCCGCCGGGAACAGCCTTTAATAAAAAGTGT
>JALUVJ010000151.1 GCA_027020665.1 Nitrospira sp.
AAAAGTTGGCCGAATTGAATGGCTGGAGATTGGATGGCAATGCCATTAAAAAGTCATGGCAGTTCCGGGATTTTAGTGAGGCGATGCGGTTTATCAACAAAGTGGCGGAATTGGCGGAAAAGCACGATCACCATCCGGAGCTGTTCAATGTCTATAACCGCGTGGAATTGCGGTTTTCGACTCACGATGCCGGCGGGCTGACAGAAAAAGATTTCGCCATTGCTAAAGCCATTGATGAGCTGACATCCTGAAAAAGCAGATTCACAAAAAGGGGGCACGATCGGCTTGCATTTTCGTTGATAATAAATTAAATTAATGAAAACGCTTCCATGTAGGGCATCCGGGGCTTAAGTTTATCAGCCCAAAATGGGAATAGGGTAGGAAGGTGGATATTTCCCAGTTTATGCGACCTGACCTGGTTTTTCTGGATGTAGAAGGTCGCGACAAATATGAAATTTTTCGGGAAATTATCGAACGCATGGCCCGGAATCAGGTCATCGAGCATCCGAAGGCCTTCCTGGAGGAGATTATTCATCGAGAAGCGCAGGCTCCTACCTGTATCGGCCGGGGCATTGCTCTCCCCCATACCCGCACGATTTTTGTCGATCGTCCTGTGATCGCCTTTGCCCGCACCCGCAAGCCCATCGCCTTCAGTCAGCACCCCGACGATGTGGTGGAAATGATTTTCCTGATGGGAACGCCCAAAGAAGACCCAAATACGTATTTGCGAATTTTGGGAAATCTTTGTAAATTGCTGCGTCGTCAGGAGGTGCGGCAAAAGCTGTTAAAAGCCCGCAAGCCGACCGAAATCATCGACATCATTTCCGAACGAGAATCCTTACACATGTTTTGAGGCATTATTTTGAGTGACCGACCTTTGCGCGTCGCCGTAATTACCCTGTCGGTGCGCGTCGCCCGGGGAATCCGTACGGACGCGGGCGGAGACGCCGTGGCGCGCCGTCTTCAGGACGCCGGCATGCAAGTTACCGTGCGAAAAGTGATCGCCGATGACCGGCTTGCCTTGCAACAGGAATTAACCGATTTATGCGATCAGGACCGAGCGGATGTCGTGATCACCACCGGCGGCACCGGAATCACCGCGTTGGATGTAACGCCTGAAGCGACTCTCGCGGTTATTGAGAAACGGCTCCCCGGTATGGAATGGGCCATGATGCAAGCCGGTCTGAAAAAAACGCCGCACGCCATGCTGTCCCGCGCGGTTGCCGGAACGCGGCGGCAAACGCTCATTCTAAATCTTCCGGGAAGCCCCAAAGGCGCGGTGGAGAACCTGGAGGCGGTTCTGCCGGCGATCCCCCACGCCGTCCAACTGCTGCGCGAAGAACAGGTCCGCGATGAAGATCATCAACCACGATCGCGAGGGAGGAAGGAACGACAAAATTGATACCGTATCTGAGCCGTGAGCTGCACAATCTCCGGAAAGATGAGCACCGTTGGAAAATTTATGTATTGTTAGGGGTGCTGGCCTACTTTATCATTATCAATCAAATCATCCATGTTCGGCCCGACCACATTTTTCTGGCCCTGGTCATATTGAGCTTTTTGCTGGGCAGAGAACGGGCGCGCCGCTTTCTGATTGACTGGTCGCCGTTTGTG
>JALUVJ010000152.1 GCA_027020665.1 Nitrospira sp.
ATGCAGGAGGCGGTTGTGGATGCGATTGATCGCTTTTACCGGGGATAAAAAGGCATCAAGCCTGTCAATCTGTGCTCTTCCTGTTTTTCCCTGAAGCTGAATCCGGGCAACGGGCAAGCTGAATCGTTCTTATTTTTTGCTTTTTTTCGCGCGGTGCAGAATCCGCATGTCATAAGAAAGCCGTTGCTCCGGTGACAGCATCTGACGCATTTCGACGATATGCGCGAATCGCTTTTGCATTTTCTGGCGTTTTAATGCCAGGATTTCGTCTATCTTTTGATTAATGGCCTTGAGGTCGGCTTTTTCGTCTGTGGCTAAAACGGCCAATTCCATTTTTTTGACTTTGATCATTGCTTTGATCGGGCCGCTCTCTTTCATGAGCTGTAAATGCATCTCATCTACTTCTATTTTCTGTTGATCGTTTAAAGTATCATGCCAATCCGCCGTGAAGAGATGCATTTTGTGGCCGCCGCTTTTATGATGCGCTTTTTTTTCTTTCTTGTGCCCCTTGGCGGCATGGCTGTCTTTAGGGGCATGTCCCTGTCCCGGGTAAACGGGCTGGCTCGTGATGAATAAAGCGGGTAAGAGTATTCCCATGAATATCAACTTGCGTACTGTGTTCATATGGCGCCTCCATTCAAAATAGGTTTAATTTTTACTTAAAATTCATTTTTTCAGATCGGCATAAATAACTTTAAATAGGTTTCATACCCTTCTTTTTTCAGGTCTTCTTTTGCAATAAAACGAAGCGCAGCCGAATTGATGCAATAACGCAGGCCGGTCGGCGCCGGGCCGTCATCGAAAAGGTGCCCCAAATGAGAATCGGCTGTTTTACTTCTCACTTCGGTGCGGACCATGAAAAGCGATGCGTCTTTTTTTTCGGTGATCTCATCCGAGTGAATGGCTTTTGTGAAACTCGGCCAGCCGGTGCCGGAATCGAACTTGTCTTGCGAGCTAAAAAGAGCTTCGCCTGAAACGATGTCCACATAAATCCCTTCTTTTTTATTGTTCCAATAGGCGTTATCGAATGGTGCTTCGGTGCCGTCCTGTTGTGTGACTTTAAATTGAATCGGGCTGAGTTTTTCTTTCAGCAGTGCTTTGGAGGGTTTTTCGAAATTCCTAGAGCGTTTATCGGGATTTGATGTTACGGCCGCTGTTTCCGCTTCGTCCGGCCAGGTTTCTTTCAGATAACGATCCCGGCCCGACCCGCTCCGATAGCGTTGGTAGTGCGTCGGGTTTTTTTTGTAAAATTTTTGATGATAATCTTCTGCGGGATAGAAAGGGCCTGCTTCGCGGATATCGGTCACAATGGGCCGGGCGTAGCGACCGGAGTGATTGCCTTTTTCTTTTGATGCGAGGGCTTGTGCTTTTTGTTGCGCACTGTGATAGAAAATGGCGCTGCGGTAGTGTGGGCCGCGATCTACAAAAGAGCCGCCCGCATCGGTCGGGTCGATCTGTCGCCAGAAGATATCCAGCAGGGTTGCGTAAAAAATTTTGTCCGGGGCGTAAGTGATTTGAATGGCTTCAAAATGGCCGGTCCGGCCTGCGGCGACGTCTTCATATGTCGGATCAACTTCCGGCCCGCCAGTATAGCCTGAAATTACGTCAATGA
>JALUVJ010000153.1 GCA_027020665.1 Nitrospira sp.
CAAAACCGTTTTTCTTATTAAAAAATTGCTTTATCAGGATAAATACACTATAGAAGGGGCAAAAAAGAAACTTAAAGAATTAAAAAAGCAGAAAGACCCACAATTGGAACTTTCATTTGATGCCCTGCGCAAAGACGACGTGTTGATGGAACTCAAGAAGGATCTCCGGGCCCTCCTGGATTTTCTGGACCACAAAGGACCCGGCCTCTCCCGGGATGAAGAGAAGCAGGCCGACGGCGCGGCAGCAGAGGACCAGGATGACCAGCCGCAACAGCAGGAGGTAGAAGGTGCCCGGGAGGAAAGTGAACCGCAGGTGTTTCAGGCCGCTAATGAAACAAAACCGGCTGCAAATCATGCTGAACCTGCTATGCTGGACTTCTCGGAGCCGCAAGACCCAGAACCTCCCGATGCCTCTTCGGAGGAGAGCAAACAGCACGATGATGAATATCCTTTATAAAGATGAATGTCCCCCGGAATTTGGCATAGGGCGAAATACATGTTTGTAGTGACGCCGTCAGGCGTTTAATAATAGAATCGCTTTTCTCGCAGTGCGCAGAGAAAGGCGTCTCACGCCAAGGCGAAAAGACGCCAAGCAAAGGCGCAAGGTATGGTTGAAAAAAATGAGGCCCTCACCCAACGCCGTCAGGCGTGACATGTTTGTAGCAAATTGTGCAAAAAAAACACCAGGCACTTCCAAAGTGCCTGGTGTTTCCTTGGAAGGTGCCTGGTGTTTTCAGCGGTGCCTGACATTGGAGTAAAAAACGGGGGACATTCAGTTTATAAAGATAAAATGCTTGCAAAAGTTCTGCATATTTTTTATAATTAAGTACTTCGGGGCGTAGCGCAGTCCGGTTAGCGCACTTGACTGGGGGTCAAGGGGTCGCTGGTTCAAATCCAGTCGCCCCGACTGGTTGAAAGCGGCTGTTCGGAAAAACAGCCGCTTTTTTTATGCCTTGCCTCTCCTCATTTCAAACTGCTTTTCCAGCGCTTTAAACCCCTGATTGATAATCATTCTGGCGGCCGCCCCGACCAGACGCTGTCCAATGGAAGCAATGGGACCGCCGATATGGCTTTCCGCATCGTACATCAAAACGGTGTCGCCATCTTGCTCGCTCAGACGGATATGCACCTCGCCACGCAAAAAGCCCCGTGCACCCTTGCCTTCGATCTTGATTTTATAGCTCTCAGGTGGCTGTTTATCAAAAAGCGTAATTTTTGAAGTATATTTTCCTTTGATGGAAGCAACGCCAACCGTTAGCACGGCTTCGTACACATCCTCTCCCACAGCTTCCAGCTTTTCACAACCGGGCATGACAGCCGCAATAACGTCAGGATCCATGAGAAAATCCCAAACTTCCTGGCGGCTGATCTTTTCAAAGGTATAGTTTCCGCTTAATTTCATGGATTAGCTCCTGATATGTATATTAATCTCCCAATACAATTGATGGCAAATAGGTGGCCATTTGTGGAAATAGAATCACCAGAGCCAGGGTCACGAGTTGAATCACAATAAACGGGATAATCCCCCGATAAATGTGACCGGTGGTTACACTTGCCGGGGCTACTCCCTTTAAGTAAAATAGAGAGAAGCCAAACGGTGGGGTTAAAAAA
>JALUVJ010000154.1 GCA_027020665.1 Nitrospira sp.
CGAGGTGAAGACGGTGCCCTGAATAATCAGGTCGGGCAGAAAAATGTCGGTCTTGATTTTGAGGTTTGAACCGGGGACGGCCCATTCATCGCCGATATTCACGGTATGTTCGGTAATGGCATGGCTGATTTTATCTTCCAACATGAAAACCACGCTCTTCCACTTGCCCTTGACCATGTCGGGCACAATCACTTTTCCCCCGCTGAGATCCGGGATGTCATTGTGCGCGCCGCCGCGCAAGGGGGGTGGGGTAGGGGCTTGTACGGGCTCAATCTGGACTTGTACCGATGAGACAAGGGGACCGCTTATTTCTTCGGAAGAATACCCCGGTTCGTTTTTGTTGCAGGCGACCAAAAAAACAAGGGTCAGTACAATCAATACGTGTTGTGCTTGTTTCATGACGCTCCCTCTTTCTTAAATTCTGGCGGAGAGACAGGGATTCGAACCCTGGGTAGAGGTTAACCCCCTACGACGGTTTAGCAAACCGTTGCCTTCAGCCGCTCGGCCATCTCTCCTGGGTGTTTAAACGCATCCGGCATTTGCAGCCAACAATTAAGACATGCTTTATATCACAATGCTTCAAGGGAATCCAGATGCTTAAACGTCCCAAATTCCGCAATTGCGGAATTTGAAACCGTCTGATCCGAGGGTATTTCCGGGTGTTTCAGTGTTCACTCAGCCAGAGGAACTGATAGGGGGCTAAGGGAAGTTGCGCTTCGGGCAAACTCAGAAATTCTCCGGAATAGAGGTCTTTCATTCGTCCTGCTTGCGCATGCCGCCGATTGCGGAGCGTGCTTAAATCGAGGGATTGTGCTGAAGCATCAAAGTTGCCGACCACCATGACCGTGCCGGAAGATTGTTGCCGCCGGGTGCGTAAAAAAACAAAAAGGTGCGGATTTTCAACATCGATCAACTCCCGGTTGTTATAATCCGCAAATGCGGGGATGCCTTTTCGGACGGAAATCATTTTTTTCAAGGCATCAAAAATACGCTGCTCGACCGTTCCGTGTTGATTCCGCCGGGCCGCCTTTTCCCAGTCGATGGTGGGACGGTGTAACCAACGGTTGTCGTTGGCCTTGCATGCATCTTTCCGATAGCCGTAGAAATTGGTCGTGCCGATTTCGTCTCCGTAGTAGAGCAGCGGCATGCCGCCAAAAGACAGAATCATGCTATGCAAGAGCAGGATAAGTTGCACGGTTTTTTCGATGGCTGCGGCATCGCCCTGTTCCAACGCGGCTTCCAAACCCACAAGGGAGGCCAGCGAACCCGAAATCCGTGCATCTCCGGTTTTGTTATTATGTCCGAATTGCATGCCGCGCGCGGAAGAATCACCGTGTGCGCCAGTGAAATAATCCACTAAAAACCGGCGATGTTTTTTAGGGTCGTATCCGGCCAAAAGAATGTCTCCGTCGTCAAACCCCAGTCCGATGTCGTCGTGACAGCGCAGGTAGTTGAGCCAGGTGGCGCCGTCCAGTTTTGCCGGAAGATTGCGAATTCCCTGTTTCAGCAACTGCGTGTTCTTCGTGGCCACGGCATCCCATAAAAGGGCCATATAGGTGGCATTGTAGGCGATTTCACATTCCTTCGCGATGACGGCGTCTTCGCCAAAATACTTGGTGACTTCGACCGGTGCGACGATGGCTTCCGCGATGAAGAGCACACCGGGAGCGGTCACCTGACAGCAGTCTTTCATGAGTTGCAGGATGAGATGCGCTTCGCGCTCGTTTTGACAGGCGGTGCCGATTTTTTTCCATAAAAAGGCCACGGCGTCGAGTCGGACGATGTCTGCCCCCTGATTGGCCCAAAAAAGAATAATGTCCAGCATCTCGATGAAAACCGCGGGGTTGCGGTAATTGAGATCCCACTGATAATTTTTAAAGACGGTCATCACCCACTTGCCCATTTCTTCGTCCCAGGTAAAGTTTCCCGGCGCGGTTTCAGGGAAGACTTCCGGCATCCCTTCTTCAAAACGGTCGGGTGCTTCGCGATTTTCAAAGACATAATAGTAGTCTTGATAGGCCTCTTCCCCGGCGCGGGCACGGCGCGCCCATTCGTGTTCGTTTGAGGAATGGTTCATGACCACATCCAAGACCAACAGAATATTCCGGCTTTGCAGGGTGCTTGACAGGGCCTGAAGATCATCAAGTGTTCCGATGTTCGGATCGACTTCGCGGAAATTGCTCACGGCATAACCGCCGTCACTTGCGCCTTCCGGGCAACGCAGAATCGGCATGACGTGCAACAGATTGATCCCCAATTCCTCAAAATAGGCGATTTTGGATCTAAGCCCTTGCAGGTTCCCTGCAAAACCGTCGCTGTACAAGGCCATGCCGACCCAATGCTGACTTAAAAACCAAGTGTAGTTTTTTTCGCGGATCATATCGATTTTTTTGAATTTTTCCGAGCGCTGGAGATATCCGCGGGCCAAGGTTTCCACCAGCTGCAGCACCTGTTTTTTGAAATCGTCGCGATGCCCGTACAGTTGATGCATCAGGCTGTGGATTGCGTAAAAATTCGCGCCAAGCCGCGTGTAAAAATGGCGCAGGTCCTTTTTTTTAACGTCCGGATTCAATTTATCCAGAATTTCATTTAATAGGGAATGTGAAATCTGTTCATACATGGGGGCAGTCTTTCCTCATTTCGTCGGAGTTTTCTTGAATTTCAGCTTTGAGTGCGCGGTGCCGATTGCCATGCTTGCAGTAAAGATTGATAAAATATCTGTTCTTGAATTGTCGCGCCCCGCTTTCCAAGCACTTGCGCGGCAAATTCACCGGCCCGGGCCATCGTCAGCGCAAGCGGCCATTTTCTGCTCAGGCCAAGCAAGAGCACGGCGGAAAAGGCATCCCCGGCCCCGACGGTATCGACGACTTGCGGGGTATGGGCCGGTTTTACCTCAATGGGTGCCGCGTTTTCAGTAAATGCGATTGCCCCGGCTTCGCCGCGCGTGACGACCAGCCCTTTTAAGGCATGGGTTTCGCGGAACCGTTGTGCCCGTATGCGTAACGGTTGTTTTTCCAAATCAAGCAGTTCAAGTTCCTGTTCGTTTAATTTTACCCAATCGGCGTCTTGAATCAAGGCCAAGACCATTTCCCGGGACCACCAGGGGGCACGCAGGTTGGCATCCATAAATAAGGTTCCGCTGAAGTGCGTTTTAAGATCAAGGAGCGCCTGCTCGGACGCCGGGTTTCGAAGCGCAAGCGTCCCGTGATACAGCAGATTGCAATCGTTTTGTCCCTGGGGTTCGGAGGCAATAAAATCATAGGCACAATCCGGGACGATGTCGTAATGGGGTTCGTCCTTTTCAATCCGGACCGTGACGCGTCCTGTTGGCCGATTCTTGTCGGTTTGCAAAAATGCAGTGTCCATACCCCACTCGGACATGGCCCGGCGGATGGCCCGACCCGCTGTGTCGTCACCGACGCGGCTGATAAAGCGCGGCACCGCGCCAAATGCTTGCAAGTGCCAGGCGACATTAAAGGGCGCACCCCCGAGAACGTGCTGCCCATCAGGGAAAATATCAACAAGCACTTCTCCAAAAACACAGCATCTGTGCCGAAGGCTCATGTTTTTTTGCCTTCTTCGCACGCCATCCAGGCTTGACTTGCGGGCACATAATGCGCAATGCCTTCCAGAATGCCGCCGCGATAATTTCCGTTCATGCCCAGAAACCCTCCCCCGGCGAGATAGAGTGCGTGCGAAGTGCCTTCTTTTTCCGACAAATGCCGTGCCTGCGTTTTGACCTCGTCCGTGCTATTTGCGACCAATACCGCAGGGATGGGGCTGATTAAGACTTCCATGTCGTTTCCGCTGTCACCCGAAAAGACGGTGTGTTCAGCCGAAAATCCCAGTTGCTTCATCATAAACGCGAGGGCGTGATACTTGCTCGCTTGCGCGGGCAAAATATCCAGCAGGCCGACCTTGCTCTTCTCATCCACGCTCCAGATGAGTCGGGCCTGAAGCCTGCGTTGAGAGAGGCGCTGTTGCATGGTGTGCAGCAGTCTTTCGGAGTCAATGTCAATCGGTGCATCATAACTCACTTTAAAGTCATTTTGTTTTGCTGCTTCTTGCAGTCGAAGGTCGCTCAGGTCTCGAAACAGGGCCTGTATGTCCTGAGGGCTTTGTCCCGCCCAATCCCTTGCAAGGGTCTCCCGCCAGTTTGTCCAGGGTTTGGGCTTTTTTTTGTTGATCTTTTCCGAAAAGGTGTAAATGCTGCTGCCGACGTCCGCAACCACATAGTCCGGACGCGGCAAATTATAGTCACGGACAGCTTCCACGATGAGTTCCAAATGCCGACCGCTGACATAGACGAGCGTGATTTCAGGGCGCACCGCCAGTTTTGCAAAACGGGTGCGGGCTTGCGGGGATTCTTCTGCTTCGCCATTCGGAATGAGCGTGCGGTCCAAATCCGTGCAGATGAGCAGACCTTCAGCCATGATTCGCCGGGACTTTGCAGGTTTTGAAAAAATCGTAGTAGTCGATGGCTTCCAAAATCCCTTGCGCATAGGGCTTTGACGCGAAGTAGATGCCTTCCTGATCGATCAATTGCGAAAGCTCTTCATTGTGCCGGTTGGCAACAACAACGGCAAGGGTATTGCCCAGCATCATGTCCTCGTCCGATCCGGAGCCGCCCACGACGAGAATTTGTTCCAGCGGGATTTCCCAGCGTTGCGCAAAATAGCGAATGGCCTGCCCTTTTGACGCGCGAACCGGCACAATGTCCAGATATTGCCCAAAGGAATGCATGACGTTGACAGTCTGCTCCTGCGAACGCAGCAGGGCATTGATTTCGTCAACGCTCGGCGCATGATTGGGATCGTAATAATAGGAAATTTTAAAGGCGCTTTGTTCTTTTACGGGCTGAAGTTTTAAGCCGGGCAGGTCACCAAGCAGACGGCGGATCGCTTTCGGATGCCAAAGATGATCGATGTGATTGCTCCAATATTCGTCTGCGGTGAGTCCGGGCGAGTAGTGAATTTGCGTCCCCAAGCTCGTGATAAGCACATTGGGCAGCGGAATGCCGTACCGCTTCATGACGGTGATGGCGGCATCCAACCGACGTCCTGTGGCAACCCCGAAACTGACGGTTTTTCGCTGTGCGCGCAGGGTTTGAATAAATTCCTCCAAACCCGCGGGACTGTCGATTAAGGTGAGGTCCAGCGGCGTGAAAATGGCCCGGTCGTGCTCAATCATGGGGCGGCGCTCCGGACGGGGTTCCGGCATCGGCGTGTGTTTTTTGAGCAGGGCTTTTATTTTTGCAAGATAAGCCGTGGCGTGGGTCTGCCAGACATAGTGTGCCCGCACACCCTGAATGCCGTTTTTTGCGCAAGTTTGCCAGCGTTTGCTATCGGTCAAAAGCAGTAAGAGCGCATCGGCGATGGCTTCTGGATTTAAAGGATCGATCAGCAGGCCGTTTTTACAATTTTCAATGATATCAACCGGCCCGCCGTTTTCCGTTGCGACGACGGGCAAGCCGCTCGCAGCGGCTTCCAGCAAAGTGAGGCCAAAAGGCTCGGTTAGCGCGGGGTTTATGAAGACTCCGCCTGATGCCGCCGCCATGCGGTAGATTTGGGCGACTTCGTCCGGGCGATGCTGCTTGGGCAGGGCGACGCGTCCGTAAAGGTTGTAACAATCAATGAGCAGCAGGATTTCGGTGAGCACGGATTGCGGCCCCGTTTCCATTTCGCGAATGTCTTCCCGATTGCCTGCAACGATGACGAGATTTGCGGTTTCCTGAAGTGCTTCGGATTGTCCGTAGGCTTCGACCAGGGAGACGATATTTTTCCGCTCGTCCGGCCGCGAGAGCGCCAAAATGACGGGTTTGTCCGGGTTATTTAGAAAATGCGCGATCTGATGTGCAAAGGCGGTTTGAGTGACACCCGATTGCGGCGGGTGAAACTGAAGCAGATCCGTGCCCGGCGGAATGACGGCCATACGCTCCGGTTGATAATAGTCGTAAAGCTCGTACTGCGCTTCGATTTCGTTATTCGTACTGGTAATCACCAGGTCGGCATTCGCCAACACTTCTTCTTCGGCATCGATCCGTCGGATCATGTTGTAACGCGCATTGACCTCGCTGCGGCGCAATCCGCCGGCTAAAAGCCGTCGACGTTTATCACGTCCGAGTGAGTGGCTGGTATGCACAAAAGGAATTTCCAGAAGATTGCAGAGACGCACACCAACATATCCGGCATCGGCATAATGGGTGTGCAAAATGTCCGGAATGCGCGGTTGCGCATTCAGCCAGTTGAGCAGATTATCTGAAAAGACATCTAAATGATCCCACAAATTTTCTTTGGGCAAGTAGCCTTCCGGACCTGCGTCAATGCGAATGATCCGCGCTTTTTTTGAAAGTGCTTCAACGGGTTTTGCGTAATCCGCACTGAGGGCGGCATCCACCACGCGGCGTGTGACCACATCAATTTGCGCAACTTCGGGGTTTTCAGCAAGGGCGCGCGCAAGATCAATGACATATTTTATTTGCCCGCCGGTATCGGCGTCACGCCCCAGTTCGAGATCACGGCTTCGCATCAGGCCGTGAACGCTGATAAAAAGCAAGTATAAGGATTCGGTTTGTGTTTTCATGGCGTGAGAAGCATTGTTGGGTGACGATTGATAATATGTGACATTTGACGCAAGACTAATCCGTTTCGACGGTATCGTTTGCATGAGCTTTGATGAGGGCTTCGAGTTCCGCCCGTTCGATAACTTCTTTTTCCAACAGGTGGTTTTTAAGGGCTTCGAGCAGGGCGCGTTTTTGAGAAAGGGTTTTTTTTACGCGTGCATGTGCTTTTTCAAGAATTTTTTGAATTTCTCCGTCAATGGTTTCGGCGGTTTTTTCACTGTATTCCTTTTTCCCTTGTGCGCCCATCATGTTAAATCCCGTCGGAGAAATCGGCGCTTCAAAGGTCACGAGGCCGAGATGTTCGCTCATGCCGTATTGCATAATCATATGACGGGAAAGGTCGGTTGCGCGTTGCAGATCGTTTTGCGCGCCGGTCGAAATATCGCCGTACACAAGCTCTTCCGCGACACGACCGCCCAGCAAGACATCGAGTCGATCCAGCAGCTCGGTTTTTTTCAAAAGATAACGGTCTTCGGTGGGTAATTGCTGGGTGTAACCGAGGGCGGCAATGCCGCGTGGAATAATCGAGACTTTTGAAACGGGATCCGCCTGCTTGCGCGACATGGCCACGATCGCATGTCCCGATTCGTGATACGCGACGGTCTCTTTTTCCTGCGGATTGATGACCCGGTTTTTTTTCTCCAAGCCTGCGACAATGCGGTCGATGGCAGTGTCAAAATCACTCATTTCGACAGAAGCTTTTCCCTTGCGGGCGGCAAGCAAGGCGGCTTCGTTGAGCAGATTGGCCAGATCCGCCCCCACAAAACCCGGTGTTTTTGCGGCAATGTCCAGCAGCTTGACTTCATCGGAAAGCGTGATCTTTTTTGCGTGCACTTTCAGGATTTTTTCACGCCCTTTCACATCGGGCCGGTCGATGGCGACGTGCCGATCAAAACGTCCGGGACGCAATAGTGCGGGGTCCAGGATTTCAGGCCGGTTGGTCGCGGCCAGAATGATGACGCCTTTATTGGTATCAAAACCGTCCATCTGAACGAGCAATTGATTGAGGGTTTGCTCCCGTTCGTCGTTCCCGCCCACAGGGCTGATGCCGCGCGCTTTTCCCATGGCATCCAGTTCGTCGATGAAAATGATACAGGGGGCCTTTTTCTCGGCTTGCGAAAAGAGATCCCGCACGCGGGCCGCCCCCACTCCCACAAACATTTCGACAAAATCGGAGCCGCTCATGGTGAAAAAAGGCACTTTGGCTTCTCCGGCCACTGCCTTGGCCAGCAAGGTCTTTCCCGTGCCGGGCGCGCCGACCAAGAGCACGCCCTTGGGAATATTCCCGCCCAGGCGCCGGTATTGTTCCGGATTTTTAAGAAAAGAGACGACTTCCATCAGTTCTTCACGCGCTTCGTCAATGCCCGCCACATCATCAAAAGTCACGCCCGTTTCTTTTTCAATATAAATCTTGGCTTTGTTTTTCCCGATTTCCATGACACCGCTGGCCGCGCCCATGCGTCGCATGAAGAAACTCCAGATGGCAAAAAAGATCACTGCCGGGATAATCCAACTGAGCAATACAGTAATCCAGGTACTTTCAAGTTTTCCGGTGAAGCGGACATTGGCAGCTTCGAGTTCTTGCGTCAAGCCGGGGTCATCTATGCGAATGGTGGTAAAGCGGTGTTCTTCCGCCCCGTTCTTTTCCAGGCCTGCGATTTTATTTTCAGGCAAGACTTCCCTGAGCCCTTCCGTCAAAACCCGGCCACTGATTTGTGACTTGCCGACAGTGACTTCAACGATTTTCTTTTTCTTGAGCAGGGTTTTAAAATCACTGTAAGAGAGGTTTTGCACCTGGGCGGAAATAAAAAAGTTTTGAATCGTCATCAGGATAAAAAGGACGACTATGAAATACCATAAGGAAAATTGTTGTTCTCTTTTTTCCATGAAGTATCCTTAAGGTGTTAATTCCCAGAGAAGCTTAAATCCGGTTTGAGACCTCTAAGCCGTTTCTTAAGAGGAGTATAATACTTTTTGAGACTGAAAAACATCCCGGGTGCTGCAAGGGCTTGGCCGTTCCATTTCGGAGCGTAAAAAGGGTTTATTCCCAATCTCTTTTAAGGCGCTGACGGCCCTTTGTGTGCGGCATCCCGCATTGACAGAATTGCAGGGGGCTTTATATAGTGAAGTCATGGAAGAAGGTTCCGATGTATTTTATATGAAGCGTGCGATCCGTCTTGCCGAAAAAGGGCGGGGGCGCACGGCCCCCAACCCGATGGTGGGGGCCGTCGTCGTCAGAGAAGGCGAGCTTGTGGGTGCGGGCTATCATCATGCGGCAGGTCAGCCCCATGCGGAAATACCGGCCTTGCAGGCTGCGGGGAAATCAGCAAAGGGCGCCACGCTTTATACAAACCTGGAGCCCTGCTGCCACACGAAAAAAAGAACGCCGCCTTGCACGGAAGCCATTATTGAAAGCGGGATCGTCCGGGTAATCTCCGCCATGAAAGACCCCAACCCCCTGGTGTCCGGCAAGGGGTTTCAACGTTTAAGCGATGCGGGCATTCGGGTCGAAGTCGGCCTGCTGGAAGCCGAGGCCTCCGCCTTGAACGCGGTTTTTATCAAAAATATGAAAACGGGCTTGCCCTTTGTAACGCTGAAAGCCGCAATGACGCTGGACGGACGCATTGCAACCGCATCCGGCGCATCCAAATGGATCAGCGGGGAAACCGCACGCCGGGAGGTTGACCGGCTCCGTGCCGAGGCGGATGCCGTGCTTGTGGGCATCGGCACGGTTTTGGCGGATGACCCGATGTTGGCGCTGCGCCACATCAAAGGCCGAAATCCGCGCCGCTTCATCATTGATCCGCATTTAAAAACACCGCTTGATGCAAAACTGGTTACAACGGCCCGCAGCATTCCCACCGTGATTTTAACAACGACACAGGCCGCGCCCTACCCGATTGCGGCCTTGAAGGCCGCGGGGGTGATTGTGCGGCTGATTGCAATGCAGGACGGCATCATGCCTTTTCCCACGATTTTGCAGGATCTCAGCCGACAGGGGGTCACGCATCTTTTGGTGGAAGGCGGCGGCGGCGTCAATGGTGTGCTTTTGCGTTCCGGGTGTGTGGATCGGGTGATTTTTTACATCTCGCCCCGGTTTTTATGCGGGGAGGATGCCAAAGGGGTTGTGACGGGAAAGGCGGTGCCCCGCCTTGAAGCCGCACCGGCCCTTGAAGGGATTAAAGTGCGTCGCATGGGAAACGATATCCGCATCGAAGGCCGTCTCAAAAAGAAGCAGGCGGAGATTTGAGCGTGGAGAAAAATGAAAACCGTCGGAAGAAGCACATCAAGGCGAGGTGAGAGGATGAAGATATTAAAAAAAACAGGGTTGATTTTAATCGTCTTTCTGATAATACAGTCCGTTGCCCGGAGTGATGTGCGGGCGGAGGCGGCGCAGCTTTCCGGCAAATCAGAGGACGCGCAAGTCGATGAATTAAATCTTGCGGTGCAACAGTTTTTGTACTCAAACGATGCGGCGCAGTCGGATGCGTTGTTAAAAGAAATTCTTGCACTTCCCGATTTGAAAATCTCAAGGCTGGAAGAAGCGATAAAAGAAGGCACGCTCTATCCGCCGGAACCCGCGACGGGCGCATTGCATAAATCCATCGAAGTGGCGGGCTATGAAATGAGCTATGCCATGCACGTGCCCAAAAATTACAATTCAAAAAAACGCTATCCTTTAATTGTTTGTCTGCACGGCGCGGGTTTTGTGGGCGATTCCTACATTGATCGCTGGAAATCGCGTTTGGGGGAAAACGCGATCTTGGTGTGTCCGACCATCAGCGGCGGAGCCTGGTGGTCGGCACAGGGGGAAAAACTGGTGCTGGCCGTCATTGATGCGGTCGCCGTGCAATATCGCATTGATCGCGAAAGGATTTTTCTCACGGGCATGTCGAATGGCGGCATCGGCGTTTATTTGGTGGGCATGTTTCACGCCGACCGCTTTGCGGCCATTTCACCCATGGCGGGCGGCATTCCCAACGAAATTTTCCCCTTTCTGAAAAATTTTGCGTCAACAGGCATTTACATCATTCACGGCGCGCGCGATCAAGTCATGCCGGTCCGGCTTTCGCAGGAAGTGAGTGCGTATTTGAAAGATTCGGGCATCCCTCACACCTACCGCGAACACGGCAAGGAACATCCGCGGGCGGGCGGTCATTTTTTCCCTCGGGAAGAATTGCCTGCGCTCGTAAAATGGTTTGACGGGCAACACCGCATCGCGGAGCCCGCCCGAATCGAATCTGTGCGCGATGTGAAGCATCTTGCGCCCTTTTATTGGACGGAAATCAATGAAACCGCAGGCAAGGTTGCGGATGTGCAAAAGTCGCTTTTTAATAATGACGAGATTGAGCTGGTCAAGGAAGGGGCCTTCGCCAGTCTGACTGCTGAAATCGAGGGCAATACCGTCACCGTGGAGACTGCGCTTGTGGGGAAATTCACGCTGTTTTTCAATAGCCGTTTGATCGATTTTTCCAAACCCGTGCGGGTCAAGGTCAACGGCAAAACGCACTTTGAAGGCCCATTGACCGAAAGTCCGGCCTTTTTATTAAAGGAAGCCAAACGTCGGCGGGACGGCATATCTTTTTACACGGCATCCGTTCAGATTGATTTGACCGAAAACAAATAAGGAGTCGCATGTTTACAGGCATTATCGAAGAAATGGGACGTGTCGAGGCTGTTGTTTCGCAAGGAGAGAATTCGGGCCTCCGCATCGCCGCAAAGATCGTGATGGCAGGATTGCAAACCGGTGAGAGCGTGAGCATCAACGGGGCCTGCATGACGGTATCGGATTTAGAAGAGAAACATTTTTCCTGCGACCTTTCCCCCGAAACGCGGCGCTTGACCAACCTGGGCGATCTTCAAGCGGGCGACCCGGTCAATCTCGAACGTGCCATGCGTCTGAATGACCGTTTAGGCGGACACATGGTTTCAGGCCATGTCGAAGCCTTGGGCAAAATCATCACCAAAACGCCTCAGGGCAATGCGGTCATTATGACAATCGAAGTCCCCGCAGCGCTTTTAAAATATTGTGTGCCCAAAGGCTCGATTGCGCTGGACGGCGTGAGCATGACGATCAACGAACTGAGGGAAACCAGGCTTAGCATTTGTGTCATTCCGCATACGGCTGAAATGACCACTTTGGGTTTGAAGGGGGTCGGGGCGGTGCTGAATTTGGAAAGCGATTTGATCGGTCGTTATGTTGCGCGGCTGCTTGAAGGCGGGCTTGCGACGCCTTACACGACATAAGATACCAGCAGAACAGTGATATTGTCTTCCCCGCCGGCCTGAATCGCCTTTTGAATAAGGGATTTGGCCGCTTCGTCCAAATCCCCGCTGCTTTCGATGATGTGTGACATTTCGAGGGCACTCAATTTATTACTCAAACCATCCGAGCAGAGCAAGTAGGTGTCACCCACTTCAGGTAAGTGTGTGAAGGTCTCCACGGCCACGTCGATGCCCGTGCCCATCGCCCGGCTTAAAACATGTTTTTGCGGATGATGTTCTGCCGCTTCCGCCGAGAGTAATCCCTTTTGCACATATTCGTTGACCATAGAGTGGTCATGGGTCAGTTGCTCGATCGTGCCGCCGCGCACGAGGTAGAGGCGGCTGTCGCCTACAAACCCTACGACGGATTCTTCATCGGTCGAAAGCAGGGCGACAACGGTTGTGCCCATGCCGTTGAGTTTGGGATCTTCCGAACCGGTTTTGAAAATTTGCAGATTGGCATAAGCGATGGCTTTTGAGAGTTTTTCTTCATTGCTCAGCGGCGTGGCCGAACCGTTGTCCTTCGCGTTTGAAGCGATGTAAGCCTTGATTTGCTCAACGGCCATTTGACTGGCCACCTCTCCGGCCGCATGGCCGCCCATGCCGTCCGCCACGACAAACAAATTCAAATCGGGAAACAGACCCAAGCTGTCTTCATTCGAAGCGCGGACACAACCGACATCAGTTATGCCTGATGTAATGATTTTCATCGCATTCAAACCTCTCTGGTTATTTGGACGTGTATAGACTGGAGAGCAATTGTTTCAGTCTATAAAAAAACGGCGGCATTTGTCTACTGCAAAGCACAGCCCAAAATCCGCGATGGATTTTGGCGGCTTGCATCCCCCACGGCTTTATGCGAAAATCGGCCCCTATTTTCTTAACATCATATTTATACAAGGAAATTTATGTCTGAAGAAACACTCGAAAAAGTCTACGATCCCAAAAAAGTTGAAGAAAAATGGATGCGTCGCTGGGAAAAAGATGCGATTTCTCATGCGGATTCAAAGTCGGATCAACCGCCTTTTTCGATTGTGATTCCGCCACCCAATGTCACAGGCTCCTTGCATCTCGGACACGCCTTAAACAGCACACTCCAGGATATTCTGTCGCGCTGGCGGCGGATGTCTGGGGACAATGTGCTTTGGCTTCCGGGCATGGATCACGCAGGCATTGCCACTCAAAATGTCGTCGAGCGTCGTATCGTCTCAGAAGGAAAAATGGATCGACATGAACTGGGTCGCAAAGCCTTTATCAAGCGTGTTTGGGAATGGAAAGCAGAATCCGGCGGCACGATTTTAAACCAGCTCAAACGCCTGGGGGCCTCCTGCGATTGGCAACGTGAACGATTTACGATGGATGAAGGACTTTCCCGTTCCGTCACGACGGTTTTTGAGCAACTTTATAAAGAAGGACTGATCTACCGGGATCAACGTCTCATCAATCTCTGTCCGCACTGCCGCACGGCCCTATCCGACATCGAAGTCGAACACGAAGACATCGAAGGGAAGATGTATTATATCCAATACCCGCTGGCCGATGATCCCACCAAGTTTTTAACCGTTGCGACCACCCGTCCCGAAACGATGCTGGGCGATACGGCGGTTGCCGTACATCCCGAAGATCCACGGTTTAATCACTGGATTGGGAAAAAGATTAAACTGCCTTTGACCGGGCGCGAAATTCCCATTATTGGCGATGCGATTTTAGTCGATAGAGAAAAAGGCACGGGTGCGGTGAAGATCACCCCCGCACATGACTTTAATGATGAAAAGTCAGGCAAACGTCATGGGCTAGAAAAAATTTCGCTTATTGATTGGAGTGGGGAAATGGAACCGCTCTTGCTCTACCACGCGGAAGTCGAACGGGAACTTGCAAATTTATTGTCATACGAATCAATGACAGAGGCCCGAAAGATCGTTGTCAAAGCACTTGATGAAGTGGGTATTCTCGAACCAAAGCCCGAAAAACATATGATGTCCCTCGGCAAATGTTATCGCTGCAAATCTATTGTCGAGCCTTTTGATTCGCCGCAATGGTTTGTGAAAGTCAATGCCCCCGGTAATTCCCTGGCACAGGCCGCCATTGATGCCGTGCGTAAAAAGAAAATCCGCCTCATTCCTGAAAGCTGGGAGGCCAACTATTTTGGCTGGATGGACAATATTGAAGATTGGTGCATCTCCCGGCAGATTTGGTGGGGGCATCAAGTGCCCGTCTTTTATTGCAGAAATTGTGACCTTGACTATATTTTGGGAGTTCCCGGCGGAGGAACCATTATCACAGCGGAAGCGACCCCCATCGTCGGAGAAAACACCTGTCAAAAATGTGGCGGCACAGACCTCGAGCAAGACCCCGACGTGCTCGACACCTGGTTTTCCTCCGCGCTTTGGCCCTTTTCAACCTTGGGTTGGCCTGCAAACCTGCAAGCCGATGAGACAAAACAAAAAGAAGCCGAAGCCCTCTTAAAACGTTTTTATCCCACGAGCACGTTGGTCAGCGGCTTCGATATTCTCTTTTTTTGGGTCGCCCGTATGATCATGATGGGCCTGCATTTTATGAAAGAGGTGCCTTTTAAAGACGTCTACATCCACGCACTCGTGCGCGATGCCGACGGACAAAAAATGAGTAAATCCAAAGGCAACGTCATCGACCCGCTGGATTTGATGGACAAATACGGCACAGATGCGTTGCGTTTTACTCTGGCTGCGATGGCTTCCCCCGGACGCGACATCAAGCTCTCCGAAGCGCGCATTGAAGGCTATCGCAATTTTTGCAACAAGCTCTGGAACGCCGCACGTTTTATTTTAATGAATCGCCCCGGTGAAGCAAACAAAACAACCTCTGTTTCAGAACTTGCACCCACAACATCCGCCAACCGTTGGATTCAAAGCCGTTTCAATCAGAGTGTTGCGTCCGTTGATCGTGCATTAAAAAATTACCGTTTTGACGAAGCGGCCCATGAAATTTACCAATTTACCTGGCATACTTTCTGCGATTGGTATTTGGAGTTGGCTAAGGTTGATCTGCAAAATGAGTCCACGCGGGACGAAACCTATGCCACCGTCGTGCAAACCTTTGAAGCCAGCTTGCGCCTGCTGCATCCCTTCATGCCTTTTCTCACAGAGGAGTTGCGCACCTTTTTTAAGGCAGATACGCGTTGTTTGGCACTTGCTGAATATCCGGAATTTTCTCCTGAAAAAAATGATGTTGATGCAGAAGAGGCTGTACAGAAAGTGGTGATTGACACCATCATGGCCGTCAGAAATATCCGGGGGGAGATGAATATTCCGCCTTCGGAATCGCTGCCCGTTTTGATTCAAGCGAAAGATGCCGCCGCTGAAAAAGCCTTTGAAAAAGAGATGCCCTACATCAAACGCTTGGCCCGACTCAGTGACGTAACACTCGGCACAAGCCTTGAAAAACCCAGGATGTCGGCGACCGCAGCGACGGACGATGGCACAATCTACCTAGCGCTCGATGAAGCAAGGATTCGCAGTGAAATTGACCGCATCAGCAAACGTCTGCTCAAAGCTGAAAAAGCCCTGGCCATCCTTGAAAAGAAACTCGGCAACGAAAAATTTATCGCAAATGCGCCAGCGGCCGTTGTGGACAAAACAAAGGCTGAGCAGCAGGCAGGGATTGAAAATAAAAACCGACTCTCTGCCGAGTTGCAACATCTTGAAACCTTTTTTTCAAATCCAACAGAAACGCAATGATTGAACCCTTTTTAGCTCGCGACCTGGTCCAGCAGGCCCTCACCGAAGACCTGCTTTATGGCGACCCCACGACAGAAGCCCTTTTTCCCAAACCTTTTGATGCCATCGGTGATGTGGTCGCCAAAGAAGACTTGGTGCTTGCAGGACTGGATCTTTTTGAAGTTATCTTTCAAACCCTTGATCCGGGCGTTCGCTTTGAGCCTGTCTTTTCGCCGGGGCAGCGTGTGCCCAAAGGCGGACTCATCGCGCGGCTTACGGGCGATGGCCGAAGCATCTTAAAAGGAGAACGCACGGCATTGAATTTCATGCAGCGGCTTTCCGGCATTGCCACGCTTACACGTCGGTTTGTCGATGCCGTAAAAGACACGTCCGCGCAAATCGTCGATACGCGAAAAACGACGCCGGGATACCGCGCACTCGAAAAAAAGGCCGTGCGTTTGGGCGGCGGCGGGAACCACCGCTTTCATCTGGGGGATCTCATTTTGATCAAAGACAATCATATTGCGCTCGCCGGCGGCATCAAAGACGCTGTGGCGCGCGCCCGTGCTCATACGGGGCACGCCCTGAAAATCGAGGTGGAAGTCAATACCTTTGCAGAGCTCGAAGAAGCCATCGCGGCCACACCCGAAATCATTATGCTCGATAACATGGACGCCGATGCAATCAAAAAAGCCGTTTCGCTAATCCGCGCCGAAGCCCCCGGTATTTTGATCGAGGTCTCCGGCGGGGTCACGCTTGCATCGGTAAAAGCCCTTGCAAGCGCCGGTGCGGACCTGATCTCCGCCGGGGCGCTTACACATTCGGCACGCGCAGTCGATATCAGCCTTGAAACCGAAAGACGGTAATGAGTATCAACCCCGATAAGATTACGGCGTATTGCCGCGCACACTCGGAAATTCGGGACATTGTGCATGAAGTGCTTTTATTTGATGGAGTGGTCTCGACTAATGATATCGCGCTCGAAATGGCTGCGGACGGCATGCCCGGCGGACTGGCGATTTTGGCCGAATCCCAAAGCGGCGGAAAAGGGCGGCTGGGCCGAAGCTGGTTCTCTCCGCCCGGGAAGAACATCCATCTTTCTTTGCTGCTCAGACCTGCGCTGCAAGCGCGGGAATACCCGCTTTTTTCTCCCGCTGCGGCCTTGGGCATGCTCAAAGGCATTCGTGAGGCCACAGGGCTTGAGGCAGGCATTAAATGGCCCAACGACCTCGTCCTCTCCGGCAAGAAGGTCGGCGGTGTTTTATTGGTTTCAGGGGCATCGGGAGGGCAGACCCCTCCCTTGGTCATCGGCCTTGGACTCAATGTGAATCCGGACCACACGGATTTTCCCGAAGAACTTCGTGAAATCGCAACGTCTCTGAAAATTGCCTCAAACACAAACATGGACCGCAATGTGCTGATTATGGATCTCCTCAAGGCCGTGAGTGCGGAAATCCACCGATTGCAGGGCGGAGAAATTAAAGCCGTCATGGATGAAGTGCGCTTGCACTGTGTTACTTTGGGCAAAAAAGTGCGTGTTGCCACCGAACGCCGGGTTTTTGAAGGCCGGGCCGAAAACATCGCGGACGATGGCGCATTGCAAATCAAGCTGGGCGACCACAGCACCCGGAGCGTCCTCATGGGCGATATCACACACCTCCGCGAAGCGTCCGCCGCGAAGGCGGCGGAATCACACTAAAAACCATGCTGCTTGTTATCGACATCGGCAATACCGAGATTGTTTCGGGGCTCTTCAAAGGTGAAACCTTGGCCGGACAATGGCGCATCGCGACCCATCTGCACAAAACAGCCGATGAATACGGCCTCCAACTTCTTCAGCTTTTAAAGATACGACATTACGCGGCGGATCAGATTGACGGGGTCATTGTTTCAAGCGTTGTGCCGCCGCTCACTTCGATTTTTGTGGAGATGATCGCACATTATTTTTCCGTTCATCCGATGATCGTTTCGGAAAAACTAAAAACAGGCTTGACGATTCGATATGAAAACCCGAGAGAGGTCGGTGCGGATCGCATCGTAAATGCTGCCGCCGCCTTTGATCTTTACGGCGGCCCGCTGATCATTGTCGATCTGGGCACGGCGACCACCTTTTGTGCCGTCAATGAGGCAGGCGACTACCTGGGCGGGGCCATTGCACCGGGCATGGCGCTTTCAGCGGAGGCCCTGGTCAACCGTGCGGCCAAACTGCCGCGCGTCGAATTGTGTCAACCCGAATCGATCATCGGGCAAGATACGGTTTCAAGCATACAATCGGGTCTTTTTTTCGGTTATGTCGGTCTCATCAATGAAATCATTCAGCGCATCAATCAGGAAATGGGCACAAAACCTCAGGTCATCGCAACCGGCGGACTTGTCGGCCTCATTGCCTCTGAATGTCGCGGCATTACAAAAATTCACCCTACCTTGACATTGCAGGGGCTCATGATTATTTACAAAATGAACGCCTGTGATTGAGCTTTCTTGACACTCCGGCGACCGATTTGATAGGGTTCTGGCACTCTATTGGTGTGAGTGCTAAAACAAGTGCAATTGGACGAACGAAGCAAACAGATACTCAAAGCGATCGTCCTGTCTTACATCAAAAATGCACAACCTGTGGGCTCTCGGAGCATTACGGAACGTTATGATTTTGGTGTCGGACCGGCTACGATCCGGAACATTATGTCTGATTTGGAGAGCGGCGGCTTTTTAAGCCATCCCCACACGTCCGCAGGCCGTGTTCCCACGGAAAAAGGCTATCGTTTTTATGTTGATACCTTGTTTGAAGAGGAAACCTTTTTGAAAAATCAGAGCCGAATTACCTTGGAAGCCGAACAATTGGTGCAGCGGGAAGATGCCGGTCAGTTGCTGCAAGATACTTCGAAATTGCTGTCCGATTTAACACACTATATGGCCATCGTCTCGGTGCCCAAAATGTCGGAGGCCCGTATCCGACATATTGAATTTGTCCGACTCAGAGCCAATTGCATCATGACGATTACGGTTTCAGAGGCAGGTTTTGTGCAAAATAAGTTTTTCGATCTTGAAAAAGATATTTCTCAAAGATCGCTTAATCATATTTCGGATTATCTCAACAGCCTCTATACGGGCATGACACTTGACGGCATCCGCAAAAAAATGAAGCGCCAGATGGAAAAAATGGAAGATCTTTATGACCACCTGGAATCCGAAGCCTTTGAACTTACCAAGCAGGCCATGCATGAATTGCACACGACCGATACAGGCGAATTGTACACGGACGGCGCCGTTCATATCTTTGATTTGCCCGATTTTTCAGATGTGAAGGTTATGAAGGGCTTGCTCAAAGCGGTCAAAGAAAAGAAAGCGGTGATCGAGTTGCTGGACAAATACATCGGCAGCGACGGCGTCCAGGTTTTTATCGGCTCTGAAAACCGCTTTTTGGGCAACCACGGTTGCAGTTTAGTCGTCTCCCAGTACAAGCGCGGAGACCGTGTTTTGGGCGCACTGGGGGTTATCGGCCCGACGCGCATGGATTATTCCAAAGTCATTCCCTTAGTCGATTCAACGGCAAAACAAGTGAGCCGTTTGTTGGAAGACTTATCGTAAGACGTTTTTGAAGGAGGTCGCTTTGTCCGAAAGTGAAGAAACGGCAGAAAAACAAGAAACGCAAGAAAAACAAGAAACGGTAGAAAAACAAGAAACGCAAGCGGAAGAAACCGCTTCGGAAATAACGGAAGCCCGCCCCGAAACCGCCGTGTCATCTGAAGCGGATGCACTCCGGGCCGAACTCGAAATCCAGGAAAAAGCGGTGAAGGCGGCGCAGGATCAATATCTGCGCGCGCTTGCGGAACATGAAAATTATAAAAAGCGCACACAAAAAGACCGTGCCGAGCAAATCAAATTCGCCAATGAAAACCTCATTAAAGAGACCCTGCCGGTTATTGATAACCTCGAACGTGCCATTTCCCACTCAAACGAGACCCGCGATTTTGAAAAAATGGTTGAAGGCGTTGTTATGATTAAAAAACAATTGCTGGCCGTCTTGAATAAATTCGGTGTCCGGCCGATTGAAAGTCTCAATCAACCCTTTGATCCCTATCAGCATCAATCGGTCGGACAGGTCGAAGTCGAAGCGGATGTGGAAATTGAAGACGGCCATGTCGCAGAAGAGGCGCAAAAAGGCTATTTTCTAAATGATCGTGTGCTGCGTCCTTCATTTGTACTGCTCGCTAAGAAAAAACAGGCCTCGACTGAAACATGAGGAGGATGCCGCATCTTCTTAAGCTTTAAGGTGTGAGCTTTTGGATTTTTTGATAAAACATCGCAAATGATCAATTGGAGGAAAAAACATGGGTAAGGTAATCGGAATCGATTTGGGTACGACTTTTTCGTGCATGGCCATTGTCGCCGGGGGGGACCCGGAAGTTATCTCCAACGCGGAAGGCAACCGCACGACCCCGTCCGTGGCAGCCGTGACAGACAAAGGAGAACGGCTTGTGGGTTTAACCGCCCGTCGTCAGGCCGTGACCAATCCTGAAAACACGGTGTTTTCCATCAAGCGTTTGATGGGCCGCAAGATTGATTCGCCCGAAGTGATCGAAGCTAAGGGGCGTCTGCCTTATAAAATCGTCGCTTCGAAAAATAATGACGCCCATGTCGAAATCCAGGGCAAACGGTACAGCCCGCCTGAAGTTTCCGCGATGGTCCTTCAAAAACTGAAAAAGGATGCGGAAGACTATCTTGGGGAAAAAGTCACAGAGGCGGTGATTACGGTGCCCGCCTATTTTGATGATAGCGAGCGTCAGGCAACAAAGGATGCCGGTGCGATTGCCGGTCTAAAAGTCCTCCGGATTATCAACGAACCGACGGCGGCGGCGCTGGCCTACGGTCTGGATAAGAAAAAAGACGAAAGGATTGCCGTTTACGATTTAGGCGGCGGCACCTTCGATGTCTCCATTCTGGAAATCGGTGACGGCGTTTTTGAAGTGAAATCCACGAATGGGGATACCTACCTCGGCGGGGATGATTTTGACCTTAGCGTTTTGGAATGGCTGGCGAGCGAATTCAAAAAAGAAAGCGGTGTGGATCTCAAAAACGACAAGATGGCTTTGCAACGGCTGAAAGAAGCCGCTGAAAAAGCAAAAATCGAACTATCTTCCTCTCAGGAGACCGAAATCAACCTGCCCTTTATTACGGCGGACGCCTCCGGCCCCAAACATCTTGCAATTAAGCTGACACGCGCTAAACTGGAACAGTTGGTGGATGATCTCGTGCAAAAAACAATCGACCCCTGCAAAAAAGCCCTTGCGGATGCCGAACTGCAAGCGGGTGACATCGACGAAGTGGTCTTGGTCGGCGGGATGACCCGTATGCCGAAGGTGCAGGAAGTTGTTAAAAAGTTCTTCAACAAAGAACCGCACAAAGGGGTGAATCCGGATGAAGTCGTCGCCATCGGCGCGGCCATTCAAGGCGCAGTGCTTAAAGGGGATGTCAGTGACGTGCTCTTGCTGGATGTTACCCCGCTTTCGCTCGGGATCGAAACGATGGGCGGCGTTTTCACACGGATCATCGACCGGAACACCACCATCCCGTCGAAAAAAAGCCAAATCTTTTCGACGGCGGCTGACAACCAAAATGCCGTGACCATTCGTGTGCATCAAGGTGAGCGGGAAATGTCTGCGGACAACAAACTTTTGGGGCAGTTTGATCTGGTGGGGATTCCGCCCGCGCCACGCGGCGTGCCACAAATTGAGGTAACCTTTGATATCGACGCAAACGGCATCGTGCACGTTTCCGCAAAAGACATGGCGACACAAAAAGAGCAGTCGATTCAGATTACGGCGTCCAGCGGTTTAAGCGACGAAGAAATTGATCGGCTCGTGAAAGAAGGCGAGGCCCACGCCGAAGAAGATAAACAGAAAAAGGCCTTGGTCGAAGTACGCAATGAAGCGGATACACTCATTTATTCGACCGAAAAATCACTTGGCGAACTTGCAGACAAAATTCCTGCGGATGAAAAAACCAATATCGAGACGGAATTGGCCACCTGTAAAAAGGCCATCGAAGGGGATGATATTGAGGTGATTCGCTCAGCCATTGAATCCTTGTCAAAAGTTTCTCACAAGCTGGCCGAAGAAATGTATAAAAAGACCACAGCAGACTCGGGACCGGGCGCCTCCGGGCCGGGGGCGGATGGAACGGCAGGCCCCGCTGCCGGCAGCGCATCGCCGGCAGATGACGAAACCGTGGTGGATGCCGAATTTGAAGAGACGGATAAAACAAGTAAATAAGAGGCTTCATGGCAAGTAAGCGAGACTATTACGAAATCCTCGGTGTCAGTAAAAACGCCTCGGAAGATGAACTGAAAAAGGCCTATCGCAAGCTGGCCCTCAAATATCACCCCGATCGCAACGCGGGAAACAAAGGCGCTGAAGACAAGTTCAAAGAAGCCAATGAAGCCTACAGCATTTTAAGTGATGCGCAAAAGCGCAGTCAATATGATCAATTCGGTCATGCGGGTGCGCAGGGCGGGGGCTTTGGTCAGGGTGGCGGGTTTTCTGATGTTTTTGGAGATATTTTCGAGGAATTTTTTGGCGGTCAAGGCACACAGGGCGGCAGTCGCGCTCAGCGCGGCAACGATCTACGCTACAATCTTTCCATCTCCTTTGAAGAGGCCCTGCTAGGCAAGGAAGAAAAAATAAAACTCAGGCGTCCCGAGCAATGTGACGCCTGTAACGGAACCGGGGCCAAAGGGGGCGCGACCAAACGCTGTACCACCTGCAACGGCGCCGGGCAGGTGCGTTTCCAGCAAGGCTTTTTCACCGTCAGCCGTACTTGCAGTGCCTGCCGCGGTGCGGGCGTGATCATTGCCGATCCCTGTAAAAAATGCAAGGGCCAACGTTATATCGAGCGTGAAAAAACCATTTCGGCAAAGATTCCCCCCGGCGTGGATACGGGAACACGACTCCGCGTCAGCGGGGAAGGAGAGATCGGCGCCAACGGCGGGCCGCCGGGCGACCTGTATGTCGTAATTTCCGTTGGCGATCATCCGCAGTTTGCCCGGGACGGCGACCACATCCTCTATGAAGCCCCCATTAGTTTTGTCAAAGCCGCTTTAGGTGCAACCATAGAGGTGCCCACGATCAAAGGCAATACACCCTTGAAAATCCCGGCAGGAACGCAAGACGGAAAGATTTTCCGCCTCAAAGGGCTGGGTTTCCCCAGCCTTCGAGGCTACGGCATCGGGGATGAAGTGGTGAAAATCCGTGTGACCATTCCAAGCAAGCTGAGCAGCGAACAGCGGGAAGCCCTTGAAAAATACGCAAAACTCAGTGGCGAGGAAGTGCATACGGAGTCTGGAACGATTTTGGAAAAAGTCAAACATTTTTTCGACTGATTATCCTAGTTACATTTCACTTAGCGGATACCATTTTTCATGCCGGTTTATTTTATCCGCTCCGACCGGATTGTACGGCAACAAGTTCACTTGGACCCGGCGCTGCAACATCACCTGCGCAATGTCTTGCGTCTTAAAGTGGGTGAAAGCGTCCGCCTTGTAGATGAACATCCGAAAGCGTACACGGCCCGGGTCATTGCAAGCCATCCCAACCCGATCACGCTTAAAATTGAATCTGAAACATTGCCTCCAGGCGATGCATTCCCTACAATACGTTTGGCGGTTGCCTTGCTTAAAAAGGAGAAAATGGATTGGTTGGTGCAAAAGGCAACGGAACTGGGCATCTCAAGACTCTCCCCGCTGGTCAGCGCACGCAGCATTGTTCGGCCAAACCCGAAGCGGGCTTTACACCGGAGGGCCCGTTGGCAAAAAATCGCCTTGGAAGCCGCACAACAATCTTGTCGGTGGGATATTCCCGCCATTGATGCCCCGTTGTCATTGCAGACACTTCTATCGGAAGCCCCTGCGCCGGACAGCTTCCGCTTGATTTGCTCCGAACGACATGCGGCAGGTTCCTGCCAAGCCGTGATTCAAGAAGGGCTTTCGGGGAAGACGCGGTCCGGAACGATTTTAATCGGACCGGAAGGCGGATGGACGGCAGATGAGTTGGAGCAGGCCGATGCGGCAGGCTTTCACGCGATTTCATTGGGCGAACGTATTTTGAGAACCGAAACCGCCGCACTGGCCATTCTGAGCATTCTACACTATGAGATTTTGAATGGAAATCATGAGCCCGCAGCCCCTTGAGAAAGGAGAGGCCTTACATCGCAAATGCACGGATTCGCCGTATCGGAGCCGTGCGGTGATCGCCATCCGCCCTGCCGGTTTTATTCGCCGTGCCATTGCCTATCTCTTTGATTTATTAGTTATTTTTACGGCATTTTTCTTGTTTATTTATTCGGGCATGATGGGCATGCGTTTTTCCGGCGGCATGGATCTTTTTTTGGATTCAGGTACGCACGGCATTTTTATCCTGAGCTTTTTATTTCTTTACACGGGCTATTTTTCCTTTTTTCATGCTTACGGAGGACAAACTCCCGCAAAAATGATTATGCGGATTATCGTCGTCAATAAAAAAGGGCTACCGCCTTCTCATTTTCGCGCGCTCATGCGCGGTTTGAGCCTTTTTCTCTCCCACCTTTTTTTCGGCGTCGGTTTTTTATTGGTCATCATCGAACCCAAAAAACGGGCACTGCACGATCTTTTAACCGGCACACAAGTCATGCTTGCCCCTTAAGGACGCTCTGCTCAGTCATGAACGCTTTGAAATCGAAGAGGCATCTCCTCTCTTATCTCTGTAGCGGGTTCTTGCTCTTGATGCCCTTGATACTACGGGCCGAAGTGCTGGTCGAAGCCGTGCTGGCCGTTATCAGCTCCGAAAACGGCGAGCCCTACCGTGAGCTTGTTTATCTTTCAGATTTGGAACGCTACCGTCTCTTTTTTGAACCCCCTGAAGATAAAACGCCGACTTTAAACAAAGCAGCACAATTCATACAACGACGCGATGCGCTCATCCACCAAAAACTCTTTGAGCGTGAAGCCCGGCGCTTTGCGATAAAAAAACCGACTGAATCGGAAGTTGCGGCAAGGCTCGCAGGCATCCGTCAACGCTTTCAGAATAACACCGATTTTGAACAAGCCTTGAATCAGGCCGGATGGGACCTGCCCGAACTCAAGGCAGAAATCGTTAAGGCCTTGTGGGTGGAAAAACTGATCCGCGAACGTATTCAGGAATTTATCTTCATTAGCCCCAAGGCCGTCGAAAATTATCAATTGAATCATTTGGATGCCTTTATCGGCCAAGAGATGCAGGTCATTGAGGCAAAGATTATCCAAATTTTAAGACGCCAAAAGGAAACCGAAAAGAAACGTGCTTATTTAAACCGTCTGAAAGAAAAAGTCCGGATTGAGTGGACCTTCAATACGGAGCATCCCTAAACCTGCCAGCCTCGTTTTGGCGCATCTTCCCGAAGCCAATGGAAACAATCCGCTGCGGAAAGGGGGGGCGTCATGAAAAACCCCTGTGCCTCATCACAACCAAAACGGGCTAAATGATCCCATGTCACTTGATTTTCCACCCCTTCGGCAATGACATCCAGACCCAGGTTGTGACCGAGTTCAATGATGGAACGCACAATGGCGGCGTCATCGGGATGGGTGACCATGTTTTGCGTAAAAGATTTGTCGATTTTGATGCTGTCGACCGTCAGATTTTTGAGGTAAGAAAAAGAAGAATAACCCACTCCGAAGTCATCAATCGCGATGCGCATACCGATTTCCCGCAATTTTTCCAAAATAAATTGTGCATGGATGGCATCCGTCATAATCGCACTTTCCGTGACTTCAAGTTCTAAAAACCGGGGTGGCAGCGCATAGGATTCCAGGACACCGATCATAAAATCAGGCAAATGCGCATCGTGCATGCTTCGCGCAGAGAGATTCACGGCAACGCCGATTTCAAGGCCTTCCTCATGCCAGAGGCTGCACTGGCGCACCGCTTCTCGTAAAACCCATTCGGTCAAAGGTTTGATTAAGCCAGTGTGCTCTGCGGGAGGAATAAACTGTTCAGGCTCCAGCATGCCTTCTTCAGGGTGTTCCCAACGGACCAGGGCTTCGACATCCAAAATCGCGCGCGATCCCAGTTTGATTTTGGGTTGGTAATAGAGACAAAGTTGATTGCTTTTGATTGCATTGCGCAAGTTACCCATCAAGGCCAAGCGCCGCACGGTATGTTCGTCCTTTTCGGAAGAGTAGACGAGGTAGTCGGCGCCGCGACGCTTGGCTTCGTACATGGCCACGTCCGCATGTTGCAGCAAAATACCGGGGTCCGTGCCATGGTCCGGATAAAGGGCAATGCCCAAGCTGGACTCAAGGGGGATCGGAAACCCGTCTAATTTAAAAGGCTTTCTCAATACGGAACTGATCCGGTTTGCAATATAACGTGCATCCCCTTCGTTCGCGTTTGATAACAAGAGGGCAAATTCATCTCCCCCCAAACGCGCCGCAAGGTCACTGACATCCACGACTCCCTGCAAACGCAGTCCCACTTCCCGGAGCAACACATCACCGCGCTGATGGCCGAGTGTATCGTTGACCTCTTTAAAACGGTCCAGGTCAATGAGCAACAAAGCAAGCCGTTCCCCTTTTTGTGTGCTTTCGTCCAGTGCCGCTTGCAGATGATCCCGGAAATAGGTGCGGTTTGGCAATCCTGTGACCTGATCGTAATAAGCCAGAGAACGAATTGTTTTTTCCGCTTCGACCCGGGCCGTGATGTCTCGGATAATGGCCGTAAAAATGAGGGTTCCGTCTCGTTCCAGTTTTGAAATTGAGGCCTCTGCGGGGAATTCTTCTCCGTTTTTCCGTTGTCCAAAAATACCCGAAATATCGGCAGAACGATCCTCGGCCGTTCCTGTTTTATCCTGAGCCGTTGAAAAAGCGCTGATATATTTTGAATACGACTCGGAAAACCGCTCCGGCAAGAGCAGGTTGAGCGGACGACCGAGAACTTCCGAGGCCCGATAGCCAAAGACAAGCTCGGCACCCCGATTGAAGAGCATAATGTTTTGGGCTGCGTCGGCTATGATAATCGCGTTACCGGAAATCTGAAGCACTTCTCCGAAACGGGCTTCGATTTCTTCCGCATGGGCCTGGCTCGCCCTGTGCCGGAATACCGCCTGAATATAAGCCCCGAAGGCAACGGTCAGCACCGCCAAGGAAAAACGCATGCGCAATTCATCCAGATCCGAGGGAAAGATCCGCGAAAAAAAAGTGCCTTCATGAAAAAGAAAACTATCGATCCCTGCTTCAAGCAACCAAAAGAAAGTGGCGACTAAAAGAGCGACGAATACGCCGTTTCGGGTTAAACGATTCCGGATAGACATTGTATTGCCGTGACGCTCAGCCCTTGCGGCATGCCTCATCGTTTTCCTTCAATTTTCAGCGCGAGAAAAGATCTCGCTCAAACATCAGCCAGGGAACATTGGAAAAGAAATTCCGGGTGGATCATGGAACACACAGACTGTTCATCAAACATCGACACGATTTTCTAAAATACTACGAAAAATCTTTATCAAAAAAATTCATGACTTCATCAGAGCTTCTTCAATCGCAATCCATTTCTCCTTATGAATGAAGATATATAACGGCTGTCCTTTCACGAAGCGTGTGATGCTCTGCCCGCGAGTGAAAGGTCATCATCGACCCAATCTTTAATGATTTGTTTTACCGCATCAATCGGAATCGCAAAACCGATGCCCTGTCCGGAGGCCATGATGGCCGTATTGATGCCAATCACTTGACCGGCGACATTTAAAAGCGGCCCCCCGCTGTTCCCGAAATTAATCGAGGCATCCGTTTGAAGAAAAGCCCCTTCATCGGGCAGCCCCAGCCGGTTTCGACCCGTTGCGCTGATTACCCCCACGGTTACCGTCCGGTCCAGTCCGAAGGGATTGCCGATGGCGATGGCCCATTCACCGACCTCAATCTGAGAAGAATCGCCCAATAAGGCCACCGGAAGATCTTCCTGCGGCGGGATTTTGATGACCGCAAGATCTCGTTCGTCATCTTTTGAGATGATTTCTCCGATAAATTCGCGCCGATCGGAAAGCCGGATGGTGATTTGATCCGCATCGGAAATAACATGCCGGTTGGTTAAAATAAAACCGGATTTACTGATAATAAATCCGGAACCCAAACTTTTTTCTTTAAACTGCCGACGCGGTGTCGGTTCAAACATCTCGTCCAAAAAATCTTTTAAAAAGCCTTGTTTTTCAGACGCATCCCGATCGGGGTGCCGCACAAAATGCACGGTGCTGATGTTGACCACCGCGGGCGTCACCTGCTTGGCAACGCGAACAAAGGCACGCTCTGTCATGAGAAGGGCGCGTGCGGGAATCTCTTCAATCACATCTTCCGAAAGGGGTTCGGGCATCCGTAGCACGGTCGGCACTGTTTTGCTGGCTGTCGTTTCAGAGGATTCATTTTGACAAGAAAAAAGAAACGGCAATAAAAACCACAGCACGGCGTAATGCAGCATCGGCTTTGTTTTTATATCCGGGTCCCCGCAAAGGGAAGGCATTATGATGACTCCTCCATGAGCAGTTTGTACTCGATGCTGTCCACCAAGGCACGCCAACTGGCTTCCACGATGTTTTCCGAAACGCCGACCGTGCCCCATTTTTTCTGGCCGTCTCCGGATTCGATCAAGACCCGCACGCGTGAGGCCGTGCCTTCTTTTGCGGTGAGGACACGGACTTTATAGTCCAGCAACTTAACCTCTGAAAGCACCGGATAAAATTTCTCAAGGGCCTGACGCAGCGCATGATCCAGGGCATTCACCGGCCCGTTGCCGCGCGCCACGGTGTGCTCGACTTGCTCATTGACGGAAAGCCGAACCGTCGCTTCCGAAATGGCGTGCGGATCGCTGCGCCGCTTCTCATCAATCACCCGGAAACCAATGAGTTTAAAAAAGCGCTTCTCCGTGCCGAGCGCACGCTTCATTAACAATTCAAAAGAACCTTCTGCGCCTTCAAATTGAAAACCTTCGTGCTCCAGCATTTTGAGCTTGTCGAGAATTTTCTGCACTTGAGGATTATCGTCGGAAAGCGAAATATTGTAAGCCTTGGCTTTTTCCAAAAGAGAACTCTTTCCGGCATAATCCGAAATCAAAATCCGCTGCTGGTTGCCGATTTTTTCAGGGTCAACATGCTCATAGGTCTTCGGATTTTTCCGAACGGCGTGCACATGAATTCCGCCTTTGTGAGCAAAAGCCGAGCGCCCGACATAAGGTTGATGTTTGTTGTGCGGCAGGTTTCCGATTTCACTGACATAACGTGACACGCTGCGCAAGTTTTGAAGCTGGTCGTCGGAGAGGACCTCCAAGCCCATTTTTAACTTCATGTTGGGCAAAATGGAACAAAGGTTGGCATTGCCGCAACGCTCTCCAAAACCGTTGATCGTGCCCTGTACCTGCGTGACCCCCAGGGAGACGGCCGTGAGGGTGTTGGCGACGGCCATTTCCGAGTCATTATGCGCATGAATGCCGATGGGGTTTCCCATTTCCTTCATCACAACCTTGAGAATTTCCTCAATTTGCCAGGGCATCATGCCGCCGTTGCTGTCGCAGAGGATGAGACATTCTGCGCCGGCTTCCCGCGCCGTCCTCAGCGTTTTTAAAGCATAGTCCGGCCTTGCAGAATACCCGTTAAAAAAATGTTCCGCGTCATAAAAAACCCGTTTCCCTTTGGACCTTAAATAATCGATGGAGTCCGAAATAAGGTCCAGGTTTTGATCCAGAGTGATGCCCAGGGCTTCGGTCACATGCAAATCCCAGCTTTTGCCAAAGAGGGTGATCCATTCGGTGCCGGCCTTCAGCAAGTTGGCAAGATTGAGATCCTCCGTAGCCTTCCCGCGCCACCGTCGCGTTGCGCCAAAGGCCACCAATTGCGCATTTTTGAGTTGAACCTTCTTCATCTCTTCAAAAAAGAGAATGTCCTTCGGATTTGCGCCGGGCCAGCCGCCTTCAATAAAATGCAGACCGAGTTCATCGAGTTTTTTTGCAATGAGCAGCTTATCTTCGACAGAAAAAGATACGTCCTCAGACTGTGCGCCGTCTCGTAAACTGGTGTCGTAAAGTTGGATGCTTGCGCTTGTTTTCATGATAAATTCAACCCGGACTTCATCAGAGCTTCCCAAAATCAAATGCTGTATGCAATGTGCGAACAGCCAGCTCCGTATACTTGGATTCTATCACGCATGAAATTTTAATTTCCGATGTGGAAATCATCATGATGTTAATCCCTTCCCGCGCAAGCGACGAAAAGGTTTTTGCAGCAATGCCCGTGTGTGAGCGCATCCCGACGCCGACAATGGATACCTTTGCGATCTGCTCCGTGAGCAGAACTTCAGAGACCCCGATTTCCTCAGCCAAACCGTCCAAGACGGCCTTGGCCTGTATCGCGTCCGTTTGCGGCACGGTGAACGAAAGGTCTGTCAGCCCGGCCTGTCCGACATTTTGAATAATCATATCCACATTAATATTTTCTTTCGCAATGGTTTCAAAAATCGTGGAGGCGATGCCCGGCCGGTCCGGAACCCCGACCAGTGTCACTTTCGCTTGGTTTTTGTCATAAGTGATGCCGGAAACAAGCTCTTGTTCCATTTCAGTATCCTCCTCCGTAACCAGCGTGCCCGCTTTTTGGGTAAAACTTGAGCGCACACAAACCGGCACTCGGTATTTCATCGCAAATTCGACCGACCGCGTTTGAAGCACCTTCGCGCCTAGACTGGCCATTTCCAGCATCTCTTCATAAGAAATTTTATGGATTTGCCGCGCCTCCGGCACAATGTTGGGATCGGTCGTATAGACCCCGTCCACATCGGTATAAATTTCACAAAGATCCGCCTTCAACGCCGCCGCCAAGGCCACGGCAGTGGTATCGGAGCCGCCGCGCCCCAA
>JALUVJ010000155.1 GCA_027020665.1 Nitrospira sp.
GAGAACAGCGTGCTGCTGAAAAAAGAAGAAAAAGAAATTCGCGATATCTTACGCGAGACATGGTTTAAATAACAGCGTTTCGAAACAGCAATTATTAGTTGAGGAGATTCAATCATGATTCGAGTGAACGGGCTACGAATTGCTCTTTTCTTATTCATCATATCTGGGATATTGCTTATGGCGTGTGCAAAGGAAAAAGAGACCAAACGAGTGCTTGTGGTTGCTCACCGAGGTGCATCGGGACTGGCGCCGGAAAATACGCTTGCTTCATTTAAAAAGGCCATGGAAATTGGCGCCGACTATTCCGAGCTGGACGTGCACCAATCCAAAGACGGACAGGTTGTGGTGATGCACGATGAGACGCTGGACAGGACGACGAATGGCTCCGGCGGCATCTGGGAATACACAGTGGACGAGCTGAAAAAACTGGATGCCGGGTCCTGGTTTTCCGCCGAGTTTGCCGGCGAACCCATACCAACGCTTCCCGAGGTAATCGACCTTGTTAAGGGTAAAATGAAATTGAACATCGAAATTAAAATCTCCGGGCACGAACCGGACATTGCCCAAAAGGTTGTTGAAATTATTCGCGCCAAAGATTTCAGCAAGGATTGTATGATCACTTCCTTTGATATGGCTACGGTGAAAAAGGTAAAAGAGATTGCTCCCGATCTGGTGACCGGCTTTATCTTTGCCAGAGATTATCCGGAAGAAGTTTTCAGTGGCAACTGGGAAGTGCTGAGCGCTAACAAAAAAGAAGTGGACGAAGCTTTTATGGCAAAGGCAAAAAAAGCAGACAAGCAGGTGCATGTCTGGACGGTCAACAAAAAAGAAAATATGAAGCGATTGATTGACCTGGGCGTGGATGGAATTATTACCAATTATCCCAATATTCTGAAAGAGCTTTTGAATGAATTGAATTGAGGGATCAAAAAGCAGAGAGCGGAGTTAAACGGTTTAAATTTTACCGGCTTGAGAAATATTTTTCGATAAAAAAATCGCAGGACAAAAGAAAAAAATCTTGACAATATAGTAAAAAATATTTACCTTATAAAGCTTTATGATTTTTTCTTTTGACTTGTCGCGGTGGGCGTAGCTCAGATTGGTCAGAGCACCAGGTTGTGGCCCTGGTGGTCGCGGGTTCAAATCCCGTCGCTCACCCATCGATTTTGTAGATATTTGACATACGTCCCCATCGTCTAGTGGTCAGGACTCAGGATTTTCGATCCTGCAACAGGGGTTCGACTCCCCTTGGGGACGCTTTGAAAAGCCGGTGCCTGCAAAGACTGACCGGCTTTTTCTATTTCTACCCGGATTGTTCAAATATGCCGGCAAAACACCATGAATTCGCCAAAACCCGGAGCCATGTTTTTGATGAATCCTCCTGTTTACGTTAAAGATGTTGAACAGCTCGAAGAACTCCTTTCTCATCCCTCTGCCGATGTTATCGACGACTTGAAGAAAACGGATGGGGATTTTATCGTCCTTGGGGCTGGCGGCAAAATGGGACCGTCGCTGTCGGTAATGATTCGGCGCGCTCTGCAGGCTGCCGGAGAGGACCGGAAGGTGTATGCTGTGTCACGTTTTTCGTCTCAGGAGTTGGTAAATT
>JALUVJ010000156.1 GCA_027020665.1 Nitrospira sp.
TTTTTATTACGATCATTATCTCAAACGCATCGTCGGCGAGACATTTGTGGATAGTTTATCCGATACAGAAGAAATGATTATGGCGGCCCTGCAGTGTTTAACCGATATTGACCGCACACGGGCAAAGCATAAAAACGGTGGAGGGGAAAAAGCATCAAAAGCGCCGCAGGAGGCTAACAGCGAAGTCGATCAGCCGACTGAAATTGAAAAACTGGACGGAAAATTCATTGAAATCTCGACCTGCTTTTTAAATTATCCGGGCGTATTAGCTAGCTATATTGCGCTGCTTGCGGGACTCGAGCCTCAACAACCTGAGTCAAATCCGAAAGAATCCGAGTCCAATCCGGAAAAGTCCGAATCAACCCCGAAAAATCCTGAATCAAATCCAGAAAGTTCACATTCAGAATCAGATGAGTATGTTCTTTCTTTTCAGTATCTGAGAAATATCAAGCTGGATCCAGAAGGCGACGGATTTGCGATCAGCGGCTTTGCCGGCTTACTTTCTCGAAAAAATTTAGGTTCAGAGCAGTTGAAATGGCTCGATTTATCCGATCAAGACAATGCGGATCGAGAGAACAAAGACACAAAAGAAACGGACACCGCAAGCAAAGACATGGCGAATACGGATCAGAAAAACACCGATCAAAACAATGCAAGCCAAAACAATGCAGGTCAACAAAACAACTATAAACACAAATACATCTGCCGCGTCTTTGTGAATGACGGCCGCAAATATCTGGAGGAAAAGGTCGATCCGCTGGAAGGATATGATACCGATATCTCCGATTTTCTGGAAAAATGGTATGCAAGCTATTTCGACACTCTGGAAAAGGATGAAAAGGAAAAGGGCAGTGGTGTGACGGCTGTTTTGAAACGGCTCACGGACTCAGATTCTGAAAAAAGGGTCGGAGTAAGCACCTTTGAGACAGCTTTGCTCGGTCAGGGCCAACCAAAAGATGAAAAACTACGCACGGCATGTCCCGGAATGAGCAGTTGCCGAATCGCCGCGTTGCAGGATTATATCGCAGCCAGCAATTCAAAGCGTTTTCCGCAAACCGAGGAGACTGCTAATGAGCCCACTGTTGAGAGCGAAGAAACATTCTATGAGCTTTGGCATGCCAAAAACTATTTCTGCAGAGCCCCGGAGTCAATTTCATCATCTTCTTCCTTAGAGCGGGCCTACCTTGCCAGAATTTTTGTCTGTTCCAATGCGAAATTGGAGCGGAGGCAAGCCTCTGATCAGAGATACAAACATGAGAATCTTGCCATTGTATTAAATGCGTTGCTGTTCCGAAAAGTGAAAGCCCCGGAAATGAGTCCCGCAAAAAATTGGGCGATTCACATTGATTATTTCAAAGACCTTTCGTGTCACAATCGTGTGTTTTCATTGAATCGGCTTTTTGGGCATTTTGTCGTTACTGACAGGGATGAAAAGAGTGAGGGGCGGTCTTTCAATTTACCCATTCAACTGATCCGTATTTTACCTGTCGGACCGGAGAATTCTTTTAAAAAATGGTTTGATTATGCCAAAAAATTGTGTGCATTTTTAAATTGCTATTCCGCGAATGGCCAGCATGCCGATGGGAATAATGGAAC
>JALUVJ010000157.1 GCA_027020665.1 Nitrospira sp.
TTTGATTTCTTGCGGTTTAAGAAGTTTTCCCCAAGGCGGCATCACAGATCCGGAAAGACCATGCACCACCGAGTTAAACAAATCTTCATCCGTAGGCAACTCTCCGCTGCCCGTGTGGCGAATTTTAAAGGTTCCCTGGTTAAAATTCCTCGGTTTTGTCACCAAACGAATGGCAGACGGGCCGTCTCCTGCGCCATCGGGCCCATGACACCAAACACATTTTCGAAAATACACGCCCTTCCCGTTTTCGATGTTTCCCTCAAGCGTACCGGGCTTGTATGTACCCGGTGCCGGTTCGAGAGGTGCTGGTCCGATTTTCATTTGCGATACCGCATGAGCCGAACCAGACGCCCCCAGAACAAAGGCAGCTGCTGCCGCCACCGTCACTAACGGGCCGGTCACAGATTGAAGCGCCCTTGATTTTTTCTTGCCCTTATGATCTATCATTTAAAAAACCCCCTATCACATCACATTATCGTTGGAATGAAGCGCACATCGCCCAATAAAATCATCCCCATGTTCTAGGGAAGAACCCTGTGTGCCAATATTCGAAGATAATGACTTTCCAAATTTCATTTGTCGTCAAATGCTTTTCCCAGGGGGGCATTGCTGAAGCCCAGGGAAAACCCTCTCTTGGCAAATCCGGGCCACCTTTCGCCACACGCCAAAATACAAAGGTCTCTTGTAGCTGAGCAATGGTTCCCGGATCGGCGAAGTTTGCCGGAATCGGGTTAAACGCAAATGAAAACGGACCCTTTCCATCAAGATTATCCCCATGACAAAAGAAACATCCCGCAGTTCCGAAAAAAACCGTCCCACCCTGCTGCACCTGCTGAAGAAATTTCGGAACATCACCTGTCCAGGCATTTCCTCCAAAATATTGACTTTCATCACCCACTTTCAGGTAATTACCGTCGTCACCAATACGGAAAGGGTTTTCAGCCGTTTGAAGCGCCACCAGCTTCTTATGCACATTAATAGTTGCCGGAGGAGCCGGATGCACGGTTCTCAGCTCGATCGGCTCTCCGAATTTCGGAAGCATTTGGTTGTAAGTCTGAAATGCAATCAAACCGGGAACGATCAAAAAAGTCGCGTAACGCGAAATTTTCGCTGTACCGTGATCGTCACGAAGCATCGAAGCGATGGGCGCAGAAAACTCTTCCCAAGACGGCGTAGTCAACGAACAGTAAAGAAAGATCGCAACGGTACAAACACCCATGTACATTGCGAGCAATGAAAAAGGAATCGGCGGCTGCAAGAGCACCCGAAAGGTCAAATAAGAGATGATATATAAAATGGGCGCCTGAATGATTTTCGGCAAGGGTATTCCCATTTTTTCTTTTATGAGCCATGCCCCGAATACCGCCAGAAGCGCGATACCAACCTTCATGAAGGAGAATGCACCCGCAGAAAAAGGCCCCCCCCCGCCACCGGCCCAAGCCATCATGGGAATAGCCAGGATCAGTGCCAAGACCTGAGCAAACAAAGTCTTGCTTTTAAACATATTCATAATGAGTCTGCCTCCTTTATTTGTTCAATTCTTAGTTTAAGCCAATGAAGGTCGAACTGTCCTTTGCAAGGTTTCGCGAA
>JALUVJ010000158.1 GCA_027020665.1 Nitrospira sp.
CACTGTAAAGATTCAAAATTGGGACAAGACCATCACCACTATTCCGACCTACGCCCTCATCAGCGAATCCTTTAAAAACTGGCGCGGCATGACGGAATCCGGCGGAAGACGCATCAAACGCGCCATCTACATCGACATGAACACCGTGCAATTCTGCACTGATGAAATGATTGAAAAATTTGAAAAAATAAGCGCCATCCGCGGCTATATTAAAAGCAAAATGCAGGAATTGGCGGAATATAACGCGGCGCATAATCTGGATAATGCCAATGTGGTCAACCGGCGGCGGCTGACCAATATCGGCACCTTCCGCGCCTATGTGATTGCCTATCTAAAAAATCACCCCCTGATTCATCAAGACATGACCTTCATCGTGCGTCAACTGAAACTCACGGAGCACGGTTTGCCGCTCGAAATCTATGTCTTTTGCAAGGATACGGATTGGGCCAGATACGAAGCGATTCAGTCCGATATCTTTGATCATCTCTTGGCCGCCCTGCCGGAATTTGGGCTAAGGGTCTTTCAAAATCCTACAGGAAATGATTTTAAACACTTGGCAGAAAGGCCATCAGATCGTTGACAGCGGCCAAGCAATACGATAGAATCCGCTCCACCTGAATCAAAGCGGGAATAGCTCAGTGGTAGAGCATCGCCTTGCCAAGGCGAGGGTCGCGGGTTCAAATCCCGTTTCCCGCTCCAATAAAATCAATGACTTAGGGTCCATCAGGCTCTCCGGTGAATGGTGAGCATAGCGCTGTGTCATTGCTGGTGTTTTATGTCCTAACAAACGCTGTACTTTGTAGATATCCACCCCTCTTTGCACCAATCGTGTAGCAAAGGTATGACGTAGGTCGTGGGTCTGACTAGAAAGGCGGGAACATGGATCAGCAAGCTCTAAAAACAAAAGTAAGTCACAGCAAGTCTGTCAATGGCCTTCCCAGAAGACGAAGGAGCAGTAGTACAGCGTTTAGCTTTATCGACGCTCGCCCGGAAGCCATTGCACAAAGAAAATTACAAGGGATCATCAATAATAGTCCAAGAACATGGAAATTAAACACCATTCAAGAAATGGCGAATAACCGTCCACAAAAAAATGATTTTCCGCTTCAGGTTCCACATCTAGGGGTACTGCAAAAACAAGCACAGCAACAATACGCGAGTAAGTTTGTGGCCGAAAGTGCTCGCAACCATTATAAGGACGGTTGGGGTGAGCAATATGGCATCGAGAACGATGACGAATTAAAAGAAAATGTCCCCGATGAAGTCACAGGAAGTGGCTACGAAGATCTCGGTTGGTATGATGCCCCTGATAGTGAACAAGACCCGAATGATCGCACATTCCAGAAACAATGCACGATTCTTTACAGGGATGGAAAATATAAGGATGAGACATTGATATACCATTGCGGGCCTTCTGGTAGAAAGCATTGGTACTAAGGTTGAGGTCTCCTTTTTCTAAAAAAGGGCAAAATTTAGAGAGGGTGTTCAAAATTTTGTGTCAGTAAACCAAAGCTGATAGATTCAGCGTTTTAAAAAGGAGGACTGACATGAAAAAAGAAGACACGGCGTTTGACTT
>JALUVJ010000159.1 GCA_027020665.1 Nitrospira sp.
CGCCATTTGGCAGACACGGGAATCCATGCTTGCTTGTTTTTCCTGGAGGCCCGCTTCCGCCGGCATGACCATTCCTGAACATCGCTTCTATTTGGACAACCTCTTCTCGCTGCAAGAGTTCTGACCCAAAATCGGATCCCTAAACGTAACCATTCAGCCTTTGTGGCAACATTGAATTAAAACCCGTCAATGTGAACTCGAATCAGCGAGAGCGGCGATCTCTTGTCCATGGGCAAAGAGATTGCTCCGTCACTTCGTTCCTCGCGGCGACGGGTGATAAGACAACATATTTTGGGGCTGAACAATTACCCTAAAATTTTACAATAAATGCCTAATCACAGAACATCAAACCAGAAAATCCTCGGTCCATCCAAAGTTTTATACCATGAATACCTGCCCTCAGCCGTTAAAAAATCAGTGGTGCCCGGCATTGGAGCGAAACCCGGCGTCAGTCAAAAATTAACCATAAATTTCTTGACAGCCAATAAAATTTTGCTATATTTGAGTGAGTAATTACTTACAAATTCACAGAGCCATGCCACGACCTATCTCCAAAAGAGACGATTTGATTAATGCGGCACTGGTGCTCTTCATGAAAAAGGGCATCAAAGGGACCACCACGCGTGACATCGCCAACCGGGCCGGAATCTCCGAAGGGACCATCTATCGTCATTTCTCCAGCAAAGAAGAGCTGGCGCAGAAGGTGTTTGAAGACAATCTGGAGAAATTCTGGCGTTTCTTGCGTCGGGAACTGCGCAATACCCGCAACCCGGAAGACATGCTTTGCGCCTTCATTAAAGGTATTTTTGAATTTGCCCGAAAACATCACCGAAGGTATAGCTTCATCTTTTCGGCGCATCAAACCGAGCTGCGGCGCCTTTCGCGGGGAAAGATGAAGCCCAAACGGATGCTGGCGCGCATCCTGCGGCTTGGGCAGGCGCAGGGATACTTTCGGCCCATGCAGCCCGATCTGGCGGCGGCCATGATCCTGGGAATGGTCACCCAAACGATTTTCTACATGCGCAACGGCCTGATCCCTGTAAGCTATGAAGACGTCATCCGGGAAGTAGCCCAGAGCTGCCTGCGGATGATTAGGACCGAAACCCTGGCAGGCTCTTAAATATAAATTGACCCTTTTACGTGTAAGGAGGTGACACCATGACCTACATAATTGCCGAACCCTGTGTGAATACGACAGATACGGCCTGTGTGGATGTCTGTCCGGTGGATTGCATTTACATCAACGATGAGAACAACGCCAAGCGGGAAGAAAAAAATATTCCGGTGGTCGAAAATGTCATCATGGATGACGGCAAACCCATGGACACGCTGTTTATCCATCCGGAAGAATGCATCGACTGCGGCGCCTGCGAACCTGAATGCCCGGTAGAGGCCATCTTTCCGGAAGATGAAGTGCCGGAAGAGTGGCACGATTACATCCGCCTGAATTACGAAGCATTCAACATGAGCCCGCCGGAATAATAACCGTTTGCCCACGATTTAAGCCACTTCCGCCGCATCCCGGAAGTGGCTTTTTTATTTTGCACCTAGCGGAGTGCGCAGA
>JALUVJ010000160.1 GCA_027020665.1 Nitrospira sp.
GCCCAATGAAACAAAGGCCCGGAGTATCACAGGGGTGATGATGAATTATTTGCATATATGTGTGACAGAACTGTGGTATTTTGCCCATGACATAAACATGAACTACGATTCAGACATTGTGGCCCTAGGCCGACTTGTCAACGAAGAGTATTATATCCGCGATGCAAAAGAAATCCCGATTTTTGAAAATGTCCGCATCGACCGCATCACGCCGGACGGTTATGTGCATGAAGTGAAAAAGAGCGACCGCGCCGAGGAGGCCCATCTGTGGCAGCTCAAATATTATCTGTGGATGCTCAAACGGCATGGCTTTGGCGAGATCAAAGGCGTGCTGGAATTCCCCAAACAGCGCAAACGCGTGCCGGTGCAACTCACCCCGGACGATGAAAAACAAATCGAAGAAAAACTGCGGCAAATCCGGGAAATCATTGAGCAGCCCAGGCCGCCGAAACCGAAGAAAATTCCCTACTGCCGCAAATGCTCCTACCGGGAGCTGTGTTGGTGTTAGAATTTCTCTCGCAGCGACGCAGAGAGCGCAGAGAGATTTTGAAAGAATTCAAGTTTGAGGGTTTTGGAAAGCTGAACTTGCAAACACGTAGAGAGGAAAATGCAATACAATGAAATAACAGGATTGATTATTCAAACAGCTATTGATATCCATAAAAAATTGGGACCGGGGTTGCTTGAATCTGTCTATCAAACCATTTTGGCGCATGAGCTTAAAAAGAAAGGCCTTAAAATTGAAAAGGAGGTTCCCATTTCATTAAAATGGGATGATATAGCCTTTGATGTGGGCTTTCGCGCTGATTTGATCGTGGAAGACAAGGTAATTGTCGAATTAAAATCAGTCGAATCAGTTCAAGAAGTGCATAAAAAACAACTATTGACCTATTTAAAGTTGACCGACAAACGACTCGGATTGTTGATTAATTTTAATGAGACGGTTTTGAAAAATGGTATCACCAGAATAGCTAATAAATTCCGGGACTAACAAGAATGAGGGCTGAGTAAGTCGACTCCGAAGAACATGGTGTTCATGTTGAGCAAGCCAGTTGGTTTAAAGCTTTTTTAAGAAGAAAAAGACGATCTCGGCGTTCATTATGTTCCTGCGAGAGAAGTATTCTGGAATGGGTTGAGTGCGAAATGTATCAAGTTCGATTGTGGACATTAGAAAATATGCTTCAGCACTTAACTCAATGAAAAGATCTTTTTTGCCTGAACTCTCATAGCGAAAGCGCCGCAACGGGTGCGGAGTAAACCCGCGATGAACGATCTATTATCAAAAAGAACAAAGAGATCAGCATCCATCAGTAGTTGCGCACGCCCGTTGATAGTCTGACTGGCGCGTTCGTCCAATGGCGAACGCTAGAAATGAGAGGGAACCTCATTTTCAATTCGAACGATCGAATTGTTTATTAAATGATGCACGGAAGAAAGCGGACTGAACAACATAAAAAATCTAGAAAATAAATGTATCTCAGCGTTCGCTGCGCCCCTGCGAGAGAATAAAAAAGAAGACCTATGGCACGGAACTACTACATCTTCAACCCTG
>JALUVJ010000161.1 GCA_027020665.1 Nitrospira sp.
CGCTTGGATGGCTTTCAACGCCCCTTGAAAGTCAAACGCCGTGTCTTCTTTTTTCATGTCAGTCCTCCTTTTTAAAACGCTGAATCTATCAGCTTTGGTTTACTGACACAAAATTTTGAACACCCTCCAAAAAAACAAAAAGGACAAAACCCTTGTTCAAATAAAATGAAGCCCAAACCCGTCCTTACGGAGCCAAATTTACAGCAACTTCGGGACTTGACCAACTCGCATCGCATTACATATCAGGACGATCGGATACACCCTCTTTTCGGCATCAATAAATTGATACCTCATCCCGATTCTCTGGCAAAGAAGGTGGCCGCTTTTTTTAAGATTTCACGCTCCATTTCCAATCGCTTATTTTTCTTCCGCAAACGCTTTAATTCAGCTTGCATATTTGCCATGCTCCCAAGATCGAATTGCCCGTCTTGGCTTATTTCAAATTCACGTTCCCATCGCCCAAGAAGGCTGGGGCTCACCCCCAAGTTTCTCGCAGCTTCGGATATCGGGTAGCCTTGCTCTTTTATCAGCTTTACTGCTTCTTCTTTGAATTCTTTTGTGTGTAGTCGTCTTCCCTTTTTCCCCATTGAACACCTCCTGAATGAAAATAATTCATTCTTAAGTGAGTGTCCACTGAAACCCTACCACCTCAATAGCATGATAGGTTGCTATATGGTCATGTGCAGGAGTATGATCTGATGAATCATACTCACTTGGCCGGGGGTTCAAGTCTCTCCGCCGCTACGCATTAAAAACAACTGCGGGCTGCGGTCATCTTCCTCATGTAGTTCTTAAAAAAATAAGGTGCTGAACTCTATCATGCAGTTTCAAGTCGAACAAGCGAAACATTTACTCAAAACCGCAAAAGCACAAGGTGCGACAGAAGGTGATGTGCTCGTGGTCGAAGGGGATTCTTTTTCCGCTCAGGTGCGTTTGGATGAAGTCGAAAAAATCAGCAGTGCGCGGGGTAAAAGCCTTGGGCTTCGTCTCTTTTTTGGAAAACGCTCTGCGATTACCTCCACTTCGGATCTGTCTCAGGCCTCGTTGGATCAGCTGGTTTCGGATACTTGCGAACTGGCACAAATTGCCGAAGAAGACGCATTAAGCGGCCTTCCCGCCGCAGAAGATTATGCGACAACTTTCCCGGAGTTGGACTTGGTCGATGCGGAGATTGACCGCATGTCCATTGACGAAAAAATCGAGATTGCAAAAAAAACAGAGCGCGCTGCCTTGGCCAAAGATCCCCGCTTGGATAATTCGGAAGGGGCCGATTTCAGCCACTCTTACAATGAAATGCTTTATGTTGCGAGCAACGGTTTTGCGGGTTGTAATCGCGGATCGTGGGTTTCCCTTTCGGTTTCTCCGATTGCACGCGAAAACGGCGGGATGCAGCGGGATTATTGGTACAGTTCGAAAAGGAAATTGCGAGATTTGGAATCTGCGGAATTCATCGGTCAAAAGGCAGCGAAGCGCACTTTGCGGCGACTCGGCGCCCGTAAGGTTGCGACACAAACGGCACCCGTCGTTTTTGAACCGGAGATCGCC
>JALUVJ010000162.1 GCA_027020665.1 Nitrospira sp.
ACCCGCGACAGCCGCCTGTCCCTGAACCGTTACCGCATCCCGGAACCCCACTGCCCCCCGCGGCAACGGCTCGGCCCCGGCCAGCTCGATCTGGTCCTCGCGCCCCTGGTGCTGTTCGATGCCGCCGGGCACCGCGTCGGCATGGGAGGCGGCTTCTACGATCGGACTTTCGCCTTCCTGCGCCACCGTCGCCATTGGTTCAAACCCCGGATCGTGGGAATCGCGTATGAGTTTCAACGCGTTGATGTGATCGTCCCCAACCCCTGGGACCTGCCCATGGACGGCATCATCACGGATCAGCGTATCTATGAAATCAAGAGACCGAAACCATGAATTACTGGCTGCTCAAATCGGAACCAGACACATTCAGTATCGACGACCTTGCCCGTGCCCGAGGACAGCGCACCGAATGGGACGGCATCCGCAACTATCAAGTCCGCAATATGATCCGCGACCGGATCAAAACCGGCGACCTCGCATTCTTTTATCACTCCAATTGCCGGCCGCCGGGCATCGTCGGCATTGTCGAGGTCGTCAGGAGTGCCTACCCGGACCCGTCGGCCTGGAATCCCCGCAGCCCCTACTTCGATCCGAAAAGCGACCCGCAACAACCCCGCTGGCTGATGTTCGACGTCCGGCTGGTGAAACGCTTCGATCGCACAATTTCATTAAAAGAACTCCGCTCGGAACCCCGTCTGGCGGAAATGACTCTACTAAAACGTGGCAATCGTTTGTCAATAACGCCAGTGGACGAAAAACAATGGCAATTGATTCTGGCACTGAGCCGGCACACCATGTAAGCGCCTCACTGTGTTTACACTAAGTTATTATTGTTAAAATAAAAAAAATCTTCTCAGGGAAGTGAATTAAGGATTTTCCGGCGCATTGAATCTCAAAACCGCGCGCAATTTTATGACCTCGACCCGCGATCCGGAAGCCTGACCCAAGCAAACAAATATAACTTTGGCCTCCCCCCAACAGATTTTTTTCACAACACCGTCGTTTTCATAAATTTATCTGCCTTCCACAACAAAAAGCGACGCAATACATTTGCTTAGCAATCACTGCGATCACAACCGTGAAATCTTCCCGAACACAGCGTCACGCTAGCACTTTGAATTGGCGTTGTTTGTACCCGAAGCAAGCATTTGTTTCTCATTCTTGTGCTGACAAACGAAAAATTTCAAAAAAAATTAAAGTCTGTCTCGGTAACGTTCGATAATAGTTAGCGAAAATGACTCTGGATTTACAGAGCAAGTTGTTTATACTTACACCTGTAAACGTTGTACTCATCTTTGGAGGAAATGTAATGGCCGTAAAAAAAGCCGCTTCCAGGAAGAAATCTGCAGTGAAGAAAAAAGCTGCAGTGAAACGCAAGACCACCCGCAAGGCCGCGACCAAGCGCAAGGCCGCCCCGAAGAAACGGGCGACCACCAAGCGTAAGGCCACGGCGAAGAAGAAAACCGCCAAGAAGAAAACCGCGAAGAAAAAGGTAGCCAAGAAAAAGGCCACCAAGAAAGCGGCAGCGAAAAAGAAAACC
>JALUVJ010000163.1 GCA_027020665.1 Nitrospira sp.
TACGCGCTCAAGGCCCAAAATGCAAGCAAATAGGGAAACCCGAATTCCGCGATCGCGGAATTTGAAATCGCTGATCTTGGCTTTGAAAGCTTGACACCCTCACCTGTCGCCCGCTATGATCCCTCAACTCTTTACAGGAATCATCGCCATTCGTGACCCGGCAAGGGACTAAATGAACGCTTACCACCGTCAAGCAACCCGCTTTTTCGCTATACTCTGTACATTTTTTATGTTCTTGGCGATGTCCTCCTTTTCGGAAGCCCGCACACAAAACGACGCGGGGGGAGGGGGTGAAGACATCTACTTTAAGACCCCCGGCACCATATCAGGCCCTCCGGCGCCAACGCTGAATTATCCCGGAGACTATGACGGCAAGGGGCTGACAGACAACCGCTCCATTCTTTGGGTGTTCATTCAACAACATTTTTTCCTCGGCAGCTTCATTCTCGGTGTCCCGATGATGGCCTGGATACTTGAGATAATCAGTTATTTTCGGCGAAAGTCCAACCCCGAACAAGCCGAGCTGCACGACGGATACGCACACGAATTCATGCGGATCGGACTCCCTTTTTATCCCCTCACCATTATTTTCGGTTTTGCCTTGCTTGGAGCGTTTATTTTTCTTTACGCTGAGTTTTCAAGATACATGGCAACGGTTTTCAAACCCGTGCTCTACGTCTATGTTTTTGTGTTTTTTCTGGAGAATGTTCTGCTTTACAGCTATACCCGAACCTGGAATCGCTGGCAAACCGGGCGGGATAAATGGAAACACATCGCACTCGGCGGGGCCACCTGCTTAAACGGACTCGTCATTATATACCTTGCAAACGCCTTGATGGCCTTTATGATGTCTCCGGCGGGTGTGGATTCGGAAGGGCGTTATCTCGGAAACCTCTGGAACGCCATCAACACCCCCCTTTGGAATCCACTCAACATTCACCGCATTTTAGCCAGCATCATGTTTAGTGGCGCCGTCATTTCCGCTTATGCCGCCTATCAGATGATCACCACCCGCAATGCACAAAAACGCGCACACTACGATCAGATGGGACATGTTTCCATTATGATCTCCATCGTCAATCTCTTTATCCTGCCCTTTGCAGGTTATTGGTTCGCTAAAGAAATTTTTAAGTACCGTCAGAGAATGGGGGTCACCTTGATGGGAGGGCAATTGAGCTGGCCCTTTATCATGCAAGCCGTCTTGATCGGACTGATCTTCATGACGGTCACCTACTACCTCTGGCAAGGCACGCGGCGGATGGAAGGCTCGGAACGCTATCAACATTTTGTAAAATATATGATGTTTACGCTCGCGGTCTGTTTTCTGGTTTGGGCAACGCCGCACACCATCCCCGCCACCCGGGGAGAAGTTGACGCCATGGGCGGCGCGCAACATCCGGTCGTCGGGTATTACGGCACCATGGCCGCCAAAAACACCGCCATCAATACGATGATTCTTAGTTTTGGACTCTGTTACATCATCTTTTATCGTTGCAATAAAATTATGAGCATTTCATGGGCAAAACGCGGAAACCTGGCCCTCATTCTCTTATTTGCAGGTGCCGAAGCCTACGTCGTCTTTGTCGGTATTTACGGGTTTTTTATTCCCGCAAATGTCCGTGTGAACCTGGCTTTTCCTCAATTTATCGTCACCATGCTCGCCTTAGTCGGTGGCATGCTGCTGAATTGGATCATGCTGCGCAAACCCAAGATCATCGGTCCGATTCAATGGGGCAAGCTGCCCACCTCCGGCGCTTTTGCCCTCTTTGGACTGGCCGTCTTTATTTCAACAACGATGGTCCTCATGGGTTATATCCGTTCCTCCGTCCGGCTGGACTGGCACGTAACTGAGATCCTGAAGGACAACACGCCTTGGGCTGAAACCCCCTCCCTGACCTATGCTGTCGGCATGGTCTTGCTCAATGTACTTGTCTTTTGGGCAATTACCACATTGATTTTTTGGCTGGACAACCGAAAGACAACCAAAACATTTTCAATGAAATCCGGCGCGCTCCCTGCAGGCAACACCCCTAACGCCGCCGAAAAATCGCCTTCATCCTAAAAAAACACATCAAACCTGAAACGTTTTCAGATCCTAAGCTGCACAGCAACTGTGAGCTGACCCATATTTTGAAAAGGTCAAAGCAGCCAATTCCGTCGCTTTAATGCCGAATTGAATCGCCAGGCGGCATTAAAGGCGATATCGGCAAGTAGAAACCCGTCTCCTAAAACAAGGACGACACCAATTTAATTTCAAACCGCCCGTATTGGATTTTACACCTCAAAAAACCTCAGCTTGCCTCCCTTGGCTTTTCCTGTCGCCGTTCTTAGGTGCCGCCGCGGTTTGACGCAGTATCACAATGCGTAGTAGGATATCCATAGGCCTTTCTCTCGTTTTTTTCAATCGCTTGGGAGGGAATCAGGGTGAACCGTTTTCTCCGGTGCGGCGTGACGGCCGCTGCGGCAATCTCACTGCTTGCGTTTACAGCCGACCGCGCCAATTCGGGCATCTATACCTGGAAGGATGAGAGCGGCGTCCTTGTCTTTACGGATAATCCGACCTTGGTGCCGGAAGGAATCGAGGCAAAGCTTTGGTCCGCCGCATCATCAGGGAAAAATGTCACCGTCGTACTCCGCACGGAAGAGGCTGCGGCGCCGCCCTCTGGAATTGCGCCAAGCAATCAGGCAAAAGAACAGCAGCCCGAAATCCCGGTCCCCACGGTCAACCAGGGGGCCTTTGCGGTACAGTTGGCGCGTGAACTGGGCTTGGGTCAGAACCTTTTTCCTGAGGACGCGGCCCAAACCTTATCGGACATACGCATTTCCCCGCCGCTGGGAACGTGGGCCTTAAACAGCCCCATGACGCCGGCACTCACCACGCGCCTTCGCACACTCACCGTTTCGGCGCCCCAAATGGGGTGGATATCAATCACACCGGAGCAGGCCCTGCTCGCCTTTGATACGGCAGCCGCCCTGACGGGGCTTCCGATTCCTTCGACCGCAGGAGCAGAGAACGGTGACGCTTCCGATCCGGCTATTTCGGTTCCGCCGCTGGTTTATATCTCCCCTCCTCCGCCGCGTATCGCCGCGTATTATACCTGGGTCCCGGTTTCAGCCGGTTTTTTGTGGCATGGTGCGCGGGTGCACGGATATTACGGCCTACACGGGCTGCATCTCAATGCCCATTACTTTAACGGACATCATTTTGTTTTCAAACCGCACCTTGTCCGGCGCCATTTGATCAAGCGCCTTCCTGGACACCATGTTGTGCGGGAGGACATCCATCACCGGGTGCAACACCTTACGGCAATCTCGCCGCCATCCCATCCGATCCGTCATCGTCAAAACATACTGCACAACCACCGCATCCGGCAGCCTCATCTTAAAAAACGCCATCATGATGAAGGAAGCATTCATCATCAACCCCACCGGAAAAAACACCGGGCCGTGCACCACCGTTTTTCCGGCCCGCGCCATCATACCGGACGACAACATGTCACCGGAAAACCGCATTCTGTTTCAAAGGGTCACACGGATGCCAAAATCCACGCCACTTCGCCGCGACACCACACCGGCGGCGGTTTTCACAACGGATCGGCAGGAACACATCACAGGCCGCATGGCACACACGGCAGCCTCCCGTGAGGAGGCCATATTCGTTAGGCTTGCGGTCGGTTCTGAAAAAAATCCCGGTTCCAGAAGAGCATGACAAGGCCCTCCTTGGTTTCAACGGGCCGCACACATCGCGGAGCATAGCCCGCCATTTCCAAGATTTGTAACGCAGAAGCGGGCATTTTAGCCCTGAAAAAACAATTCATGACTTGATCAGAGCTCCCTTCATTCGTCATTGACGGGGTTGCAGTGATAGCTGCCAACATATTTCCCCGTATCCGAATCGTATTTAATGGCCAGATCGTAGATTATCCCCTCGATTGCATCTTTGGAAGGACTATAAACCTCTCCGTCACTTTTTACGCTGCCGGCCTCGACTGCGCTTTTGATGGTGCGGTCAACGACAACCGCCGTATTCGCCTTGTGCCATGCCAAGTTTTTGTGTGAGGCAAAGCGGGTGCCGCGTCCTCCGGTGTAAGCAGGCAATTCCGGCAATTGCGGACTCTGATGTTTATTCTGATGCGAGTCGATAATGACAACCCGATTATTTGCGTCGATGAGTTCGATGCATCCCGTGCCGACTTCGACTTTGCGCTTCGTAAATTTCCCTTCGGTTTCGAATAAGACAGAAATGACCGCATTGTCGCGATCTTCAATAAAACACTTTTTAGACAACAAGTTGCGGAGGTTGTCCGCACTGTATGGAACAAGGCCGCAATGATATATCCGTGTTTGTACCAGGTGTTTGAGTGTCTCTTCCCGGTATTTGTCCTTTAGCGCATCGATCGAAGTACGGACATTTGCTTTGTGCAAACCAACGAGATTGTACTCCTCGCTCATGTCGTCAAAAAGCAATGCCGCCCAGTCCGAAGGACTGGTTGCGATTTCATTTTTTTCGAATAACCTTCGGTAGCCTCCATAACGGCGATCAATTAAGTCTTCAACCTCATCATCCAAGTCGCTTTGATTGTTCACGGTTGTTTTTTCGACAGGGTTGCCTCCAAAACGAAAATCATTGCGTTGAATCGGAAGCCGACTCAAAAAAGCAGTACGCTTGAGTTGCAGTGTCTGATCAAGCGGGTTTTGTTGTTCGATCCGGAGCGAATTTCTCCGAGGTCTATTGTCAGCGATCGATTGCACCGTGGCCAATTGATTGACCCGAGGGCTTTGATCGACGATTTCTTGAACGGCCTTCAGGCGATTTAACTGAGGGCTGCTGCGGGCGACATCCTGCGAGCGTCCTTGTCCGGCGCCCTCGGAGAGACCGATCATATGCCGAGAGGGGTGATCCCTCTTTTCTGCTTGAGCCGCAGGTTTTGAGGTGGGTTGATTTTTTTGAAGCGTTTGACGGTTCATGGGTATTGGCCTCCAGCAGTGGAGTCAGGCCTGAGCTGAAAATGCCCCCGAAAACTACGGAGAATCAAGAAAGTGAAGTCCTGAATTATTTTTTCAAGGCAAAAATGTCTATTTCTATCCTGCAAATTAAAAAAACAGCCGCCCTTCTTTTAAACGCAGCCCTCTTTTTGCGGTGTGGGAATCAGCGGCAATTCCATTTCGTTTCCGGATTCGGTGGCCTGCGGCTGCGGATATTTAAAGATTTTTTCTTCGTAGTTTTTGACGATGACTTCGTCTTCGTCAAGATGCAGCAAGGTGCCTTCCGGTAAAATCGCGATCTTTCCTCCGCCTTGCGGCGCGTCAATGACAAAATGCGGCACGGCCATGCCTGAAGTATGTCCCCTTAAGGCCGAAATGATTTCCAGGCCTTTTTCGACGCGGGTGCGGAAATGCTGTGTGCCCCGCACCAAGTCGGCCTGATAAATATAATAGGGTTTGACCCGAATGACCAAGAGTTTTTGCATCAGGCGCTTCATGACCATCGGTTCATCATTGATGCCTTCCATGAGCACGGTTTGGCTGCCGAGTGGAACACCCGCATCGGCCAACATGCCGCAGGCACGGGCGACTTCCGGCGTGATTTCATCCGGGTGATTAAAGTGCAGGTTCATGTAAAGCGGGTGGTATCTTTTGACCATCTCGCAAAAAGCCGGTGTGATGCGGGAAGGCAATGTTCCGGGCACACGGGTGCCGAGACGGATAATTTCAAGATGAGGAATCCCACGCAAGGCGGAAAGAATACGATCCAGTAATTTGTCCACAACCATCAGCGGATCGCCCCCCGAAAAAATAATGTCGCGAATTTCGGTATGGGCCGAAATGTATGCCACAACCTTATTGAGGTTTTCAGGCGTCAGCGTGCCGGGGGAACCCACAAAGCGTTTCCGTGTGCAAAACCGGCAATAGATCGGACATTGGTTGGTCACAAAAAGCAGGGCCCGATCTGGATAGCGATGCACCAAGCCGGGCACGGGGCTGTCTTTTTCTTCATGCAGGGGATCTTCTGCTTCGCAAGCCGTATCCGGGTAAGCTTCCTCCGGGGAGGGAACGACCTGTTTCCAAACGGCATCTCCTTTTTCCTTGATTTGTTTTAAAAGATAAGGCGTAATGCGCATGGGATATTCGGTGACGACATCCCTAACCGATTCGGCGGGAACCCCGAGCACCTTCTCAAGGGTTTCAACATCATGAATACTTTCTTTAAGATCTTTTTGCCATTGATCCACTCGGTTATTCTCCCCTGTGTTTGAAAGCCTTGATCCATTCCCGGCAGCTTCCGTATTTTCGATGTTTAATCAGTGCCTGCGGCTTCATTTCCCTTCTCATGCCCGTATTTTTCTTCGAGGTAGGGGAGAATGGTCTCTTCATCATCAAAAACAAGATCGCCATCGACAAGAACGGGTACGGTATATTGTCCTGAAATTTCAAAGACTTCCTCGCGTGCGCTTTGCCATGCGGGCACTTCTATCTTCTCATAGCTGAGACCGAGTGCGTCAAGTTTTTCACGCACCATGATGCAATAAGGACAAGCTTCAAGATTGTAAAGTTTCAAGGGCTTCCTTCAATGTCTGAAATCGCGCAGGGGACCATCACGGCATCCACCATGCCGTGAATCAGTTTTTTTTCCGGGGAACACAGGGTGGCCAGCACACCGCCCAAATGCGCCTTCTTGTCTTGAACAAAATAATAGGGGGAAAGCCTGACCCGCCCTCTCATACTCAAACAGCATCCTTTTTCAAAGTCCGCATAGTCCGCCTGTACCTGCCTGCCTTTGTGAAAGCGTTGTAAAATGTAGGGTGTTTTTGGAAATTGCGTCAACGCCTGTGCAAGGGCCGTCCGCCAGTCCTCTTCCGACAGGTCGTGCCCCACGGAGACGCCGCGGCTGCCCCAGGCCCATTCGGAAAACCCTGAAGGTTTGATGGCAAATTGTCGTTCTTTTTTTGTCGCTGCGCCGAGTTGGCGAAAATCGCGAATGGGCCTGCCTCCGATTTCAAGGCCGGGGATAAGGCCTTGTGGCGGTACTTCTGCGGGGTCGAGGACCCATGTTTTTGGAAATACTTTTGCCAAAATTGCATAGGTCTCGCCGCCCAGATGGCGAAGCCAGTAGGATTTCAACTGCGGATGATGAAAGAAGGCAAAGAGCATTTTTTCTTCCAAATGGGCCTTGGGCGGCGGCGTCATCACAACCCGCTTCTTTTTTGCCGCATAGAACATGAGTTCGGCTTTTGGAATATTTTTGAGATCAAAGAGT
>JALUVJ010000164.1 GCA_027020665.1 Nitrospira sp.
GAGCTGGTGGGGAAAAACGGCGCGCTGCTCAACTTTTATCGCAGCGCCTCGTGGTGACCCTATTGTAAAAAGGAACTCGTGGAGTTTCAAAAAAAGAGCGACGAATTTCAGGATAACGGCATCTCGGTCATCGGCATTAGTTATGATTCCGTTCATGTTTTAAAGGCATTTGCCGACAAGCATGGAATCTCTTACCCGCTTTTGTCGGATGTGAACAGCGAGGTGATCAAAAAGTTCGGCATCCTGGATAAGAGAATGCCGCAAGTGAAAAAGGTGTACGGTGTACCTTATCCCGGCATTTACATCATTGATAAAAATTTAAAGGTTGTTAAAAAGCACTTTGAGAAATTGTACGTCGAGCGGCCAACGGCGGAGAATGTCCTGGTCACGCTTCTGGACAAAAAGTTGACCTCCAATTATCGATCGTTTCAAACGTCCTACCTGGACGGAACCATTGCGGTGACGGACACTGTCGCTTATCCGTCGCAGCTTTTGTCGATCATTGTGGAAATGGATTTGAAGGATGGCTTTCACCTGTACGGCAAACCCGTGCCGGACGGCTATATTCCTTTGACCGTCAAAGTGGAGGATAAACCGAATTTCACCGTCGATGCTTTTAAATGGCCGGAGGCGCGCAAATTCGTCATCGAGTCCATTGATGAGACGTTTCACGTTTTACCGCAAAAGATTCGATTGCAATCTTTTATCAGGATAAAAAGAAAACCCGCTTTGGGCCGGCACTTGATCAAGGTTAACATTTCTTTTCAGGCTTGCGATGAAAAGACCTGCATGTTGCCGGAAGAATTTGCGTTTTCGTTTCCGCTCCTCATAACGGATGAAATATAAGCAAAGGAACAAAGCCTTTCGTTCCTGTACACCAAAGAATCAAGGAGAATGAATGGAAAAACTGAAAATAGGAATCGTCGGCTCGAAATTCGCCGCCATGCTGCACGCGGAATCCTACAAGCGCAGTCCGCACGTAGTGATGCACGCCGTGGCGGCGATCGACAATCTGAACGAATTCGCCGACGAGTATCATATTCCCAATCGTTACAACGACTATCAAGAAATGTTTGCCAGGGAAGACCTGGACCTGATCAGCGTGTGCGTGCCCAACTTTTTGCATAAGGAGGTGGTGCTCGCCGCTGTCGAGGCAGGCAAAAAGGCGATCATCTGCGAAAAGCCGTTGGCCACCACCATCGAGGACGGCCGGGAGATGATTGCGGTTTGCCGGGAGAATCGGGTCAAGTTGATGTATGCCGAGGACTGGGTGTTCGCCCCGGCCATCGTCCGCGCCAGGGAGATTTGCCGGGAGGGCGGCATCGGCGATATTTTGTACGTCAAGGCAAAAGAGACGCACAATGGCTCGCATTCCGTTTTCGCGCAGCAGAAAAAATATTGCGGCGGCGGCGCCATGATTCACCTGGGCATTCATCCCATCGGCTTTTTGCCCTGGCTGGTAGGGCAGGATGTTGCCACTGTTTTAGGTATGAAGACCGGCGGCGAGCAGGACAATCTTTTGC
>JALUVJ010000165.1 GCA_027020665.1 Nitrospira sp.
CATTCAGCGCATCGTCCGGGAACACCTGGTCGAAGGAAAGCCCGTGGAGGACCTGATTCAAATCCCTGTGGATTAAGAAAAGTTCCGATCAAGAAAGCTTGCTTGTATGATGATTGAATTGTGCCGTAATTTCTTCTTTGAGACGATTTTGGATTTTTTCAATGTGTGCTGTTTCTGTAATCTTTTTCTGATCCGGCCCCAAAACATAAAATACATCCACCACCTGATCTAAACGCGTGGCGATCTTAGCCGCATGTACCGAAAGCCCCAGATCGGCAATCACCTTTGCAATCGAAAAAAGCAGCCCGCGTTTGTCCGGCGCAAAGATATCCAGCACCGTGAAGGTCTTCGAACTTTTGTTATCGACGTGCACGCGGACCGTGTCTGCTTTTTGTGCAAGTCCGGCCCGCTCTTTTTTCGTGGGAAAACGCCTGTTTTTATTCAACAAAGACTCGACAGCTTCCTCGCCGCTTAGCACCCGCTCAATTTCTGCGACAATGTCCTGTACCCGATCTTCGGGGGCAGCTTTCCGGTAATCCGGGTCAATGACTTGCAAGGTATCGATGACCATGCCGTTGGGATGTGTAAACACTTGCGCCCCCAGGATATAAAGCCCTTTGGCGGTCAACACACCCACCATATCGGAAAAAATCCCTGATGCGATCCAATCATAGCTGTAAAGGGTGTATTCCGCGACCCCCTGATCGGGCAAGAAACGGGCCTCGACCTGAATCGGTTTTTTGGGCAGGCGGGAGAGCGCATCGACATCCAGCAGCACTTTATCAAAGCCGGTAATCAGGTAATAACGTGGAATCAGGGTTTGCAGCAGTTCCTTCAACCAGGATTCGGGATATCGGCCTTTCAGGGCTTTGAAAACCTGCGCCCGTATTCGAGCCGCTTCCTTGTTTTCCGGGCTTCGCGTTTTTCCGTTCAAGAGCGAAGCGGCTTCATTGAATAGCTTAAGCAGGAGTTCTTTTTTCCAATCGGTCAACATGCCCGGTGCGGTGGCGCGAATATCCGCGCAGGTGAGGATGAACAGCTTTCGCAACTGCTCAACATCGCCCACCGTCTCGACAACTTGATGCAATACCGGCTCGTCAGTGAAATCGCGATACAAGGCGATCTCTGAGAGCATCAAATGTTTTCCCACCAAAAAGGCAAGCTGCGCGCACTCCTTTTCGCCATAAGAAAGGCGCTCGGCCACTGTTTGGCATATTTCGGCCCCCCGTTTGCTGTGATCTCCGGTTCCGCCTTTTCCGATATCATGCAAGAGCACCGAAAGGTGCAACAGGTCTTTTCTTGGCGTATCAACATAGATTTCTTGAAGCGGACCTTCTTCATTGATGAAGGCTTCTGATGCCGCCACGGCGCGAAAACTGTGTTCATCCACCGTAAAGGTGTGTGAGCGGCTCTGCTGCACAAGGCAATGTACGGCTGAAAATTCAGGAATAATCCGCCATAAGAGACGGACGCGATGCATCATTCTCAGGCTGTCTGCGATACCGCCCGGCTCCGTAATCAAGGTTTTAAACAAGGCGCAGGCCGCAGGCGACAAGGGCCTGTCTTTTTTTGCTTCGGAAATCTGATAAATGACTTCCAAGACCGGATCGGCGATGCGCACGGCATGGGTTTTAGCGAGCAGAAAGAGACGAAGAATATTCGCATCGTCGTCAAAAAATTGAAAAGGTTTTTCAGATTGAATCGAAATTTCGTCCGAAAAAACTTGAAAGCCCGGCGCTACCCGTCGTGTTTTCCAGGAACGGCGCCAGCGTCCGACACGGCCCGTGGGAAAGGCTTCACGTGTAAAGCGTTTTGAAACTTCCAGAATGCGTCCGGTATGCAGGTAATAGTCGTGCATGAAACCGCGCCGATCCTTCGACTCAAAAAAAGGGGCGATCTCTTCTTGAATTTCGATCGTGATATGATCAGAAGCCTTTTCAGCCAAAAAATGAAGGTGGTTTCTGATTTTCCACAGAAAATCCTGCCCTGCCGCGAGGTGGGTATATTCGATATTCGAAAGGTGGCCCCACTGATGCACTTGCGGCAGATGATGTGTATGGTAACGGGCCGATGCGACCCATTTCAAATAATGAATGTCACGCAGTCCGCCCGGACTCTGTTTAAGGTTGGGTTCGAGCAAATAAGGCGTCGCCCCGTATTCAAGGCGACCGGATTCCCGGCTTTCTTTCAGATGCGAGAGAATGTCTTTGATGTGTTTGTCGATAATTTTTGAAAAAAAATTTGTGTGAAAATCCTTAAAAAGGTTGCGGTCGCCGTGCAGAAAACGGGATTCCAAAAGCGATGTCGCAATCAAGGCATCCTGCCGCGCCAATACCAGGGTTTCTTCAAGCGTCCGCATGCTGTGCCCGACGGTATAACCCAAATCCCATAAGAGACAAAGTAAGTGTGATGAGACGGTTTCGGTTTCCTTGGCCTGACCTTCCGGGTAGAGAAACATCAAATCGATATCTGAAGAGGGTGAAAGTTCCTGACGTCCGTACCCGCCAATGGCGATTAAAGTCCCGCCCCAGTTTTGTGACAGCCCGGAATCAAGGGACTGAAAGCCTTTCAAAATCAGGGTGTCGGCCAAATCCGAGAGGGCTCTGACCACCTGCGCTCCGCCACCGCCCTTAAAATGGAAGGCCCGGATTTCCTGGAATTTCACTTGAAACAACGGACGCAAGGCAGACGTCATTTTATCGGATGCATGAATCATGAGCTGTGCTCCGGTTTAAAAGTGAAAAAATTGTACCACAAGCGGCATTGAATTTCAGGATGGAGAAAGGTCACAGGGCTTCTTTAAGACGAATCTTTATCCCGGAGTTGCTCATGGCGAACCTTATCCGGGTAGCGAGCCTGAAGCGCATCGCCGATCGAGCGATCGTCCATTTTAACCCCCCGTTGATAGGCTGCTTTTGCAATGAGGTGCGCGCCCACCGGCGCCGTGAGAAAGGCAAAAACAATCGCCAGAACGGCCTTAAAGCCCACCTCGGCAAAACCGAGATGAACAAAAGAAGCCGTTAAAATAAAAACGAGTCCTAAGGTCGTGGCTTTGCTCGTGGCATGCATCCGGCAAAAAACATCGGGCATACGATACAAACCCAAACAGCCTGTCGAGATAAAAAACAAACCGAGCACTAAAAAGAGTAGCGTCAGGATTTCACGTGTCAAAGATTTTCCCTCCCCGTGCCAAAAACTTCGCCATCGACACCGTGCCCACAAAGCCTAAAATAGACAATACCAAGATCGCGTCATAAAAAATAGCGCTACCCTCTTTCATGCAATAGACGGCAATCATGGCGATGATGACGGTCGTGATGGTATCCATCGCCACAACCCGGTCGGGCAGGGTCGGCCCCCTCAGTAAACGATACAAACAGAAAGCAAACGCGATCGCCAGGATTACAAATGCAATATTGGCAACAAGACCGATCATCCCAGAATGTCCTTTGTATATTTTTCGAGCGAATGCCGAATCGATTGCTCCAGGGCCTCGGCATCTTCAATATGCAGGGCGTGGATATACAAGGTTTTCCGGTCCTCCGAAATATCCACACTCAAAGTCCCCGGCGTGAGCGTGATGGAATTGGCCAGGAGCGTAATGCCCGCATCTGTTTTGACCTTCATTTTATAGGCGATGATGCCCGGTGTCATCTTCAGTTGCGGAGACAATACAATCTTTACGACCTCAAAATTGGCCTTGATGACTTCTTTAATGAAAATCAGGAGGTAGCGAAAGATACGTAAGATAAAAACAAGATATTCTGAAATACTCAAAACCTTGCGTTCCGTCTTGCGATCCTCCAAGACCGTTCTCAGCATAAAAATAATGCCGTATCCCAAGATGCTCCCGATGGCAAACTCCGCCACATTCAGTTTTTCCTGAAGCAGACACCAAATGAGCGCCAGAATAATATTCAGCACGATATGCTTACGCATTATTGATTTCCCATCACCGCGTTAATATAAAGCTCCGGTGAAAAAAGCTGCTGGGAGGCCGCATTGGCCAAATCAATCACCGGCGCGGCGGCAAAACCCAAGACCAAGGACAAGACCGCCAGAACCCCCATTGGCCCGAGCAAGTGTAGATTTAAGGATTTTTCGGGGGCTTTTTCCTGCTCAAATAAACAGACCTTTTGCCAGGCTTGGACCAGATAAAACAAGGTAAACAGGCTGACCACAAGTGCCACGGCCACGGGCACATAAAAGGCTCCGTCCAGCCCCGCTTTGATGAGTTGAAACTTCATAAAAAAACCGCTGGAGGGTGGAATCCCGCCCAGAGAAAAAACGCCGATGAGGAACAACAAGGCAAAGAGCGGCGAGATTTTCATCATGTTGCCATGCTCGGACATCTCCATCGAGCCGCGCATCTTTTTCAAAACACCCGCCGCAAGAAAGAGAGAGGCCTTAATAATTCCGTGGCTGATGATGTAAAAAATCGCAGCACCCAGGCCTGCCACGCTAAAAAAACCGACCCCCATAAAAATGTAGCCGATTTGACTCACACTGCTATAGGCCAATACCCGTTTCAGATCACTTTGCGCCAGCGCCCCCATTGCCCCCACAAACATCGTGATAGAAGCCAAAGTCAAAATAAAAATCTGAAAATGCCCTTGCAGATCCACAAAGATCAAACAAAAAACACGGATAATGGCATAGACCCCCACCTTAATTAAAATCCCCGAAAGCATTGCACTGATCGGGGTTGGGGCCGAAGAATGGACATCGGGCAACCAGAAGTGCATGGGCATTAGGGCCGCCTTCAAACCAAAAACGCCGATAAACAACATTGCCACCGCGCTCACCAAAGGGTGATGCGCGTAGGGTTTCACTTTTACCGCCAAGTCCGCCATATTCAGCGTTCCCGCAAAAGCATAAATGCCTCCTACCGCGACCAAAAAAAGGGCGGAAGAAAGCAGGCCCATGCTGATGAGCTTAATGCCGGCTTCAATCTGTTTTTTCTCTCTCAACAGGGTCAGCAGCGCGTAGATCGACATCAGGACAATCTCGAACATCACAAAAAGATTAAAAATATCGCCCGTTAAAAATGAACCGTTGGTGCCCGCCCAAAGAAAGAAAAAAAGCGCGTGAAAGAGCGCCTGCTGCGCATCCGTTTTCAAATAAGCAAAAGAGTAATACACCGCGCAAATCGCAATCACGCAGCCCAAAACCAAGAGAATCCCGCTGAATAAATCGCCCACCAAGATAATGCCGTAAGGGGCCGCCCAACCGCCGGTCTGGTAACTTTGAATGCCCCCGGTACGGATTGTGGAAAGCAGTGATATATTCACAATCACAATCAGTAGGCTTGAAATGCCAACCAAAATCCGCCGTGCCATCGGCTGAAAGCGCAGCAAGAGCAACAAAATCGCCGTGCCCAGCGGGATCAAAATCGGCAGTGCAAGCAAGTGCGTCATCCCTTTTGACCCTTAATGTCCGCAATATCCGTGGTTTTTAAATCACGATAGACCCGCAAAGAAAGCACCAGCAAAAAAGCCAGAGCGGCAAAACCGATGACAATCGCGGTCAAAACCAGGGCCTGAGGAAGGGGATCCACAAAGGGCATTGTTTCGTCTCGCCCCAAGATGGGCACTTGTCCGGAACCGACCCATCCCGAAGTAATCAAGACGACATTTGCGCCATGCCCGATGAGGCTCAAACCCAGCACCAGCTTTAAGATATTGCGTTGCAGGATGAGATAAGTCCCGGAGGCAAAAAGCACGCCGATCACGAGAGGAAGGAGAATCTTCATTCTTCCCCCAATAAGGTCATCAGTGACATACACACGCCGCAGACCACAAGGTACACACCGATATCAAATACCGCCGCAGATGCAAATTCCCAATCCTCGTGAATCAAGGGCATTTCGACATGGGCCACGCCGCTTTTTAGAAAATAGCCGCCCACAAAAAGCCCGGCCAAACCCGTCAGAAAAGAAAGGGCCAATCCGCCTGAAAACATGAAATAAAACACGCGGCTGCGGTGTTTAAAATCAAAACGTTCACAGCCGTAAGCCAAATAAATCATCACAAAACCGGCGGAAGTCATCAGGCCCGCGATAAACCCGCCTCCGGGCAACTGATGTCCGCGCAATAACAGATAAAGCGAAAAAATCATCAAAATCGGGGACACCATCTTGGTGATGGATTTAAAAATCAGGGAATTCATTTTAAAGGGAGCTCCTTTTGTACCGTTTTCGCCTTCTTTTTCAGTTTTAACATGCCGTAAATACCCAGCGCCGCAATGGAAAAGACGGCAATCTCAAACATCGTATCAAGGCCCCGAAAGTCAACAATGACCACATTCACCACGTTGCGACCGCCCGCAAGCGTTTCACTTACTTCCAAATAATAGCTCGCAATCGTTTCAGTGAGATGGCTGTCCATCGCCATCATCATGTAGTAGGTCATCACGCCGCCCACAATCAACGCAATGCTGACATCCGCCGTCTTTGTCCGTTGAGATGCGCTTTCTTTAAAATAAGGCGGCAAGAAATAAAATACGAGCAGGATCAAAATCACGGAAACCGATTCCACCAAAAACTGTGTCAATGCCAGATCCGGTGCGCCCATGAGCACATAAAAAAAGGCCACCAGAAAACCCGTCATGCCCAGCGCAAGAATCGCCGAAATCCGGTTTTTAAACAAGGCTGTCGCCAAACTTGCCGCAATCAATAAAACAAAGGTTACGAGGTGAGGCAGGCTGAGCTCCGTTTCAAGCAAACCTGTTGCCGTCAGCGGACTGCCTCGCAGCATGGAAAACAACACGGTAGACAGCATCACAAAGGCAATAATTATAGACAAATAGTGTTTCAGGTTGCCGCTTTGAAACCGCCTTAAACAAGTCTCGGTGAGTGGCGGAATGCCTTCTAAAAACCCCTTGTTGTAAACAAAATTAGGGCTCAGCCAAAAGAGAGATTCTTCCCATTTTTCCTGAACGGGGATCACTTTTTTTAGACGTATAAACAGGAATATTCCGAAAAGAACCGTAAAAAAGCTCATGACAAGTGGCGTGTTCATGCCATGCCAAAGCGCCAAATTCAGTTCGGCGGGTTGGCCTGAAACGGCTGATGCGGCAGGGGCAAGCAAAGCCTGCGCAAAAAGCCCCGGTGCAATGCCCAAGAGCACCACAAGCGTCGCTAAAATCGCAGGCGATAATAAACCTAAAGGCGACGCT
>JALUVJ010000166.1 GCA_027020665.1 Nitrospira sp.
CACCGAAGTTATCCCCCGTGGGTGTAAAAAAATAATGGGATTCCAGCATGATCCTGGGCACATCATTGTTTTCGGAGGTGATGCGGACGATGCCGTTTTCGTCCAGAACGGCCTCATTGATCCGGTCGTGCTTGCCGACATCGATGGTCGGGGAAAGTCCCACGCCGAATCCCATGCCCGCGAATCGGTTTTCCTGACCCTGGGCAGCGGCGGTTTTTGCCGTCAAAACCAGTAGCGCCGTCAAAAACAACATTGTTTTGAAGCGGGGATGTTGAAAAATGCAGGTGTGATGCCGCATGGCGCGTCTCTGTATTTTTTATGAATAGGCATCCCGAGCGTATATCTTACCGCTTTTGAATATGCCGAATGACTTTTCCAAAAATCGCCCGGCTCCAGGGCCGCGGCTGCAGTTTTATTGATAACACATTTAGGCGATTGAGTATACCCGGAATTGCAACACTGCGCCGTCCCAGTTTTTTGAGCGCCAGCCGGACGACGGGGGCGGCAGGCATCGGCATGAGCATGCGCGTTCCGGCGATTTCCTGAAACTCGGCCTCGGTTGTGCCGGGGCAGAGGGCGAGCACATCGACATTGTGTGCTTTCAGCTCATGGGCCAGTGCCTCGGCCAGAGACAGATCGTAGGCCTTGCTTGCGGCATAATTGCTCCACAAGGGCACGGCCGTGAAGCCGACGATGGATGATAAAAAGATGATGCCGCCACGGTTCCGGTTCTTCATTTTTTTGCCGAAGCGGTGTGCAAGCATCAAGGGTGCCCGGCAATTCACGTGAAGCAGTTTGATTTCGCTTTCCAGGTCGTTTTCGACAAATTCCCCCGTCGTGCCGAAACCGGCGTTATTGATAAGTAGGCCGATGTCAAGTTCTGCTGTGATATTTTCGATCTCGGGCAGGAAATCGTTTCGGGAAAGGTCAATGGGCAGGGCTTCTGCCTGAATGCCGTGTGTGTTTTCCAGTTCCAATGCCAAACGGTCCAGCCGTTGCTTGCGTCGCGCGACAAGCACAAGATTCAGGCCCAGGGCCGCAATTTGACGGGCGAATTCCATGCCGATCCCGGAAGAGGCCCCTGTGACCAAGGCCCAGGGACCGTATTTTTTCTGAAATGTTTTTCTCGGCATCATACTCCCTGTCCCGCGCAATGGCCTGAGGGCCGGGCCCGTTGAAAATTATAAGCGCCGAGCCAAGCCGCATCGTCCGATTCAGAGTCGGGCATCCATCCGCGCGGCCAATACCCCGGCCAAAAGCCCGAAAAGGTGCCCTTCCCAGGAAACATAGGCACGCAAGGGCAGGATGCCGAAGATCATACCGCCGTAATAAAGCATGACGCCCAGCGCGATTATAATCGATTGTAAGTCTTTGGCGTACCATCCGGAAGCCAGCAAAAAACCGAAATATCCAAAAATCAAGCCGCTTGCGCCCGCATGTACGGCAGAGCGGCCCAAGAGCCAGACGGCAAGCCCGGAGACGGCGATGACAATGAGGCTGACCTCGACAAACAATTTTTTATCCTGCAAACAGATGAGGCCGCCGAGGATGGCGAAGGGCAGGGTATTCATCAGCAAGTGAAACAGACTGAAATGCAAAAAGGGGCTGAGGGGGATGCCCGGCAGTCCAGAAAGCGTACGCGGGTAAATGCCCGCACTGCGGCTGAGGCTGTGCCCCGTGAACAGGTTCAGCAATTCAAGCCCCCACATAATGGCAAGCGGTGTGCCGATCCAGATGATCGTTGTTTTCATGCTGTACATGCGTTGTTTAGGAATTTAGGATGTTTCGGTTAAGTCCGGGGTGAATTTTGGCCTTAAAAAACAATTCATGACTTAATTCAAAGTGTCTTTTAGCAGGGCTTGCAGTTGTGCTTTGCCGTTTTCGATGACGGGACCGCCGTCTCCGACCATCACGGTCTTTAAGTCGGGCAGCGCGGCGAGCCGTTTGACGGATGCAAGGGCCTTGGTTTTGTCGGTTAATTTTTCATCGGGCAGGAGCGTGAGTTTTCCCGGGATGCCGGAGCGGATGAGGTCGCCCGCAATCAAGGTTTCTTTTTCGAGTAAGAGTGCAAGTTCTCCCCGGGTTTTAGAGCCTTCCAAAGCAAAGACTTGTATCTCAGGGACAACAAAATCGCCGTCTTTTAACCAGCGCACGACACGAAAGGGAAATGCATCTTGTTCGGCGCTCGGTGCACAAACCGGGACGCCGAGTTTCTTTGCGATGGCTTCGGTATCGCGAATATGGTCGGAGTTGGTTACAATAATCGTTGAAACGGGGCCGAGGTCCCGCAGGTCTTTTTCGTCTTCGGGGGAAAACGGCAAGGGGTCAACCAGCACATTGCCTTCAATCAGGTAAATCAGGAAGCTGTGGAAGTCGATTTGGTGTTCTTCGCTGTATGTGGACCAGGTGTAGATTTCCTTCCCGGGGACTTCTTTCATCGTTGGGGTTCTCCTTATCTCTACTTTAATAATCGGGAACTATTCGGCTCACCTCCGATTTTCCCGATGACGGCGTCAAAAATGCTCATTTACACCAATAAACTGCGCGTTTTTTCTTTGTCATCGAACAAATCAGGAGCAATCTGAACAGTTACAATAATTGATCTGTTTTTGCGGCCATGATGAAATCATTCACGTGCAGGCCTTTGATTTTGTGCGTCCACCATGAGACCGCGACGCTTCCCCATTCGGTGAGCAGGGCGGGATGATGGGCTTCGGCTTCGGCCAAAGCGCCGACTGCATTTGTAAAGGCAAGCGCATCGGCAAAATTCCTAAAACGGTAGTTTCGTGTGAGCCGCTTGACGCCGTCCACGGTCGCAATTTGCCATTCCGGAATTTGAGGTAAAAAATCGGTGATTTCATCTTCGGTTGCCGGAGGCGCGCCGGGCCGACAGGCCGTGCAGGTTTTTTTTGAGAGTTCTGTCATGAGCTTTCTCCTGATACATTAATCAGAAATTGTGCGATTTTTTTTATATTGAAACATGAATCCGATCATCAAAACCACCCCCCCGGTGACGGCCATGTCGGCGACATTGAAAATGCCCGTGCGAAGAGAACCGATGCCGATATTGATGAAGTCGATGACATGGCCTTGATTAAAGATCCGGTCGATTTGGTTTCCGATGCCACCCGCTAATATAAGCGCAAATGCGATGAATTCGATGCGCATGAGTTTATGGTTTGCGATGAGCCACGCAGCCAAGACAATCAGGATGCCGCCGTTGAATACGGTGAAAAGCCAAAAGCGGAGCGTCGGTGCCAGCATGTCGCCCAAACCCAGAAAGGCCCCCGGATTTTCAATGTAGTGCAGCCGAAAGGTATCCCCCAAAAAAGACACGATACCGGCTTGCTGCAAATGATCCGCGGCGATTTGTTTTGTGATCCGGTCGCAGCCGACACAGATTGTGAGGATCACGATCAGCAGTGTGAGGCGTGAGGTTTTTGAGGCCTTGTTGTTTAAAGGCAAGGTTGTCTCCCCGAAGTGTCCTGATTGAAACAAGATGCCGCGTTTATTTTGATGCGGGGACGCTATACTCCAGGATGAGTCCCCCTTTTCCAACCGCGAAGCCTTTGTTTTTTGATGTAAAAAAAATGCCTGTTGTGCGTTGAACGGTCCCGCTTTCCACGGCACGCCATGTTGTTCCGCCGTCCGCCGTGTAAAGCATAGTGCCGAGATCGCCGACCGCCCAGCCTTCCCCGTCCTGCACAAAAACATCCCACAAAGATTCAGTCGTGCCGCTACGCTGCAAGGCCCATTGTTTTCCGCCGTTTTCTGTTTTTAGAATGGTGCCGTTGCCTCCGACAATCCAGCCCTGTTTGGGCCCGTCAAAAAAAATTTTGGCAAAGGTGTCATTGAAAGGGAGTGCAAAGTCATTCCAGACTTTCCCGCCGTTTTGTGTGTACAACAAGGTGCCGCCGTCCCCAACGACCCAGCCGTGATTTTCATCTAAAAAAACAACATCGGTTAAGGTATTGGCGACGTCACTGAATTGCAAACGCCATTTTTTACCGCCGTCGGTGGTTTTAAAAATCAACCCCGACTCCCCAACGACCCAGCCGATCTTTTTGTTAAAAAAGTAGATGTTTTCAAAGCTGGCTTCCGTCATTTTTTCACTGCGCGTCCAGCTTTCGCCACCGTCGACGGTATGGAGAATCGTGCCCCTTGTCCCGGTGGCCCAGCCTTCTTTTGCAGAAACAAAAGAAAGCCCGAAAAACCATTCGGCCGTGCCCGTATCTTGAAAATCCCAGGTCTCACCGCCATCTTGTGTGCGCAGCAGGGTGCCCGTTTCACCCACGATCCATCCGTATTGCGCATCAAAAAAATGGATTCTGAACAAACGGTCGCTAAACCCGAAATTCTGAGCATCCCAGGTCAGGCCGCCGTCTGAAGTGTGAATAATGAACCCGCCCCAACCGACCGCCCAGCCGTGATTTTCATCCGCAAAAGAAAGGCCTTCCATTGTTTCGTCTGTGGGAACCTCTATTCTTTGCCAGCTTTCTCCACCGTTTTCCGTTCTCAAAAATAAACCGGATCCCCCTGCAATCCATCCGCGTTTTTGTGTTACGAATTGCACCTTAAACAAGATGGAGTTGTCTATCGTGCTGTCTTGTGCTTCCCAATTCAGCCCGCCGTCTTTGGTGTGTCTTACGACCCCTTCCCGACCGACGGCCCAGCCATGTGTTTCGTCCACAAAAAAGATGCTTTCGAGTGCGAGTTTTGTTTTGCTGTCTTGTTCTTCCCAGGTTTTACCGCCGTTTTTCGTATGGAAGATTTTCCCGTCCCACCCCGAAATCCAACCTTTTTCCTCATTCAGAAAAAAAACTTCCAGATAGGGGCCGCCGCGGTATTCCGCAATTTTTTTCTCTTTCCAGGTCTTACCGCCGTCTGTCGTATGAATCACGGCACCTTGTGCGCCGACCGCCCAGCCCGTTTTGTTGCTTGAGAAGAAAATATCCCAGAACCAGATTTTGACCGGCCCCTGTTGTTTACTCCAGGTTTTTCCTGCATTGTTTGTGTGGTAAACATTGCCCGACCAACTGATGGCCCACCCGTTTTTGTCGTCGGGAAAATGAATGCCGAAGAAACGTTCGCCGCGTTTTCGGTGTTGGGCCGTCCAGTTTAAGCCGCCGTTTTTGGTGTGAAGAATGACCCCTGTTGCACCCACGGCCCAGCCTTCGTCTTTTGAAATGAAATGGGTGTCCCAGAGCGCGGTGGAGCTGACCTCGCCCTGCTTTACTTGCCATTTCCCCGGCGGGGCAGGGGGCGCTGCAAAAAGTGCTGTCGCAAGGGGGCTGATGCTCAAGAAGACAAGGATAAATAAAGCGTATTTTAAAGGATTTTTTTTCATAAGTTTCCTAAAGGGACGTATTGATCTTCGCGCGCACATCGTGGTAGTTTTTACCTCATTTGAGGCCTGAAATGCAAAAATGTCGCCCAGTATGGATTGCCCTCATTTTTCTCAATTTGCTCTGCACGGCCGCGCAGGCAAAAAAAGATTCCTTCCAGGTTGTTTTCCTGCTCGGAAACCAGGTTTATCGTTCTTCACAAGACATGGTTTTTCATGGCGGTGAAGGACATACCCACGAAATTGTGCTCTATGGCAAAAAAGTGGTAAAGCGCGCAAAAACCTTGGTTAAAGCCATCGAATCCGCAGACCCGGCACGGTTTAAGAACAAAAAGGTCAAAATTATCACTTCGCTCAAAGCGACGATTCAGCACGCCGAAAAAGCAATCACTTTGGGAAGGGAACAGAAGCACAGCGTGGCATTGGATGCCGCGATCAAAACGGCGTTTCACGCAAAAAAAGTGCGTCAAAACCTGCTGTCAATTCGTTAAATTCAGCCCAGTCTTAATCAACGCTTCCTTAAGTCTTTGCTTCGGAACGACGCGATCGGGGTTTTTGCCGGGGTTTGCGTTTTTGCCGAGTTGGGTTTTGTCCTTTCTTTTTTTGGGGTCCGTCCGGCTTTATTTGTGTTTTGGGACGCGGAACATACTTGGGTTTGATGAAAAGCTCATCTTCAGGCCATTCCACGGGGATTTTTTTCCCGATATACGTTTCGACTTCTTCCAGGCTCATCACATATTCTTCATCGGCGAGACTGATGGCTTTTCCGACTGCTCCTGCGCGTGCGGTGCGCCCGATGCGATGCACATAGGCCTCGCGATCCTGCGGGAAATCATAATTCACGACAAGGTCTACACCATCAATATGTAAACCTCTGGAAGCCACATCGGTGGCAACGAGAATCGGAATCCGCCCGGCTTTGAATTGCTCTAAAAAACGCAGCCGTTTTTTCTGCGGCAAATCGCCGGTAACGGCCTTGGCGGGATATCCTTGTTCCGTCAGGCGCCGCGCCAGGGTTTCGCCCTGATGTTTGGTGTTGACAAAAATGAGCGTGCGTTTCCCCGATTCTCTCTTAAAGAGCCCGAGCAAAAGCGGTAATTTTTTTGACCGCTCGACATGGAACAGAATCTGATCGATTTTTTCTGCCGTCATTTGCTCCGGCGTAACTTCAACCTTGACGGGATTATTCATGTGTTCATAGGCCATTTCCATTACACGAAAAGACAAGGTTGCGGAAAAAAGCATGGATTGGCGTTGTTTGTAAGGAGGGAGGCGGCGCAGCAAATACCGCAGATCGGCAATAAAACCCATGTCGAACATGCGGTCGGCTTCGTCAATGACCAAGACATCCACGCGCCTTAAATCGTAAATCTTTTGTTTGAAATAATCGATCAACCGTCCGGGCGTACCGATGAGAATGTCGCAGCCTTTGGCAAGTTCCGTGCGTTGTTTTTCGTAATCGACGCCCCCGTAAACCGCGAGAATGCTGAAGTCCGTCGCACTGCCGATACCCTTGGCTTCGTTAAAAATTTGCACTGCCAGTTCCCGCGTGGGCGCAATGATGATCGCCCGCGGCGAAGCGCGTTTTGAGAGATGGCGCGGCGATTTTTCCAAAAGGCGCGTGAAAAGGGCGATTAAAAAGGCAGCGGTTTTTCCCGTTCCGGTTTGGGCTTGCCCTGCAACATCTTGACCTGCGAGTGTGAGCGGCAGGGTTTCACTCTGTATCGGAGTGCAGGTTTCGTAGCCGACTTTGGCGATTCCTTCGAGTACGCGGGGTGGAATGGGCAAGGAGCGAAATTGGGATGAA
>JALUVJ010000167.1 GCA_027020665.1 Nitrospira sp.
CCAAATCCGGCGCATACACCGACGACCCAAACTGAATCACATCCACAATATCCGGGTCCACACGCTGAAGCACCTCGCAAAGCGCACGCAGCCGCGCCCGCCGCCTGTCAACCGCGTGACCCGTATCTACCGCCATGATTCGCCTCTTCTTTATACTCGCCCATCAAGGTAAAAACATCACCGCAAAGGACGTAAGGATGATCGGTGCAACGCTCAATGGCTGCGATCAGAAGGGGTATCATACCCCTCTCCGCCAAAAGCCGCTCTAAAGACAATTAAATTTAATCCATCTATCAAGCAAAACAAAGCTTTTTTCTTCGTTCCGAAAGACTTGTGAGTCCCGGCGGTACCGGATTATTTTAATCAAAACCGTTGTTGCAGAAGTTAAATCCACCGAATACAAATCCACAAAGGACAGTAGCATGAAGCTTTTTACAAAGGTGTTCCGCCATGCCGCCCCGGTTTGGTGCCTCAGCCTGATTGCGCAGGCTCAGGCGCAAATCCTTCCTCCGGACATGCCCGAGGCCTATGAGCAAATCCTGCCACGGGGCCAAATCCCCGCCATTTTTTCGCCGCAATATGTTCCGGCCGGGCAGGCGGATATTGATGATGATGCCTGGATTTTAGGGGTCGTCATCAATGGTCAGGCAAGAGCCTACAGTTTAAGATTGCTCAATCAGCACGAAATCGTTAACGATCGCATCGGCGATACCGCCTTCGCCGCTGTGTGGTGACCGCTTGCGAATACGGCCGTCGTGTACGACCGAACCTATCAGAACAAAACCCTTTCTTTCGAACCCTCTGGCGGGCTCCTTAACGCTTCGCTGGTGATGGCCGACCGCGAGACGGATACATTCTGGTCGATAATGACCGGAACGGCCATCGCGGGAAAGCTCAAAGGCACGCCGCTGAGAGAACTTTCTGTAGCACAAAAGATGAAGTGGAAAGATTGGGTGAGTCGGTATCCCAACACCCTGGTGCTCTCGATTAACGGCCGGGAAGATGTGGGAAGAAATCCCTATGCCCGTTACTTCAGCTCGGGAAAGGGCTACCGGGGCATGGAAGCGAAAGACCGGCGCCTGAAAACCAAAGAACCCGTTTTTGCGTTTACATGGAAGGGCCGGAAATACGCCGTGCCTCATAAAAAGATACGAAATGGGGTTTCATTTCAACTCGACAATGCGTATATTTTTCTCTACCGGCCACGCAAGGCCCGGATGTTTGCATCCACGGTTGCTTATGTTTCACGCAGCTCGACATTCTTGCTGGAAAACGGAAAATGGAAACACGAGGGGTCCGGGTGTGTGTTCGCACCCGATGTCGGCGAATTTCAGGGCTCTCAGGCCTGCCCTGACCGCCTGAAAGGGTTCGACACGTTCTGGTACATCTGGAGTCTGACGCATCCGGATACCCAGATCCTTCAATAAAGTAAACTCACACGTACTTGAGTGAGGAGCCGAGCATGGAGACATTACGCACTTTGTTGGTCCATACCGTATT
>JALUVJ010000168.1 GCA_027020665.1 Nitrospira sp.
CGAAGTGCCACGAAGGTGACGAAAGAAGTGGTCGCAGCCGCTACAAATCTGAAGGTCGTGGGGCGCGCCGGGTCGGGTCTTGATAATGTGGATATTCCCGCAGCGACAAAGCGCGGCATCGTGGTTATGAACACGCCCGGCGGAAATACCGTGACGACGGCCGAACATGCCTTTGCCCTGATGGTGGCGATGGCCCGGCGGGTTCCGCAGGCGGATGCCTCCACCAAATCCGGCAAATGGGAAAAGAAAAAATTCATGGGTTTGGAGCTTTTTAATAAAACACTCGGCATTATCGGGATGGGCGCGATCGGGAGTCATGTTGCAAAGCTTGCACAGGGCATGATGATGAATGTCATTGCCTATGATGCCTATCTTTCTCCTGAAAGGGCCAAGAAAGCAGGTGTTGAGGTTGTTGACCTTGAAGATCTGATCACACGTTCGGATTTAATTACAATTCATGCGCCGCTGACGGATGAAACCCGTCATATGATCAATGCCGATGCTATCCAAAAAATGAAGCAGGGTGTACGTATCATCAATTGCGCGCGTGGCGGTATTGTGGATGAAGACGCGCTTTACGAAGGACTTAAAAGCGGGAAAGTGGGCGGCGCGGCTCTGGATGTTTTTGAGAAAGAACCCGTGAGTCCGGATCATCCCTTGTTGACTTTGGAAAACTTTATTTGCACGCCGCATCTGGGTGCATCGACAAAAGAGGCGCAGGAGAATGTTGCCATCGCGGTTTCCAATCAAATCGCGGACTACTTGGTCAACGACGTTGCGCGTTTTGCGGTGAATCTGCCTTCCGTTTCACCGGATCTGTTGCCGAAACTCCAGCCGTATATCGGCTTGGCTGAAAAAATTGCTTCCTTTATCGCGCAGACCGGTGAAGGCGGTGTCGAGGAAATCACGATTACTTACAGTGGTGAGGCGGCGGACTTGGATACGGCCCCGATTTCGGTGGCCGCGCTGAAAGGGCTTTTGAATCCGATTTTGGAGGAGCCGGTCAATTATGTGAATGCACCCGGTATTGCAAAAGAACGGGGCATTGTGGTCAATGAATCCAAACGCTCTGACTCAGGTAATTTTGCTTCTCTCTTGTCCGTTAAGGTCAAATCCGGTCTTCAGGAGCGCACGGTGACAGGTGCTATTTTTAATAAAAGCGAGCCTCGTTTGGTTGAAATCGATCACATGGCCCTTGAGGTGATTCCCGAAGGCAACATGCTTTATCTTTTTAACGAGGATCAACCGGGCGTGATTGGCAGCCTGGGGCAGTTACTCGCAAAGAATCAGGTCAATATTTCCAGCATGCAGTTGGGTCGGGAAAAAACGGGTGGAAAGGCGATTTCTGTCGTCGGAATCGATTCTGTGGTGGATGCTTCCGTATTGGATGACATCAAGGCTTTGCCTCATGTGCTCTCCGTTAAACAAGTCAAGATCTAAAAGAAAAATTCTCTTAACACAATAATAAGTGTGAGAAGGGGATGATTTTGTATCATCCCC
>JALUVJ010000169.1 GCA_027020665.1 Nitrospira sp.
TCAATGTTTCAGACATTCCTTTCAACGGCCCTGTGGGTGCCGTGCGTGTAGGCCGCATAGAGGGGGCCTTTGTGGTGAATCCTGACGCGGATGCGCTTGAAAGCAGTGAATTGGATCTTGTCGTGGTGGGGACGGCGGATGCGGTTATGATGGTGGAAAGCGGATCAAAGGAGTTGTCCGAGGAAATTGTTTTGGATGCGATCCAATTTGGGCATGATGTCGTGCGTCAAGTCATCGCTCTGCAAAATGCGCTGCGGGAAAAAGCAGGCAAGGAAAAACGGGAAGTGCCTGTAATCAAGCGGGACGCGGACTTGGCGGAAAAAATGGATAAAGCGCTTTCCGGCGAGATTCGAGCAGCGGTGTCTATTCCGAACAAAACGGAGCGGCAAGCGGAACTGAATCGGATTCTTTCAGCCAAAACCGATGCGTTTGATCCGGAGGATGTGGAGCAAATCTCAGAAATCAAAACCGTTTTTCATGACTTGGAGCGCCGCGAAGTGCGGCAGATGATTCTCGATAAGGCGGTGCGTGTAGATGGTCGCGGCACATCGGATATTCGTCCCATTACCTGTGAACCGGGTGTTTTGCCGAGAACACACGGTTCCGCCCTTTTCACGCGTGGAGAAACGCAGAGCTTGGCGGTGGTCACCCTGGGAACGGCCGATGACGAGCAGCGCATCGACAGTTTGGAAGGCGAGTCCAGAAAATCATTTATGTTGCATTACAACTTTCCGCCTTTTTCCGTGGGGGAAACGCGTCCGATGCGTGGGCCGGGACGGCGTGAAATCGGACACGGCGCTTTGGCGGAGCGTGCGCTCAGGCCCGTGATTCCGGAAAAAGAAGATTTTCCGTATACCCTTCGCATCGTCTCCGATATTTTGGAGTCAAACGGCTCTTCCTCAATGGCGACCGTTTGCGGCGGAACTCTCGCCATGATGGATGCCGGTGTGCCGATTAGAAAACCCGTGGCCGGTATCGCAATGGGACTGATTAAAGAAGGGGATCGGGTTCAGGTGCTGTCGGATATTCTTGGAGTCGAGGATCACTTGGGGGACATGGATTTTAAAGTGACCGGCACGGCGGATGGCATTACGGCGCTTCAGATGGATATCAAAATCGGCGGCATTACGACTGAAATTATGAAAAAAGCCCTCGATCAAGCCAAGGCGGGCCGCCTTTACATCCTGGATAAAATGAGTGCCGCACTCGCAGCGCCCCGTGAAGAGCTCTCCACCTACGCCCCGCGCATTATCACCATGAAGGTTAAACCGGACAAGGTTCGCGAAGTGATCGGACAAGGCGGGAAGGTCATTCGCGGCATCATTGAAGAAACCGGCGTGAAGATCAATATCGATGATTTGGGTGTGATTCATATCGCTTCGGCGGATGAAGCGGCCTCAAAAAAAGCCGTGGACATGGTGAATGCGATTGTCGAAGAAGTCGAAGTCGGCAAGGTATATCTCGGCAAAGTCGTTCGTATCATGGATTTTGGCGCGTTTGTGGAGATTCGGCGCGGGACGGACGGATTGGTGCATATTTCTCAATTGGCCAATCACCGGGTCAAAAATGTCAGAGACGAAGTCAAAGAGGGCGACGAAATCGAGGTGAAGGTGCTTGAAGTGGACCGACAGGGAAAAATCAGGCTTTCCCGAAAAGAACTTTTGCCGAAAGAAGACGCGGCAAAGACCGAATAAATATCCCGTCCTCTCGGTTTTTGCAGATCGTTCAATCATTTTTTAGGTGTCGGCATGATTGTAAAGCGTGTTTTGAAAAACGGTATCAGGATCGTCGCAGAGCGCATTCCCTCTGTGAAATCGGTCTCCATCGGTCTTTGGGTCAATGTCGGCTCACGGGATGAGGCGGCAGATGAGTACGGGGTGTCTCATTTCCTGGAGCATATGTTTTTTAAGGGCACAAAGACCCGCTCCGCAAAACAAATTGCATTGACCGCAGATGAGTTGGGGGGAGAACTCAATGCCTTTACCACGCGGGAATCCACGGCATTTTACGCCAAAGTGTTGGACGAACACCTTTCGACCGTCATTGACCTGCTGGCCGATATTTTTCATGGCTCTCTTTTTGATCCTTCCGAGATCGAAAAAGAACGGCAAGTTATCGTAGAAGAGATCAAAATGGTCGAAGATGACCCGGAAGACCTTGTCTACGACCTGCATCTTGAGGAAACATGGCGCGGAAGCCCTTTATCTCATTCCATTCTGGGGACTCCGGAGAGTGTTTTGGGCATGACGCGGGAAAAAATGCTGCGTTACATCGCGCGGACCTATGATCCCAAAGAGATGGTGATCGCCGTCGCAGGTTGTTTCGACCCGGAACCCATGATGGCACAGCTTGAATCCGCGTTTGGGGCTTATGACAACACCGGGATCTGTCTTAAACCCAGGTGCGCGCCAAAAATCGTTCCCCATGTTCAAGTCAAAAAAAGAAAACTGGAGCAGGCCCATCTTTGCATCGGGACCGAAGGACTCTCCTCTTTGGATCCCAACCGTTACGTGCTTTATTTGCTCAATACGATCCTAGGCGGTGGAGCAAGTTCCCGTCTTTTTCAGGAAGTGCGAGAGGCGCGAGGTTGGGCCTATTCCATTTATTCTTCCCCGGCTTCATATCTGGACTGCGGCTTGTTTACGATTTATGTGGGAACGAGTCCTCAAAATGCAAACAAGGTTGTGGACCTTGTGCTGAAGATGCTCAATAAAATCAAAAAAGACGGGGTCGATGCAGACGAACTCCAGCGTGCAAAAAACCAAACGAAAGGCAGCATGATGCTCAGCATGGAGAGCACCAGCACCCGCATGTGCCGTATAGCGAAGGAAGAACTTTATTTTGGCCGCAGCCTTTCTTTGAAAGAGATTGTGTGCGAAATCGACAAGGTTTCTTTGCAAGCGGTGCAAGCTTTGGCCAAAGTCTTGTTTCAGCAAAATACGCTTTCCATGACGGCGGTCGGACAACTCAACCGGGCCGCACTGCCCAAGACACTCGTTATCTGAAAGTGCGTCAAAGGCGCGCAATAAGCCTCTCAAACCATACTGATTTTTATAGGTTAAACCGGCATCCGCCGGCGACGCCTTTTGAGTATTCAAATCAATGATGCCCAAAATCAGCGATTGATTTTGGGGTGATGTTTCGTGTTTGACAGCAGTAAAAGCGAGTGTTAAAATTAAAAATTTGGTTTGGAAGGCTTTTAAAGTGGCGCTCAGGGAACAACTTAGTAATGATATGAAGGCAGGCATGCGTTCGCGTGACATGAATCGCGTTTCGGTGATTCGGCTTTTATTTTCCGCAATAAAAAACAAAGAGATCGAAAAAGGCAAGGATGCCGTGCTTGGAGATGAGGCGATCTTGGCGCTGATCGCGACTGCAGCGAAGCAGCGCAGAGAATCGATTGCTCAATATCAACAAGCGGGCCGGAACGAACTTGCTGAGAAGGAATCACGGGAGTTGCAAGTATTATTGTCCTATCTCCCGGAGCCGCTCTCCGAGCAAGCCCTTCGGGAGAAGGTGGAGGCGGCCATTGCCGAAGCCGGAATCACGGAAATGAAGGAGATGGGGCGAGTGATGAAGGTTTTGGTGCCCGCACTTCGGGGGCGGGCCGAAGGCGATGCCATTCGTCGCATGCTGCAGTCTTGTCTTCAGGGAAATGCCTAAGGTATTTTTTCTCCGTGATTAAGATTTTCCAGGTGAGAGGGATTTCTTAATTGGATCAACAGTTGCATTCCAATCAGGTGGTCGAAACGGTTCGAGAGCACTCCGACCTTCTGAGCATTGTTTCCGAATATCTTACCCTCAAAAAGGCAGGACAAAACTACACCGGCCTTTGCCCGTTCCACGAAGAAAAAACCGCTTCTTTCAATGTTAATCCGGCCAAGCAATATTTCCATTGTTTCGGTTGTGGCGCGGGCGGAGATGTTTTTCAATTTATTTCAAAAATAGAAGGCCTGTCTTTCCCGGAGACCCTGCGGCGATTGGCGGAAAAAGCGGGTGTGCCGCTGCCGGTGCGCGACAACCCTCAAGCCGCAAAAGCGCGTTCCGAAGCGGAAGAGATTTATCGTGCCAATGCGGCCGCCGCTGACTATTTTCACCGGAATCTGCTCACACATTCTGAGGGCCTTGCGGCGCGGGCCTATTTGGAAACACGCGGTCTACGCTCTGAAACAATGCATGATTTTTCAATCGGTTATGCGCTTACGGCTTGGGATGGCCTTTTAAAAACGCTCACAAAAAAGTTTCCGCCGTTGATTTTGGAAAAGGCGGGACTTATTTCAAAAAGAGATGAGCGCGGACAGAGCGGTGCAGGGTATTTTGACCGATTTCGCAACAGGGTGCTTTTTCCTATTCGGAATCCGCAAGGGAAGGTGCTTGGTTTTGGCGGGCGTGTTTTAGGGGAAGGGGAACCCAAGTATTTAAATACCGCCGAAACCGCAGTCTTTAAGAAGAGCGAGATCTTGTTTGCCTTGGACCGACAAAAGGTTGTCGGACAGCCGCTTGTCATTGTTGAAGGCTATCTTGATGTGATTACGGCTGTTCAAGCGGGCATTCCCAACGTGGTTGCCACATTGGGCACGGCCCTCACGACGGCCCATTTGCGGTTGGCGCGGCGATATGCGGAAGAAATCGTGATTGTTTTTGATGGGGATGCGGCCGGCATTCGGGCGGCTTTGCGTACTGCGCCCCTCTTGTTGGATGAAGAAATGCCCGTTGGCGTGGTGACCTTGCCTTCCGGAAAAGATCCCGACACCTTTATCCGAAATAATGGAAAAGCGGCATTTCTGACGGCGCTTGCAGAAGCAGACACGGTGATGGATTTTTGCATCGCCCAGTCCATTCAGGCCGTGTCTCCGAAAACGGCTGCGGATAAAACAGGGGTTATCCGACAGCTCGTCCCTTTTATCCGCCGTTTACGCTCCCAGGTGGAAAAAAGTGATGCCCTAAGTGTGCTTTCGGACAAACTGCTTTTAAGAGAAAGAGATGTGCGTGCCGAATATGTACGTTTGGTCCGGCAGGAAAAAAAAGGAGCTCCAAAACCGACACCGGACGGTGTCGTGAGGCGGGAAGAGCGTCTGCCGCATGATCAGGAAAGTTTGCTGATGTTGCTGGTTCAGGGTTTGCTTGAGCCGCAGGTTTTGAATGGTCAATTGTGTTTGGAGGATTTTACACATCCGCTGATTCAAAGAATCATGTCCGCATATTGGGATGCCGAGGGTGAAAAATGGCGTGTGCCCGAGGTCTCACGCCATCAAGCCGATGCATCCGCTCAGTCGCTTCTCAGTCGCTTGGCGATCGCTGAAGTGGGCACCGGGCAGGCCAAGCAGATTGAGACCGACTGTTTAAGGATGTTGCGGAAAAAAAAGATTGACCGCGCGCGAAATGAAATAGAACACCAATTAAAACAAGTTGCAGGCGATTTGGAAGCAGAGCACTTGCTTAAAAAAAAGATCATGGATCTTTACAGAGCGTCAAGCAGCTTGACCTTGTCCCGTTAAGCTGGAGGTTTCATGGCGAAAGAAGAAAAACTAGAAGAAGTTAAGCAACTGATTAGCTTGGGAAAAGAGAAGGGCTATCTGACCTACGAAGAACTCAATAATGCGCTCCCTGTTGATGTCCTTTCTTCCGAGCAAATTGACAGCATTATGGTGATGTTTGGTGAGATGGAAATCGAGGTCATCGACCCGGAGGATTCCGGTCGTTTTCAGAGAATGTCCGGGGGTCTCGAAGGGACGACCGAGGATATCGCAGGTTCCGGAGAAGATGACGATAATGGGGATAGCACCGATGAAAAAGAGGGTGATATTGATTTGACCCCCGGCGTGGTGGGGCGGACGGATGATCCCGTGCGACTTTATTTAAAAGAAATCGGTTCGGTCCCCCTTCTGTCCCGCGAAGGCGAAACAACCATCGCAAAAAAGATTGAAGCAGGAAAAGCGGATATTTCAACCACGGTGCTCGGCATGCCGATGTCCGTGGCCGAAGTGGTGGCTTTGGGTGAGGCATTGCGTCTTGAAGAGCTCAGCTTGGAAGAAGTGGTTTCCGTCCCGGAAGAGGAATTCGGGGTGCCCGTGAAGGCCGAAGCAGATTTGCGCGGACGTATTTTGGATACCATGACGCGCATTAAGGGCTACCAGCGCGAATACCTCAAGGTCCTTGAAAAATTAAAAAGTCCGGCACGTTCGGCCAAGGCAAAAATCCTTGCGGAAGAAACACGTAAATCCGCTAAAATGCGTGTGATCAATGCCATTGAGAGCTTAAACCTCAATTCTGAAGTCATGGACCGCTTGCTCAGTGAGATTCGGGTTATGGGAAATGTGGTGATCCAGTCGGAAAGAGAGATGGCGCACTGTAAGAAAAAATGCGGGGTAAAAGAAGACATGGCCGCATTTTTTGCGAAGGTTAAAAAGGGAGAAAAAGAAATGCGTGCCGCCGAGCGTCGGCTTAAGCTGAAGGCGGAGCAAATCCTGATGTTTGAAGCCTCTTATCAGAATGCGAAGCAGCGTATCGACGAAATTGAAGCGAAGTCAATGGTTTCGTCAGGGGTTTTGAAAGAAGCCATTCGCCAACTCTACCGGGCCGATCAACGGGTGAAATACGCCAAGAGCGAATTGGTTGAGGCCAACTTGCGTCTTGTGGTGAGCATCGCAAAAAAGTACACCAACCGCGGGCTTCAATTTCTTGACTTAATCCAAGAGGGAAACATCGGGTTGATGAAGGCCGTTGACAAATTTGAATATCAGCGCGGATATAAGTTTTCAACCTATGCAACCTGGTGGATTCGTCAGGCGATTACCCGGGCCATTGCGGATCAAGCCAGAACGATTCGTATTCCCGTACACATGATTGAAACCATCAATAAACTTATTCGGACCTCGCGGCAATTGGTGCAGGAATTGGGACGGGAACCCACACCGGAAGAAATCGGTGAAAAAATGGAATTGCCTCTGGAAAAAGTGCGGAAGATTTTAAAAATTGCAAAAGAACCCATTTCTCTTGAAACACCGATCGGGGAAGAAGAAGATTCGCATTTGGGAGATTTTATTGAGGATAAAAAAGTGATCTCTCCGCTGGATGCGGCCATTCGTTATGATTTGCAGCGCCAAATCGACGGGGTCTTGCAAACCTTGACTCCGCGTGAAGAAAAAGTGCTTAGAAAACGCTTTGGCATTGGCGAGGCGACGGACCATACTTTGGAAGAAGTCGGCCAGGATTTTGAGGTGACGCGCGAGCGCATTCGCCAGATCGAGGCCAAGGCCCTTCGCAAGCTGCGTCATCCGAGTCGAAGCAAACGTTTGAAGAGTTTTGTGGAAATTATATAATATGATGCTGTCATGAGTGAGTAAAAGGGCCCATAGCTCAGTTGGTTAGAGCTGCCGGCTCATAACCGGTTGGTCCCAGGTTCGAGTCCTGGTGGGCCCACCAACTTGCTGAAGGGGAAATAAAAAGGGGGAGATACGTGAAAGAACAATTGGCCTTGCTTGTGAAACTTCAGACCTTGGATCTGAAACGTCAGAAGGACAAGGATTTACTGAAAGACTTCCCGGAAAAGATATCCATTGCTGAAAAGCCCTTAGCCGATGCGCGATCTGAAATCGAAGCGGCCCGGGCGCAGCTTGAACAGTTAAGTCAAGTGCGCAAAGAAAGTGAATTGGCCCTCCAAATGATCGAAGAGAAAATCGTCAAACTCAAACTCCGCCTGACCGAATTGAAAACAAACAAAGAATATCATGCACACCTTCAGGAGATCGCGGCGGCGCGAAAATCGAAAAGTGAAACGGAAGACCGCCTTTTGAACGCGATGGAGGGCATGGATCAACTCAAAACGGAAATCGCAGAAAAACAGGCGAAGCTGGCTGAGGACGAGGCCGCATTTTCCAGCGTAAAAAAAGAGATGCAGGACGAGATGGATCAAGTCGCATCGGAAGCTGCTGCGGTTGAGGCGGAATGGGAAGCGACCTCCGAAAAAATTTCCAAGAGCCTGCTGTCCTCCTATCAGCGTCTTTTTAAAAGCTGTAAAGGTTTGGCCGTCGTGCCGGTGAACGGACAGACCTGCACCGGGTGTCACTTTAGCTTGCCCCCGCAATTGATTGCCGAGGTCAAGATGCAGAGCAAGGTGCTGACCTGCGGTTATTGCCACCGCATCCTCTATATCAAGCCGACCGAAGTCTAGCCAGCGCCGATGGAGTAAGTGCTTGGCCTCTTGAGTTTTCCTGACCAAGGCGTTCTTTTTTCGCGGAGAGCATATCTTTTCCGCTTCAAGATTGAAATCTTCCGGTTTCCCCGTATCATGGCCCTCATGGAGTCGGTCCGTCTTTTGCTTGCCGTACTTCGTCCCGTCGGGTTAGGATGGTAGTGGACAAAGTTGAACAGATGATCGCTCTTCGGTGTATCCGGAGAGAGGAAAGTCCGAGCTCCACAGGGCAGGGTGGTCGCTAACGGCGACTCGGAGTGATCCGAAGGAAAGTGCCGCAGAAAACAAACCGCCTGTGCATTTTACAGGTAAGGGTGAAACGGCGAGGTAAGAGCTCACCGCTTTGATGGTGACATCGAAGGCAGGGTAAACCCCACCTGGAGCAAGACCAAGTAGGAACGCGCATCAAGACCAGCGGTTTTGATACCGGATGGCCCGTCTGAAGCGTTCGGGTTGGGTCGCTAGAGCCGGATGGCAACATCCGGTCGAGAGAAATGATCATCGCCCCATTTTAACAATGGGGAACAGAACTCGGCTTACGTGCGACTTTGTCCCGCCCGGTAAAAAGGCATGCCCTTTTACCGGGCTTTTTTATGTGAAAAAGATACGGTCCGGTTTGCCGATGAATATTCATCAAGATTCAATCAGGGCATCCATCGTAATCGAACAGCCTTTTTTTGCTGCGCCCGCGGCACGGCCTAATACGACAAAACCGCCTTCCACCGCTCGGCCCAGATCTTCTGTCAAAATAGAAAATACGGAATCGATGTTGGCCAAATCGCTGTGTGCCAAAAGACCGACCTCCCCCGCGTTGACCGGCTGGAGCGTTTCGGGGGACAGGATACGTGTTTTGACCTGCGGTGGTGCGACATAAACGCGTCTTCCGGTTTTTCCTGCAACGGCATCGTAAAATTGGGAACTCAGCTCAGACATGCCGTATTCATTCACGCAGTATTCCGGTAAAATTCCCCACAGCTTTTGTGCATTTTCATAGATCCACGCCTGAGAAACCTCACGCGATTTGCCTTTAAACCCTCCGGTATCCATCAAACGGCTGCCCGAGGGAAGATGCAGTCGGAGTCCCCGTGCTTTACAATAGTCGATTAAATGCACAAAAGAAAACGAGGTGCCGAGCAGCATGACGGGTTCGTTGATTCCGACAAGGGTTTTCAGTAAGGCTTCGCTTTGCAATATATTGTTTTTAATGTAGTAGTCGCTTTCCGCGCTGCCAAAGAGTTCTTGAATAACCGACATCATGTATGAGAGCGAGGCGTGTGGATCTTCTTCCGGCGAGGGGGTCAGCATCATCATGCGCATTTGGTCGCAGTCGGGCAAGAGATGCCGCTTGAAATGCGCCAAAATCGCGGCCCGCGCCGTCAGCAGGTCGAAAAGACGGTGTTGACTTTTTTCTTTTCGCGTCGTTCCGCTGGAATAAAATATACGTGCGGGTGTTTCTTTGGGGCGACAAGTGATTTTTGCCCACTTGAAGGCCAAAACCGGCAGCGGCGGGATTTCCGCCCAGTGGTTTACGTTTCCGGGATCGCGTTTTTTTGAACGGCAAAATTGCCGATAAGGTGCATTGTGTGTGTATTGATATTCAAAGAGGCGAAGTGCCAGTGTATTGAATTCTGCGTCTGAAGCCGTTTTGGCCGACGCGGCAATGTAGTGGACAATGTCGTGTTGCATGTTTGAGGGGATACAGGACTGAGGGCTTGGATGTCAAGAAATACAGAGGTTCTACTTTCCTGTCACCAGTAACAAGTCCGGGTCTTCAAGATGTTCGATCACGGTGTTCATGAAACGTGCGGACTCTGCGCCGTAGATGACACGATGGTCGAAGGTGAGCGAAAGCGGCAGCATTTTACGGATGACAATCTCACCTTTCCGCACGACGGCTTTGTCTTCGATTTTACCCAGGCCCAAAATGCCGACTTCGGGGTAATTGATAATCGGTGTGCCGTAAATGCCGCCAATGACGCCATAATTGGTGAGTGTAAAAGTGCCGCCTTTTAATTCCGAGAGCGCGATCGTTCTTGAAAAGGCTTTCTCGGTCAGGCTTGAAATCTCTTCCGCCAGATCCAAGATACTTTTCTGATCGGCGTTTTTAATCACAAAAACCATCAGGCCTTCTGGCGTATCGACCGCGATGCCGATGTTGTAATATTTTTTGAGAATGACTTCTTTTTCGGTTTCATCCAGGCTGGCGTTCAAAAAAGGATAGGCCTTCAGGCCCGCGACGACGGATTTGATGATGAACGGCAAATAGGTGAGTTTAAACCCTTTTTCTTCCGTGAGGTCTTTTTTGGCCAGCCGCACGCGCTCAAGCTTTGTGATGTCGGCATCATCCACAAAGGTGACGGGAGAGACTGTTTTTGAGGATTGTGTCACGCGTCGGGCTGCGCTGCGGCGCACGCCGCGAAAGGGGATGCGTTCGACCGGGCCGAGCGGGGTCCGGTCTTCAATCGGTGTTGGCAGGGTGTCTTGCGGTGCTTTGCGCGTAAGCGCTTGAGCCGCTTCTTCGACATCGTCGCGCATGATGCGGCCGTCCGGGCCGCTGCCTTGAAGCTCGGCCAGATCAACACCCAGTTTTTTTGCCAAAATGCGTACGGAGGGTATGGCGCGTATTTTACGCGTGTCGGGTTTTTCCGGTGCTTTTAAATTGGCGGGTAAAACGAATGCTTCATTTGACTCCTTCAAAACCCCCACGACCGATCCGCCGTCTTTTTTGGGAGGCGCCGTTTTCCTGTCTTCTGTTTCAGCAATGCGTCCGGTTATCGGTGTTTCGGAATCGGGGACTTCTGTTTCTACCGTGAGCAAGGCTGTGCCGACGGGGATGATCGCGCCGGAGGCGGCCTGAATGACCGTCACTTTTCCGGAGAAGGGGGAAGGCAGGCTGACAACGGCTTTATCGGTCTCGATTTCGACGAGCGGCTGGTCTTCTTTGACGAAATCTCCTTTGGCAACAAGCCACTGTACGATCTCGCCTTCGGCGATGCCTTCTCCAACATCTGGGAAATAAAAGGTTTTTTCCATGTTTTTTTCGTCAAGATCTCAGGTTTTTAAAATTGAACAACGGTTTCGATGGCCTCAAGAATGTCTTTGCAATCGGGGAAATAATAGGGTTCGTTTTTAGGCAGCGGCACGGGTGTGTCATAGCCCGTGACCCTGAGAATCGGGGCTTCCAGGGAAAGCAAGGCTCTTTCGCAGAGCAGGGCCGCGATTTCACCGCCGAGGCCGCAAGTGCGCGCCGCTTCATGTACGATGATCGCGCGGCCGGTTTTTCTCACCGATTCAATGAGGGTGTCGGTGTCCAGGGGAGACAAGGTTCTCAAATCGATCACCTCGGCCCAAACGCCTTTTTCCGCCATTTGAGCGGCTGCCTCCAGTGTGGGGTGCAGCATCGCCCCCCAGGTGATGAGGCTGACATCACCTCCTTCGGCGACTATACGGGCTTTGCCGAGGGGAATGATGTATTCACCCTCAGGGACGTCTTCTTTGATTGCCCGATAAATTTTAGCGGGTTCCAAAAAAATCACCGGGTCAGGATCTTGAATGGCGGATAAGAGCAAGCCTTTTGCTTCTGCGGGTGTGGAAGGTACGACCACTTTGAGCCCGGGCGTATGCACAAAAAAGGCTTCGGTGCTTTCGGAGTGCAGCTCCGGTGCGTGGATGCCGCCGCCATAGGGCGTGCGCACGACGAGCGGACAAGTATATCGCCCGCGTGTGCGTGATCTCAGCCGCGCCGCATGGGAGAGGAGTTGTTCCATTGCGCCGTAGAGAAAACCCATGAATTGAATTTCCGCAACCGGTCTCAAGCCGTAGGCGGCCATACCGATGGCGGTGCCGATGATGCCGGATTCGGAAAGCGGCGTGTCTACGACGCGCGCTTCTCCGAACTTTTCAATGAGGCCGTCCGTGGCGCGAAAAACACCGCCGTCTTTTCCGATGTCTTCTCCGAGCAACACAATCTCAGGACGCGCGGACATCGCATGGTCTAAGGCTTGATTCACGGCTTGAATGAGACTTAAGCGGCTCAAAACGCCCCCTCTTTTTATCATTTAAACGCGTTTAGACGCGCGGATTTAATCAGTGCTGTTTTCTTTTAAGCGGTTTTCCAGCGTGTTTCTCTGCCGGAGTAATTCCGGAGAAAGGTTTTCAAAAAGCGTGTCGAACATGTCCAAAGGATTCAGGGGCGCGGCGGTTTCAAAGGCCGTCACGGCTTCTGCGATACGCCGGTCGACTTCTTCCCGCAGGGCGTTTTCATCAGACGGTGACCACGCAAAGTATTTTTCGATATGTGTTTTAAGACGCAATACGGGATCTTTTTTCCGCCAAGCGGCCACCTCTTCCTCCGTACGGTAACGGGAGGCGTCATCGGCGGTGGTGTGGTCGTTGAGGCGATAGCTTAAACATTCGATCAGCGTCGGCCCCTCGCCGCGCCGTGCCTTTTCAAGGGCTTCTTTTACGGCCAGATACACGGCCAAAACATCGTTGCCATCGACCTGAATACCCTCAAAACCGTAAGCAATGGCTTTTTGTGCAATGGTCGCGGAGGCGGTTTGGCGGGAGAGCGGCACGGAAATGGCCCATTGATTGTTCTGGCACACAAACGCGACAGGCAGTTTAAAGACTCCTGCGAAGTTTAAACCTTCATGAAAATCGCCTTTTGAAGTCGCGCCGTCTCCAAAGGTGGTCAGGACGGCAATGGGATCTTTTTTATACTTGGCTGCCCAAGCGGCGCCGACGGCATGGGGAATATGGGTACCGACGGGGATGGAGACCGGAAAATCATTGATGTCTTCCGGCACGACGCTGCCGCGTTCATCGCCCGACCAATACTGGTAGATGGTTTTGATGCTTGTGCCGCGCAGCACGGAAAGCCCTGTGGCGCGAAATGCGGGAAAAAACCAGTCGGAAGGCCGGAGGGCCGCCGCCGCGCCCGCTTGGATGGCTTCCTGGCCTTGAATGGATGCATAGGTTCCTATTCTGCCGGTGCGTTGTAAGTTTAAGGCCTTTTCGTCGATGGCGCGGATCAAGACCATCGATTCATAAAAGTTTTTGAGCGTTTTTTCTGTGAATTGCTGACGGTCGGAGAGCTGCTCGGAGTCGATTTCGCCTTGTTCATTGAGCACTTGCCGCCACGAGACGCTGAAATGTTGTCGCTTTTTTTGGGGCATGAAGCTCCTTTCACCTCAATGAATATTGAGTTCATTATATCATATTCATGCGGATTGGCTTCGGGTCCGCCTGTTTTCCCTTTCGGCTTGTCTTGTAAGCGCGGCTACTGTGTTTTATGCCCTTTTGGATTACTTTATTATGAATGAAAATAGAAAATTTCTTGTTATTTCAAGCCGTTGTGATTTGCTGTCCCATGACAGAGGGGGTATATTAATCTATGGGGCAATCCCGGAATTTCCGTTTCTTCTTTTTTCTGAGATACCCCTTATCAATAAGGAAACGCACATGCCGATCTTGAATATTCAAATTCTGAAAATCTTGTTCTTTGTCGCGATAATCTGGATGCCCGGTTTTTTTAGCACGGTTCAGGCGGTCGAGCCGATTTATTTGCTTCAAGCGGGTAAAACGGAAGAGGGTTTGCCCAAGGGTTGGAAACCCCTGACTTTTAAAAAAATCAAACGTCATACCACGTATCAAATGACCGAAGAAGCGGGGCGGACGATCATTCGGGCCACAAGTGAAAATTCCGCTTCGGGCATGACCTATCCGCTTGATTTAGATTCAAAAATCTACCCGTTGATCTCCTGGTGCTGGAAAATTAATCGCACGATTGAAAAGGGGGATGTCACGCAAAAAAAGGGTGACGACTATGCCGCGCGGATCTATGTCACGTTTAAATTTGATCCGGAGCAGGCCGCTTTTTGGGAGCGAACAAAATTTAAGGCCTATAAATTGCTTTACGGCGAATATCCGCCCAAAGGGGCGCTTAATTACGTTTGGGCAAACCGTCTTAAAAAAGGCGAAGCGGCGCCCAATGCCTACACCGATCGCGCCCACATGATAGCGGTTGAAAGCGGCCCTGAAAAAGCGGGGCAGTGGGTTTGTGAAGAACGTAATCTCTACGCGGATTACCGGAAGTATTTCGGAGGCACGCCGCCCCGTATTTCCGGTGTTGCGGTGATGACCGATACCGACAATACAGGAGAAACGGCCCGCGCGGCCTATTCCGACTTGGTACTCAAAGCAAAACCTGAATGAAGGGGGGTAAGATGCAAATCGGATTTATCGGATTGGGGCGCATGGGTGCAAACATGGTGAAGCGACTGCTTCCGGATGGACACACGGTTGTGGGTTTTGATCATGATGCGGAAGTCATTGCGTCGCTTACAGAGGAAGGGTTTAAAGGTGTCGCGGATTTGCCTGCGCTGGTGCAATCCCTTGAAGCGCCCCGTGCAATTTGGATGATGGTGCCTTCAGGCGAGGCGGTGACGGATACGATCAAGCTGCTGCTGCCGCACCTTTCTGAAGGCGATCTTTTGATTGACGGCGGAAATTCCCTATATAAGGATTCCATCACACGGGCCGAGGTGCTGCAAGAAACAGGGATCCACTATATGGATGTCGGCACGAGCGGCGGCATCTGGGGGCTGACGGTCGGATATTGCATGATGATCGGCGGGGAGGCCGGCGACTTCAAGCACATGGAGCCTATTTTTAAAACTCTCGCGCCAAAAGACGGCTATCTCTATTGCGGAAAACACGGCGCGGGTCATTTTACAAAGATGATTCACAACGGTATTGAATACGCCATGCTTCAGGCCTACGGTGAAGGCTTTGCGCTGCTTGAAGCCTCTCAATTTGATCTTGATATGGCTGAAGTTTCAAAACTTTGGAATCGCGGCAGCGTGATTCGTTCGTGGTTGCTGGAATTGGCCGAAGGGGCCTTTGAAAAAGATCCGCATCTTACGACCTTTAAAGGCCATGTCAACGATTCCGGGGAAGGACGCTGGACGGTTTTGGAGGCGGTCGAAAACGGCGTGCCTGTGCCGACCATTGCCGCATCGCTTTTTGCGCGCTTTTCGTCCCGCGAGCCGGATGCCTTCTCCGATAAATTTATTTCGGCACTGAGAAAGGAGTTTGGCGGTCATGCAGCAAAAAGAATCTAAAAAAACAGGGCAAACCTTTATTTCTCCGGTGTCCTCCGGGCAGGAAGCCTACCAGGAGCCTGCACCGGAATCTTCCGGGCTTGTGATTTTCGGCGCGACGGGAGACTTGACACAGCGTAAACTTATCCCGGCACTTTTTCACCTTTTTCAAGGCTGGCTTTTGCCCGATCGTTGGTACGTGCTGGGTGTGGGCCGGAAGGACATGTCGGATGAGCAGTTTCGTGAAACCGTGCGGAAATCACTCGACGGCGCCTCGCGCATGGACACCATTCCACCTGCGGTGTGGGAGACCTTCCGCAAAAATTTTCATTACGCCGCCTTGAAGGATTTTGAAGCACCCGACGAATACGACAAGCTTGAAAAACAATTGTTTGCCCTGGATCAGTCCCACAAAACGGGGGGGAACCGGATTTTTTATCTCGCCACGCCGCCCGGTTTGTATTCAAAAATTGTGCGTCAGTTGGGCATTGCGGGTTTGAGCGGCCGGAGGAAAAGACGGCGTGAGGATCAAGGCAAGGCGGGTGTAAAAAAGAAAGGGGGTTTAAAAAAGAAGAGTTCGGTGCGCCTGATTGTTGAAAAACCTTTTGGCACGGATGTCGAGACGTCACGCGCACTGAATAAAGAGATGCGGGAGGTTTTTGGAGAAGAGCAACTCTATCGGATCGATCATTATCTGGGCAAAGAAGCGGTGCAAAACATGCTGTTTCTGCGTTTTGCCAATGCCATTTTTGAACCGATTTGGAACCGCGGTTATATCGATCACGTTCAGATCACGGCGGCGGAAACCCTCGGTATTGAAAACCGCGCGGGGTATTACGAGGAAGCCGGTGCACTGAGGGATATGTTTCAAAACCACTTGATGCAACTGCTTTGCCTGGTGGCAATGGAAGCGCCGACAGGCTTTGAAGCGGATCGGATTCGCGATGAAAAAATAAAAGTCTTACGTTCCGTGCGTCCGATCAATCTGGATCAAATCGACCAATGTGCCATCCGGGGACAATACGGAGCGGGTTTAATGGATGGAAAAAGCGTTTCGGATTATCGTAAGGAACCCGGTGTCGCCCCGAATTCCAAAACCGAAACCTTTGCGGCACTCAAGCTCTACATCGACAATTGGCGCTGGCAGGGTGTTCCGTTTTATTTGCGCTCCGGTAAGCGGCTCGCAAAAAAATCGACCGAAATCGTCATTGTCTTTAAAGCGGTGCCGCACATGCTCTTTAGCCCCATGATTTCAGGGGGCCTGGAGTCGAACACGCTCGTTTTAAGCGTGCAACCCCACGAGGGCATCTCGCTCACCTTTCAGGCCAAATACCCCGGCCCGAAGTTCTCCGTCGGCCGTGTCACGATGGATTTTAATTACCACGGCGCCTTTCAAAGTGCCTCGCCGGATGCCTATGAGCGTTTGTTGATTGATTGCATGGCCGGCGATCAAATGCTTTTTAGCCGCGGGGATTGGATTGAGGCGTCCTGGCAATTGCTCATGCCCCTGCTGGATCACTGGCTTAAGACACCCGCCCCTTGTTTTCCCAACTACCCTTCTGGTAGTTTTGGCCCGAAAGAAGCGGATGAATTGATTAAAAGAGACGGCAGGGCCTGGCGAACGCCTTAATCCGCCGTAAAGCAAACGCAAGATTGAAGGAAGACACAGATGGAAGCCGTCACGGTTTGTCCCGATTTAGACGCGCTTGGAAAGGCTGCCGCCGGGTTTTTTGCCCGGCTTGCCGACGAATACGTGACTAAAAAAGGGCGTTTTACGGTCGCCCTTTCAGGGGGAGGCACGCCCTCTACTTTGTATCATTACCTTTCACGGCCACCGCTTTCAGGTGAAATCCCCTGGGGCGGCATCATTCTTTTTTGGGGGGATGAACGCTGCGTGCCGCCGGATCATCCCGATTCCAATTTTGGCATGGCCAATGAACGCCTGCTTTCAAAAGTTCCCGTTCCTTCTGAAAATATCTTTGCGTTTCCAATGAAAATAGCAGACCCTCAGGCCGCGGCCCTTGCCTATGAAAAGACGATCATGGACTGTTTTGACCCGGATGAAGATGAAATTCCTTCCTTTGATCTAATGATATTGGGCCTCGGAACAGATGGACACACGGCCTCTCTTTTCCCGGGCACACCCGCCTTAAAAGAAGAAACCGCTTGGGTGCTTGCAAACCCGGTTGAAAAATTGGGCAAGATCCGGTTAACGCTGACGTATCCGCTCATGAATCAAGCCAAAAACATTCTCTTTCTCGCCGCAGGAAAAGAAAAAGCCCCTATCATCAAAACCCTGCTCTCGCCGGAACGGCTGAACTCCCCCTATCCTGCGGCACAGGTTGCGCCTGTGAGGGGCCAACGTTATTTTTTTATCGACGATGCTGCTGCGGACGCGCTTTCTTAATCGGTTGTCCTGATGATTCTCGCGGGTGATCTCGGCGGAACTAAAACGACGCTGGCGCTTTATGAAGGCGGTGATAAAAAGGCTTCTCCGCTTTATGTGCGGCACTATCGCAGCCGGAACTTCCCTCATTTTTTTGCAATTCTTGATCCCTATTTAAAAGAACACAAGCAAAGGGTTCAAAAAGCCTGTTTTGCCGTTGCGGGGCCGGTTTTTTCGGGGCGCTCTCAAACCTTAAATCTGCCGTGGCTCATTGATGCGGAGAAGATCGCGCAGCGTTATAAAATTCCGGAGGTCTCTCTTTTGAATGATTTGGAAGCCACGGCCTATGGCGCACTTGTTTTGCCTGAATCGGCGAAGGTCGTGCTTAACCCGGATGCCGCTTTCGGGGAAGCGCCGCTTTCGGGAAACCGCGCGGTGATCGCGCCGGGAACGGGACTGGGGGAAGCCGTTTTGTATCGGGAGGGTGCGCGATACCGGCCCTCGGCCTCAGAAGGCGGCCACACGGATTTTGCACCGAGAAACGATCTTGAAATCGCCCTGCTGCAATTTCTGCTGAAAAAACATGCACATGTTAGTTATGAACGTCTGCTCTCCGGGCCGGGATTGTTTACGCTCTATCAATTTATGAAGGCGCATGAACAGGGCGATGAACCGGCCTGGCTGTCCGAACGGCTTGTTTCGGAAGATCCCGCGGCGGTTATTTCTGAGGCGGCTTTGGCACAAAAATCGGATTTATGCACAAAGGCGCTGGATTGTTTTGTTTCCCTTTTCGGGGCTGAGGCTGGGAATTTGGCCTTGAAAGCCTTGGCAACCGGCGGGGTCTATTTGGGCGGCGGCATTGCCCCTAAAATTCTCCCCAAGCTCAAAGAGGGGCTCTTCATGGATGCCTTCGTGCGAAAAGGCCGTTACAGCACTCTCTTATCCAAAATTCCCGTGTGGCTGATTGATGATCCGCAAAGCGCACTGCATGGCGCTGCAAGCTTTGCGTGCATAAAAGAGCAATGAGCAGAAGTCGTGAAGCGGAAGAGTTGCAACATCATCCCCAACGTGGCACAATTTTTCAGAGCTGGGTGGTTTCCGAGGTTGATCAATCATTTGTACATCACGGCGATATTGCCCGGCTCTTTCGTTATCGGGAAACGCGTGGGCCGGAGCTTGGCTTGCTGATTTATCAGGGAAGGCAACTTGACATCGTCGAGATAAAATCTGCTGCCGCAGTAACCTCGGTTTTTTCAAAAACCTGCATCGCTTTTCGGAACGCCAGGAAGATGCCGGAAATAAATTTGATTCCTTTTAAGCAGTATCACAGAGGAGATGAGGCGACTTTGGCCTGAACGATTGCGAACAAGATCATAGGCGACTTCACAGGGAATGCGATTGTAAAGCACCGAGTAAAAATAAAAAAAGAGGCTGGCGGTCATATTTATCATGAACCCAGAAGCCCAAAGAGAAGCACGACCTTCTCTTTGGGCTTTTTTATTGCCCGGAACCTAGGCGCGTTCTTAAACCCCCCTTTTTCCGCTATTGGGAGAGAACGGACAAAAAAGGAGATCAACAAATGAAACAGATCAGAAAGATGACTGCGATCATGTCGATGGCGGCATCAATATTCTTGTTTTCCGGCATCCCGCAAAGTCAGGCCCGGGAAGGTTTGATCCATCCGGAAGTCGGCTTTCTGATTATCGCACCGGATCGGGACTTTCTCGGCAACAAAGAAGCAAAAAAATTAAGGTGAAGGGTGCTCCGACATCATGCCCCGCAATTCCGCAAAGCTGCTTGCCGCGCTTGCTGCCTGTTATGAAGACCTGAAGGCCTTCCTGTCCCGCAAGTTCGGTTGCCCGCTGTTGGCCGAGGACATCGTGCAGGAAACCTGGCTGCGGGTGCGACGGCTCTCACAGCCGACGGAAGTCGCGCATCCCCGCGCTTACCTGTTCAGAATGGCGACAAACCTGGCCATCGACCATCTGCGTTCGGAAAAAGCGCGTGCGCGGCATATCGGCGCGGAGTCCGTTCCGGAAAATGTTCCCGATGGAATCCCTCCGCCGGACAGGGTCATCGACTATCAACAGCGCCTGATGATTTTGCGCAAAGCAGTAGATGAGCTACCGGCGCGCTGCCGCGAAGCGTTCATGCTTCACAAGTTCGGGGGCTTAAGCCATGCGGAGGTTGCAAGCCGCATGGGTATCTCCCGAAACATGGTCGAAAAGCATATCATTCGTGGTCTCGCCCATTGCCGGGACCGATTGCGGCAGGCGTTTAAGTGAATGGGGTAAGGTCTCGGCTCTCCGACATCGTCTTCATAATAAGGAGATCCGGTACAGCATACGGCGCTTTTATATTACCCGAAGCGTTGAGACAACCGACATGAGGCATGATCCTTTCGATAAGACCGTCTCCGATGAGGCGCTTGTCTGGTTGACCCGGCTCCGGTCCGGGGACGCCACGGAAGACGATCACCGCCGATTTGAGGCCTGGCGCGCGTGCAGCCCGATCCATGCGCGGGAGTTTGAGAGAATCAGCACGCTCTGGGATGATCTTGATGGACTCAAGGCCCCGGCGGACATGAGACCTGCCAGGGAAAAAATCCTTGCGCATGCCCTTCCTGTCTATCCACCGGGCAGGATGCGAAAGGCCGCTTTGTCGGGGCGGGGTGCCGGCATCGCCCTGGTCGCCGTATTGTTGGTCCTGCTGGGCGGAAGCCTCTGGTTGCCCGAGACGGTGATGCGGCTCGCCAGCGATTACCATACGGAAACCGGTGAGTTGAAAGCCTTGAGCCTGGCCGATGGTTCGACGGTCTATCTGGATACCGACTCCGCCGTATCGGTTGATTTTTCACCGCAGGCCCGGCGGCTTAAGCTGCATCAGGGCCGTGTCCTGTTTGTTGTCGCGGCAGACAAGCGCCGTTCATTCGAGGTGAAAGCCGCTAACGGCACAATCCGGGCTCTGGGAACCGTGTTCGAGGTGTATAAAAAACCGGATCAAGTGGCTGTAAGCGTGCTCGAGAGCGCGGTACAAGTTTCCCATAACGGATCGACCGCGAAGCTGGTCCCCGGGCAGCGGGTTCATTACGGCCCGGACACCGGTTTGTCGGAAGTCGAATCGCTTGATCTTGGCCAGGTCGCCGCCTGGCGGCGCGGCAAGCTGGTGTTTAACAACCGGCCGCTGGGTGAGGTGATTGACGAAGTCAATCGTTACCGCAAAGGTGTGATCCTGATTCTCGATCGGCCGTTGCGCACATCGCGGGTCAGCGGCATTTTCGATATTCGCCATCCCGATGCCGTCCTCCGGGCCCTGGAGGACACCCTGCCCCTTCGCGCGTACCGGCTCACGCGTTATTTCATTTTGCTGGACCGGGACAAAATCCCGGCGCCTTCCTGAGCACCCTTTTTCAAAAAAAATGCCGTCCCGATGTCAGGGGGTGGCGTGTTTGATCCGTTGCTGATAATGAGACTCAATTTTATAATAAAAATTTAATGAGGAGGAGAAGACGGAAAGATGAGACAAGAGTTTGATTTGAAAAAAATGACGGATTCCACGAAGTGCCGGACAAAGCAGGCGGCCCGGTTTCTACTGGCGGCTGCGGCGCTGGCCGCGGCATTGCCGGCTTACGCACAAGAGGTGCAAGGGACTTCCGGGAGTCGGCCGAAAACAGAGCAATCCGCTGACAGCGAACAGTTTCGATTTGACATCCCGCCGCAATCTCTTTCCTCCGCTCTTTCCAGCTTGGGCGAGACGAGTCATCTTCAAATCCTGTACGACGCGGCCTTGACGCAGGGGCTGAGCACCAAGGGGGTGTCGGGAACCCATACGCCCAAACAGGCCCTGCGCATCCTGCTGGATGGCACGGGCTTGACGGCCCGCTTTGCGGATTCCGGCGCGGTGACGCTGGAGCGGGCGGCGGCAGGGAAAAGCATGGTTTTACCCGAGCTCGAGGTTACCGGTGACTGGTTGGGTCAAGCCGAAGAGAAAAATGTATTAAACCATCCAGGAGCACGGCAGGTCGTGCGTCGTGAAGCCTTTGTGGAAACGGGAGCGGGAACGATAGTCGAGGCGCTACGCGATATCCCGGGAATACAGCCGCTGCCGAACACGGATTCCTCAGTCAGTTCTCTCAGTATTTCAGTGCGTGGGTTGACGGGGCGGTTGACGCCACGTTCTACAGTGCTGTTGGATGGTGTGCCGCTGTCGGTTGCGCCCTACGGTCAGCCGCATCTTTCGCTGGCTCCAGTTGCGTTGGGGAATTTGGATGCGATTGATGTGGTGAAAAGTGGTGGCGCGGTACGCTACGGCCCCCAGAATGTGGGCGGGGTGATTAACTTTGTGACCCGTGAGATTCCTCTCAAGCAAGAGCTAAGTACCAAAATCAAACAATCAATATGGCCAAGTGCTGGTAGTGACGGTGGCCTGACAAATATTGATTTATTTACAGGTAACAGTTTGGATAACGGTTTTGGCTGGGCACTGCTTTATTCAGGCCAATATAACGATAGTTTTCGAGAACACAGCGAGACCGACGTGACTAATTTGATACTGAAATCGCGGTATTTTATTTCGGATACGGTAGAGGTTTCCGGGCGTGTCAATTATTACACGGCTGCAAATGAGCTTCCCGGCGGGTTAACGCAAGCGGAGTATGACGCGGATCCCTTTCAATCGAGCCGACCTCATGATCGTTTTCGAGGTGACAGAAAAGAGGCGGTCATCAAACTATTAATGGAACCAGACGGTCATCGCCAGTTTGAGTTAACGACCTTCTATACGGATAGTTTCAGGGAGTTTACCCTGGCCAAGGAAAATGAGCAATTTGCCGGACGTCTGGATCGCTTTCCTCGGAACTACAAAGTGTTCGGTATGGAACCACGTTATAACTACAGAGTTACTTTTGAAAAACACGCCCATGAGTTGTCGGTAGGATACCGTTATCTTCAGGAGAAGGGCCGGGAACAGCGTTTTCGAAAAAAGGGTCTCGAGGCATTTGGTGACCCGGACGCGCTTACAGCGGTGATCAACCGTGACAACGCCAACCGAACACGCGCCCACGCTTTCTACATTGATGACCGTATTGATATTGGAGCGCTATCGATTACCCCCGGTGTGCGTTTTGAACAAGTGACGCTGGAGCGAACCAACAATCTGAGTGGTTTTGAAGAAAAACTTGATTACAGGGAAATATTGCCATCCGTTAACATCATCTATCGGTTAACGCCGAAAACCCGTATGTATGCGAACTACAATACCTCGTTCAGCGGGGTCTCCTTCGCTCAGATAAACCGCAACGAAGGAGATAATGACCTAAATGCGGAAAGGGCACAGATTTACGAACTGGGCAGCCGTCATACTGCGGATACATTTAGCGCCGAGGCCACAGTCTTCCTGATAAGTTTTGAGGATATCATCGAGTACGACAAGGCGGCGGATCAGTATTTCAACCGAGGTAAAACACTCCACCGTGGTCTGGAATTTTCCGGCAATCTTGATGTCGGTGTCTTGACACCCTTCTTCGCAGGGTTGGAATTATATGCTAACTATACCTATACCAAGGCTACATTCGAAGAAGGTGATTTCAACGGGAACGATATTCCTTTTTACTCTCGTCATATCGGAACTGTGGGTGCGCGCTACAGCACGGACTCGTGGATATTCAATATTGACACCTATGCTCAAAGTGAACAATTTTCAGATTCTGCCAACACCAAAGAAGACCCTGTTGCCCCCAATGCTTCAAGATCCGGCGCCAAAGGGACTATTCCAGGATATGGCCTGGTGAATGCCCGCGTTAATTATCGGTTCGAAAATACCAAGGTTAGTTTCGGTGTTAAGAACCTCTTGGACAAAGAGTCTTTCTATCGCGGACCTTTTACCCAATATGGGCTTTATGCAAATGCGCCGCGGGAGTTTTATGTCAATGCCAGCGTGGATTATTAAGACAGTGAGTCTGCTTTAGAAGCCTTCATTCGCTACCAGCCAGAAATGACGAAACAAAGGCTGGTATTCGCAGGTTTGCATAGGCAAATACAAATAGGGTGGTAAAAAATATGAATAACGTATCGCAAAACACACGAAAGCTCATATTTAATTCACAGGAAGAACAAGAATTGAGTGTGCAGGAAAGAGAGTGGTTGAGTGGCTTAGACGAAGATATATTTTATGCAAAAGATTTGTCGCCTCGCACGGTCGCGCAAAATATATCCAAAGCTCGATCACAATGTCTAAAACAATTGATTCAAGCGGCCTTACGTGAAAGATTGATGGGCGATGGGGTTATGTTATGCCCGACAGAGAAGGGAGATGACATTGTTGTGCCGTTGTGGCGTGCGAATATATTGCTGGTGATCAGGGGGACTCGGCGAGCTTCACTCGGCCGCTATCCGGAATTTCGGTACATTGAGGTACTGGGAGAAAATATTAACCTTCCCCGGAGGTTAACGAATCCAATAGAATTTCTTACTTTTTTGGCGAGAGAATTAGGCCCATCGGCGGACGCTGAAAACAACGCCAGTTTTTCCCGTGATATTGAAAACACCATACTTAACGACACTTTGTGCATAACATTTCGCCAAGCCTGGAATGTCAAGATACACCAACAGGCAACGGCACAGGGTTATGATAGTCTGGTGGCTTGGTTGTGGAATGGTCGTATCACTCAAAACACTGAATTGTATCTAGAACAATGGGCGACTACTGGCCACCCCTATCATCCGTGTAGTAAGACCAAACTGGGTTTAACGTCTGCTGAAGTTGTGAATTATTCCCCGGAATTTCAAGGACAGGCGTCGGTTCGCCTAGCGGCTATTCGCAAAGAATGGTTGCATGTCGAAATGCTGCCAGGCCTGCTGGATGTTGATAGTTGGTTTGAACAACATTTCTCGCAATGGTTTAGCGTGTGGCAAGATCGTTTGAGAGCGCAGGATCTGGACCCACAAGATTTCTCTCCCCTTCCCGTACATCCGTGGCAGGCAGAATATAAGTTGCCAGAGCTATTCAAGTCTTTGCTGAACTCCGGCATTCTCACCTTACTCAATGGTCCCGAGCTTTGCTGTAAGTCGACCATGTCTTTTCGTACCTTAGTGCCGGAGGGAGAAATTAATCTTGCGCATATTAAACTACCGATTTCGGTACGTTTGACCAGTGTCTATCGCACAGTATCACCGAGATCGGCGCAGATGGGTCCGCGTATCAGTAATCTATTAAAAAACATACTGGAAAACGAGAAAAAATTCAGCGGTACATTGGACATTGTACCCGAAGTATTGGGGATGCATTACGCCGGTGAAGGTGTGAAGGATGATGATGCCAAACACCTCTCGGCAATCTTCCGAGAAAATCCAATGCTCTATATTGAAAAAGATGAAATAGCGATTCCTGTTGCAGCGCTTTTGACTCATTCTCCAATAAGTAACAAGCCCTTGTTTCTGGAAATGATGTCAGCAACCAAGGTTGAGGGCCTGAACGCAGCACGCCACTATTTTCGGCAATATGTTGAAACGTTACTCAATGGTCTTTTGGTTCTCTATCTTCGATATGGTATTGCGCTTGAGGCCCACCAGCAAAACACATTTGCAATTTTTTCCCATGATGCACGCATACGACGGGTGCTGGTGCGTGATTTTGGCGGCATCCGCATCCACCAACCGACTCTTGAGCGTGTCGGTTACCGATTAAAACTACATCCTGACAAACTGACAGTTATCGGTGATCAGGAAAAGGTTCGGGAAAAACTGCTGCACGCAGTGTTCCAGTGCCATATAGGAGAGATGGTATTGATGTTGGGGCAGGAATTTTCGGTACCAGATCACCTTTTCTGGCAAGAGGTCGCTAATATCGTCGAGCAGATTTTTGGAGCCATGCGGAGCTCGTTATCCCCAACTACTTGGCACCGGGAATATACCGCCATTGTTCAGCAAAAGTGGAGCGTCAAAGCATTTATGCGTATGAGGCTCACGAACACCCAGGATGATATCTATAGACCACTGGAGAATCCATTAGCGTCAGCCATTGTATGATTATGTTGCCTAACCACATTCGGCACTGGCGTTCGCAAGTAACACTGCTCTGGTGGGCACAATTGATTTCGATGGCGGCTTTAGAGATGAGCGGGCCTTTTTGGCCTCTCTATTTGCGTGACCTAGGAAACTTTAATACAACTGAACTTCAATCCTTGAGCGCCGTAGTGTACGTTTCTCCACTGGGCATGGCCATGTTCTTCGCGCCTATTTGGGGGCGGATGGGTGATCGTTTTGGTCATAAAGCGATGGTGTTGCGTGCCTTGCTTGCCCTGTGTGTAACACAGGGCATTATTTTTTTTGCGGCTGACATTATTACGGTGGTTATTTGTCGGTTATTACAAGGTGCCCTAGCAGGATTCATTATTGCTGCTCAAATCTATGCGATCCAAATTGTACCCGCAAATAAAAAAGGCGGTGTCTTGGGGAAATTGCAGTCAGGGACAGCGGGTGCCATGCTCATTGGGCCGATTGTCGGCGGCCTGGTGGCTAATAGCTACGGATACCGTGTGATATTTATAATCGCAGCCATGCTCTGCGGCGTTTGTGCAATTGCGCTGTACTTTTTTCTTATCAATGATCAGTCTCAGATTACAAATACTGGTCTTCATCAATCAGTGACACCATCTTCCACTTCTGGAAATTTTAGTAATAGTATCGTTCTTCTGTTGCTGGTGATTGTGTGTGTACAAGTGGCAAAGATGATGCCGGTATCCTTCTTCGCGCTATTTGTTGAGCAAAGGATTTCCGGCAGTCCATTTATGATTGGTATTTTATATTCTTCGACTGGGTTCACGCTGATGTTATCCGCTCCGTTTTGGGGAAGACTATCGGACTCTTATAGCAGTGCCAGTATGTATCGCGTGCTTTGCATAGTGGCGGCGTTCTCTGCTTTAACCATGCTAGCCCACGAATTTATTGATAGCTTCGAAGCATTGCTCATACTTCGTTTGATATGGGGATTATGGCTTGGTGCCATGCTTCCCGTTCTCTTTGCAGTATTGAGTCGGTTGGCATCTTGTGATCGAAAAGGGCAAATTATTGGAGTGGGGCATAGCGCGACCAAATTGGGAGGGTTATTGGGTATCATAACGGGAGCTGTAGCGGTCAACGCTATTGGAGTGGAGCACGGATTCACGGTTGTTGGAGTGGTGTACTGTGCCGTTGTCGCCATTTTTTGGTTTATGTATCTCGGCCTCAGATAGATACCATTACCGAATTGAAAAAATCCCCAAGGAGATAAGAGGTTGGAAACAACATTGTCGGGTAGTGACGCCTTTTGCGATCTCACAAAAAAAGCTGCGAAAAACTTAGCCGCGCGTTTTGGTACTCCCATATATCTATTTTCAAAACAAGCTTTGCTTGAACGCTACCGTGAGTTGAAAAACGTGCTACAACGCCATTATCCACGGTCACAAATTGCGTATCCCTATAAAACTAATCCATTGCGTGGTTTAGTCACCTTGCTTCACCGCGAAGGAGCCTGGGCTGAAGTTGCATCCGAGTATGAATATGCGCTTTCCAAGGATTTATCGGTGCCCGGAGATCAAATTGTTTATAACGGCCCGCATAAACCGGACCATATGCTGGCGCAGGCAGCGCTCGATGGTGCCTGTATTAACGTTGATCACTTTGACGAACTGGCGCGCTTGGAATCTGTGGCTCGTCAGATAGGTAAAATTTTACCCGTTGGCATTCGTATCCACATCGTGAATGATGCTGAGAGTTGGCACCGCTTCGGTTTTTCTTGGGTAAATGGCGATGCATTGGAAGTGGCTGGTTGGATCCATCATTCGCCACACTTACGCTTGGCTGGAGTTCATGCGCACATAGGCACCAATGTTCGAAACTTGCGCCGTTTTACCCGACTGGGTCAAGTACTCAATGAATTTGCTCGCACGGTATATCAGCGCTTCGGTATTGTGATGGACTGGATCAATGTCGGAGGTGGTCTTGCCGGAATCAGCCCCTGTTGGTCTGAAACAGATATTTTGCGACATCCCGCCCCGGATATTGAGGCCTACGTGATGTCTATCCTATCAGTATTGGTTAAAGAGTTACCTCACGAAGGAATAATGCCGCAGATATTCTTCGAGTCCGGCAGGACGCTTCTGGAGCCGGCAGGGGCCTTGTTGACCCAAGTCGTGGGTACTCGGAAAACGTCGCAAAATGGAAATGCTTATATCATTAATGGCGGGCTTAACGCATTGCCTACGGCGAGGAAGTATCGCCATCCGATACGTGCGTTCAACGTCAATAATGGGGCGTGTGTTACAAGCGCTATATACGGTCCACTCTGTTTACAAGCAGATACGCTCAGCATTGACGCCTTGTTACCTAAGTTGAAAATAGATGACTTGTTATTGTTCGACGGGGTGGGCGCTTACAATGTATCACGTGCGATACCATTTATCCAACTTCGTCCGGGTGCCGTGCTTTGGTGTGGTGGTAATAAAGCCGAATGGCTGCGTTTGCCGGAAACCTTAGAATATAACCAGGAGCTGGAACGGATACCAGCTCATTGTATGAAGCCGTAGCATCTTAAAATACAAGCCAAGCAGGCCATATCAATCCACTGTAAATTATCGGGTATTCGAGGATAAATTGTCCCCACTATCTATAAGGTCTATGAAGTTGAATCTGCGCACTAAAATGGGGTACGCATGATTATTCGTCACATATTGAGAAGAATCCATCTTTATACTGCGTTGATCGTTGGCTTTTTGTTCGCCTTCAGCGGGCTGACCGGTAGCGCGCTTGTTTTTTATCAGGACATTGATGAATATTTGAATACCGCATTGTTGACGGTGGAGTCTGGCAGCGATGATATCCCCTTAAGTGAGATTGTTGCTGTCGCACAAAGTGTAGTGCCGGCCGAGGCGAAACCGACACGCTTTTATTTTTCCCGGCATTCGCAAGCAGCAATGAAGGTGCGATTTTCCGTACCCA
>JALUVJ010000170.1 GCA_027020665.1 Nitrospira sp.
CAGGATCGGGCCAGCGCAGGGTTTTCGCGTATTCCGTGAGTTCAAATACCTTCTTTAAAGAGGCCGCATTAAAGACGCCTTCCGGGTGCCGTTCATTCACGACGCCCAAGACGAGCATGTCGTAAAGCGACATCTTCTTTTTCATCGCATCATGAAACACACGGGTCGGCTCATCCGCGGGCAGCATGTTTTCAGGATCGGTATCGACATGGATGGCATTCAGCGCGGGGAATTTCCCCGGCCACAGACTCGGAAGCGCCGCTACCAGGATAAATCCGACGCTCGTCAGCGCCATGAATACCGTGATCATTTTGGGATGATTCAAAATATGTTTCATGATCCGCCTTCGTGAAAATGAAAACCGATTATCCCGCGCTGTGTCCGGAGAATTTACGCGCGTCGCGGGGCTTTCCCGGCTTTGAGCAGCTTGAAATCCCAAGAAGGCGATAGGCCGGGCACCATCCCGCCAAAGCGGTCAAAAGCGGAATCAGACCGAGTGCGCCCCACCAACTGCCGGCCGCAAATCCGGCGCCGATGAACACGACACCCAAAATAATTCTGGCGATTTTATCTTTTTTCCCCACATTGCATTGCATGGCTTTTCCCCCTTGATTGTTATACGCCTGCGCTGTGATGCAGGCCAAGCTTTTTTAAAAACCACATCATCGGACACCAGTTGGTGAAGCCCGATTGAAACAGGTTCAAGCCGACAAAGGCGGTGAACAGCAGCCAGTAGGGGCTGTGCACCTGGGCCAGTGTCAGACTCAAAATAATAAAGGTACCGGCGATAATCCGAAGGGCGCGTTCGATGGTCATTGTTTTGCCTCCTTATCTATTCAGGTTCTTTTGGAAGCTCTGATTAAGTCTGGGTTGAATCAGAGCTTCCTTTTAATGTAATAGACCCCTGAAGCGGCAAAAAGTTACAAAATTTTTAAAAGAATTTTTCTGAAGCTTGAGATAGGGAAAAGGTTTATCTTGGGATTACGAACGTAAGGAGGCTCTGATTAATACTTTGAGTGTCGCCACACCCTAGGTTTTGTTGTCGTTCTTTTGAAGCCAGCGTTCACGCAGTGTTTGGTGAAGACGGTCTCGAAATGCAATGGGGATTTCGTAAACTTCGCCTTCTTTGTAGAGTTTGATGGTTTTGCGGATGGTATCGACGACGACTTGACAGGGATTGCAGTCTTCCAAATGGGCTTCAAATTGATCGCAGACGGCCGGATCAATTTCTTGATCCACATAGTCGTTCAGCATTCGCAGCATGTCTTCACACTTCATCGTTTTGCGCCCTTCATGCCTGATAACTTTGCAGGAGCAACTGCGCCGAGGTTTTATCCATCTGTTCCGTCCCGTGGTCATGTGTTTGAAAAATGCGTTTGGCCTCATCTCCAAATCGCCGGGTCAGGGTTTCACGCAGGGCCAGCCGCGCACGCAAAAGCCGCACTTTCACATTCGCCGCACTGATACCCAAGACCTTCGCAGTTTCGTCAATTCGCATCCCGACCACATCCCGCAGCATAAAAACCAGGCGGTGTTTTTCTGGAAGGGCCTCAATCGCCCCATCTAAAATTGTTTGCAACTCATCTTGTTCCAGCTTTTTTGCCGGATCGTGAGACCAATCGGCAATAAAATCAGGATGCGGAATAAAACCTTCTTCATTTTCATCTGTGGCTTCATTGAGTGAAACGGGGTTGTTTTTTCGCTTTCGTAGAAATGTTAGCGCGGTGTTTCCGGCGATGCGCGTGAGCCAGGTGCCGAATGCGGCGGCTTCGCGAAAATCTTGCAGGTGTTCCAAGGCCTTGATAAAGGTGGATTGCACGGCATCTTCGGCATCTTCCCGGTTACGAAGAATGTGCATCGCAAAAGCGTAGAGACGTTTTTCGTGACGATTGACCAAGTATTCAAAGGCTTCAAAATCTCCCGCTTTGGCGCGGGCAAGCCAGGGGGCGTCCTTGTCCGGTTTCTTTTCTGCGTTTGAGGCAGCCATTTTCTGACTAAACCCTGTTTTAATTGAAGGGGTTAAGCAGGCTTTGATGAAGCTGTGTAAAATTTAAAGACGCTTTTTTTCGCCGGGAGTCTTGGCTTTAATCACCAAGGCATGAATTTCCTGTTTCATTTCTTCTTTGAGTGCGTCAAAAATCATGCGATTGCGGTCCAGCAAGGAGACGCCTTCAAATTTTTCAGAGACCAGATGGACGATAAAATGACCTCCGCCTCCGGCCGCCGCATGTCCCGCATGTTTCCAGCTTTCGTCAATGACATCTACTTCTGTGGCAAGCAGCAGGTCTTTCATTTTCGTTTCAATTTTCTCTTTGGTGTTTGGAAAGGTCATTGTGTGCCCCGGATCAGGCGCGATTATTACGGGACAGGGATCATTTTGTCAAGACGGCGAGAGAAGCCTCAAGAATAATGTTCCTGTTTTATTTTGTAAGCGCCAGCCGAAAACCCAGGCTGGTGTAGCGTTTAAAGGCATGCGTCCAGTTGCGATGCGTGGCACGGAGCCCCTGCGGCGGATTGTACCAAGAGCCGCCTCGCATGACCCGGCCTTTGCCGGTGGCGGGGCCTTGCGGGTTGTTTCTTGGGCTGTGCGCATAATAGTCTTTGTCATAAGGGTCTTGCACCCATTCCCAAACGTTTCCGCTCATGTCGTGCAATCCGAGTCCGTTGGCTTTTTTTTGTCCGACGGCATGGGTTTTCCCCTCCGCATTGTCCCGATACCAGGCATAGTGTTTTAATTCACGATCGTCACCCGGCCCTTTCACGTATTTGCCCCCGCTCCGGGCCGCATATTCCCACTCGGCCTCTGTCGGCAGACGATAATGCAGGCCTGTTTGTTCCCGCTTCCAGAGAATATAAGCCGAGGCGTCCTGCCAAGAAATGCAGACGACCGGATGCCGCGCCGTTTGTGAAAAACCGGGGCGCTTCCATACCACTCCTTCATACTTGCGCCATCCGGTGCCCATCCAGGAAAGGCAGCCCCCGTCTTTTTCCGCATCGGTTAGATAGGCCGTTGCTTTGACAAAATCACGAAAGTCCGCGACGGTGACTTCATATTTTGCTAAGTAAAAATCACTGATGCAGACCTCATGAACCGGTTTGCCGGGATGCGGCCCTTCGGAAAAATCATCGCCCATTTCAAAACAGCCGCCCGGAACAAAAACAAAGGCGTCATCGAATGAGGATCGGTCTCTCGACTGAAACCGTGCATCCGATCTTGCAAAAGCGGGGGAATGGATAAAGGAGACGATCCATATCAGGAAGACTGTGCAAAAAGGTTTCAATATCCGCTTCATGTTCATGCTTTTATTTTAGTCTATTTCGGGCGGGGTGTGTCCAGGGGGGAGGCGTTCTTAATGAACTGGGAGGCACGGCCGCATTCGGCCCGTGCCGGGAAAACGGGGTTTATCGCCCCCCCATGCTTTCTCTAAATTCCCAGGGCGGCACCGGATCTTCACCCAACCACAGCCCCAGTTTTGCTTCGCGGGCTTTATCTTCGAGTCGCCACAAGGAAAGGTCTTCCGAATGCTCCCGGTGCCACCAGGCAAAACCGGCTTTGACAACTTCCCGGTTGAGGCTTCGTCCGTCTTCCATCACGACTTCGGCGACGATGTTTTCATCGCGGTCAATGCCTTTGACGTTAACCACGACTTTCTCTCCAAACGCAACACCTTCCGTGAAATCTTTGGCTTGTTGCCCGTAGCGTTGGGTCTTTTCGGGAGCGTCGATGCCTTGCAGACGCACAACCATGACTTGTCTGGATTTTAAGACCTTGAGTGTATCTCCCGCTAAGACGGCAACCACTTCTGCGATAAAGGAAGTCGGCGCTGCCAGTGCCGTTGAAGATAAAAAAACCAGCATGAAGCAGGCGATCTGTGCAAGAAAAAAACGAGGGGTTTGATTTTTTTGGAGCGGGGGGGCTTGTCTTTTTAATTTGTCGGTCATCATTCTTTTTACTGTACCTTATGTTTCTGAAATAAAACAGGGTTGTAGCATATCGTCTTGAGGGCTGACAATGCCCTGCGGGAGAAGAGAGGCGAAAACGCGCGGAAACTTGTAAAAAAAGGAGAGAGCCCTTAAAATCTTTTTGTTTTTTTATTGCAACGTTTATTCGGTGACGAAGCTGATATGGCGCTTTTTTCTACTCCTGCAATCGTACTCGGCGGTATTCGTCTGGGTGAAGCCGACAAGCTGATTACTTTTTTTACAAACGAACGGGGAAAACTCAAGGGCGTGGCCAAAGGGGCACGCCGTATGAAAAGCCGTTTTGGTGCGGCCCTGGAGCCCTTCACGCACTGCAAGCTCGTTTTTTTTGACAAAGGCGCGGAAAAATTGGCCCGCATTGAGCAATGCGACATTATCCACTCCTTCCAAAGCCTGCGTGAAGATTGGGGCGGCATCGAACGCTCTTCGCGCATGGTCGATCTCGTCCGGCAAATGACCCCGGACGGACAAGCCAATGAAGCGGTTTTTGACTTGCTGCTGCAAGGTTTGAGGTTTTTGGAAGCAAAAAAAGACCCGCCCCTTTCCGTTATGCTGTTCATGAGCCGACTGATTGCATGCAGCGGTTATCAGCCGCATTGGGAGGCCTGCCTCAAATGCCGCTTGCCCTTTAAACGGAGAAAGCCCGAAACACTTTATTTTTCTCCCGGCGCAGGCGGGGCGCTTTGCGCAAAATGCGGACAAAACACCATGCCCTTAATCCCCATGAGTCAGGGCACACGCGCTTTTTTAAGCGCCTCGCAAAAAATGGACTATCTTCGCGCGCATCGGCTGCGGCCTTCTTTACAGATTCAAAAAGAATGTGAGGCGATTTTTAAACACACGCTTTCGCACATCACGGGAAAATCGGCGCAGCGGTTTATAAAAAACCCCGGACCAACATTTCAGGGCGGCCGGTCTTTCCAATAGCCTGAACATCTTCTTTCAGGAAGCCCTGATTCAACACAGACTGAATCAGGGCTTCCTGAATGCCATTGACAGTAATTCAGTTGTTTTGGTACTTTGAGCCCGCATATTCGGCTCCGCACACCCGGCATCAAGGAAAGCCCGCTTCGTGTTATCAATCCGGCAGAAAAGTTTGACCTTTCAGGAACTGTTTCTTTCCCTGCACCGATTTTGGGCCGAACAGGGCTGCATCCTCCATCAATCCTACGACAATGAAGTGGGGGCGGGCACTTTTCACCCTGCGACTTTTTTGCGGGCCTTGGGGCCGGAGCCCTGGAAGACGGCTTATGTCCAGGCTTCACGTCGCCCTGCGGATGGCCGTTACGGCGAAAATCCAAATCGCTTGCAACATTATTATCAATATCAAGTCCTCTTAAAACCTGCGCCGGAAAATATTCAAGACCTCTATTTGCAAAGCCTGGCTTCTTTTGGCTTGTCACTTAAAGATCATGACATTCGTTTTGTGCAGGACGATTGGGAGTCCCCGACCTTGGGGGCCTGGGGTTTGGGCTGGGAAGTCCGGCTGGACGGCATGGAGGTGACACAATTTACTTATTTTCAGGAAATCGGCGGGATTGTGCTTGAACCCACCTCTGTTGAAATCACCTATGGTCTGGAACGCGTTGCGATGTACCTGCAAGGGGTGGACAGTGTTTATGATCTGGCCTGGACGGATGAAATAAAATACGGCGATGTGCATCATGAGGCGGAAGTGCAATTTTCGGAACACAATTTTAATGCGGCGAATGTTGATTTTTTGAAAGAAGGGTTTAACCGCTCAGAACAAGAGGGTTTGGCCTTGATTTCAAAAAACCTGCCGATTCCCGCCTATGATCATTGTATGAAAAGCTCCCATTATTTTAATCTCTTGGATGCGCGCGGCGCGATTTCCGTGACGGAGCGCACCGGATACATCACACGGGTTCGCGCACTGGCGCGGGCCTGTGCTGCGGCTTATTCGGCGCAACGGGAAGCAGCAGGGTTCCCTCTCCTTAAAAAATGAAGATACAATCGGCTCAAGAGACTAAAACAGCGTCGGCCGATATGCTGCCGCTGCTGTTCGAAATCGGGGTGGAAGAAATTCCTTCAAATGTGTTGCCTCAAACCTTAACCGCATTGCCTGAAGTGACAAAAAAATGCTTCACGCAGGCGGCACTGGCTTTTTCTGAACTACAGGTTTTTGGAACACCGAGACGGATGACCCTCTATTGCGCCGCCTTGGCCGCTTCACAGGAAACAAGAACGGAAATTGTGGTCGGCCCGCCCAAACGCGCGGCTTTTGCCGCGGACGGGAAGCCCACAAAAGCTGCAACAGGTTTTGCGAAATCACAGCACCTCCCGCTATCGGAGATGAGGCTTGAAGATGCCGCAACACTGGGTGCGGCGGCGAAGGGGAAAAAAGGCGAATACCTTGTTTTAAGAAAAATAAAGATTGGCGAAAGCACGGCCAAATTACTGGAAACGCTGCTTCCGCAGATCATCGGCAGTCTGAGTTTTCCCCGCTCCATGCGGTGGAATGCATCCGGCACCGCTTTTGTCCGACCCATCCGTTCGATCCTGGCCCTTTACGGCAACAGAGTGATTCCTTTTTCTTTTGCGGGTGTGTCATCAAGCAGCCGCACACGGGGCCACCCCCTTATGGCGCCGGAAACCTTTTCCGTTGCCGGTTTTGAAAATTACCAATCCGAACTTGCCCGCCGTTTCGTGATAATTGACCCGGAGGAGCGGGTTCGTGTGATTACATCGCAGATGGAAGCCTTGGCAAAAGAAAAACAGGCTGAACTGGATTTATCGGATGAAGCTTTGCTTTGGCAAGCGGCCTACTCCGTCGAATATCCTAAAACGATTTGCGGGAATTTTGATCAGATGTTTTTGAAAATTCCAAAAGAAATTATCATTACTGCAATGGCCGAACATCAGGGTTATTTCCCGCTTTATGGAAAAAACGGTGAATTGCTGCGGCACTTTATTACAATTTTGAATATCGATGCGGAAGACCTCTCTCTCATTCAAACAGGCAATGAACGAGTACTGCGCGCCCGACTTCACGATGCCCGGTTTTATTTTAATCAGGACCGCAAACGGCCCTTATCCGCTCGCAATGAAGATCTGAAACAAGTAATGTTTCAAGAGAAACTGGGCTCTGTTTTTGAAAAAGTGGAGCGCATCAAAACCCTGTCTATCTTTATCGCACATAAGCTGAAGTGGGACAGCAACGCGATTTCCGATCTCGAACGCGCCGCCCATCTTTGCAAAAACGATTTGGTAACCGGCGTTGTGCGTGAATTCACCTCACTTCAGGGCACAATGGGACGGGTTTATGCCGCGCTGGACGGTGAAGAGCCCTCTGTGGCAAAAGCCATTGAAGAACATTATTTGCCGAAACATGCCGGAGACATACTCCCAAAGACGCAAATCGGTCAGGTACTGGCCATCGCCGACAAACTTGATACAATTGTCGGCTGCTTTGGTGTGGGGCTGATTCCAACGGGATCGGAAGACCCCTATGCTTTGCGCCGTCAAGGACTGGGCACGATTCAAATTCTCGTAGAGAACGCCTCTTTTTATGATTTTTCTCTGGAAAATCTCATCAAAAAAGCTGTTCAACATTATGAGTCTCATGGAACCTTTTATGTCCCGGATCTTTCTGATAGAATAACCGCCTTTTTTAAGCTTAGAATTGATTCGTATTTACAGCATTCACGTGAAATTCGCTACGATCTGCGGGAAGCGGCGCTTGCAACAAAACTCAATAAACCGCGTATTATCGTGGAATGCGCCGAGGCCCTCAGCGCCTTCTCCAAAGAAGCGGTTTTCGGCGCCCTGATTACGGTTTACAAACGCGTTGCCCGGATTTTGCCGGACGGTTTTGAAGGCGAAGTCGATGAAGCGGCTTTTATTCATGCCTCAGAAAAAAACTTATATATGAAATATGCGGCCGTTCATGAAGCGATTGCACATCTCCTGTCCCGGCGGTCTTATGCTGAAGCATTGACGCAGCTTTCAACTTTGAATGATCCGCTCAATCAATTTTTCGATGATGTCATGGTCATGGACAAAAATGAAGCCGTGCGAAAAAACCGTTTGAGTCTCTTGTATGCTGTCAGCAGACCCTTTTCCGGTTTCGGCGACTTTTCAAAAATTGTGGAAGAGTAAGCAACATGCTTAAAATAACGAACCTTAATCCGCCGGCAAGACCCGGCCACACGCTGCGCATCAATTAGGAGATTTTGAATGGCTAAAAAGAAATACGTCTATTATTTTGGGGATGGCAAGGCCGAGGGGCGCGGCGATATGAAAAACCTGCTGGGCGGAAAAGGTGCCGGGCTGGCGGAAATGTCCCATCTTGGAATCTCTGTTCCCTCCGGTTTTACGATTACGACCGAGGCCTGTCTTGAATATTACACGCTCAATAAAAAATATCCCAAAGGCATGTGGGAAGAATCGCTGAAAGCCCTGAAAAAAGTTGAAAAGTCTATCGGCACAAAATTCGGCGACAATAAAAATCCCCTGCTCGTCGCCGTGCGCTCCGGCGCACGCGCCTCTATGCCGGGCATGATGGATACCGTGCTCAACCTCGGCCTCAATGATGAAACCGTACAAGGCCTGATTGCGCGATCCAAGAACGCACGGTTTGCCTACGATGCCTACCGGCGTTTTGTCGCCATGTTTGGCAATGTCGTATTGGGGGTCAATCGCGAGCGTTTTGAACGCACACTCGAAGAGCAAAAAATCGTCACGGGTGCGTATTCGGATACGGATTTAAGTGTGGACTCCCTCAAGGCCCTCGTAACCGCTTTTAAAGAAATTGTACTCAAAGATACGGGCAAACCCTTCCCGGAAGACCCGCTGGAGCAGCTTCGACTCGGGATTGATGCGGTCTTCAACTCCTGGTTTGGCAAACGCGCAAAAACCTATCGCCGCTTGAATAATATTCCCGATACCTGGGGTACGGGTGTGAGTGTTGTGGCCATGGTTTTTGGAAATTTGGGAGAAACCTCCGGCACCGGCGTGGCTTTTACACGTGATCCTTCGACGGGAAAAAAGAAATTTTTCGGCGAGTTTTTATTCAATGCGCAAGGCGAAGACGTGGTTGCGGGCATTCGCACGCCGCTTCCCATCAGCGCACTCAAAAAGAAACTGCCGGGCGCATATAAAGACCTGATGTCCATTTATCAAAAACTCGAAAAACACTACAAAGACATGCTCGACATTGAGTTTACGATTCAGGACGGTAAGCTCTACATGCTGCAAAGCCGCATCGGAAAACGCACCACCGCCGCCGCACTCAAAATCGCCGTGGACATGGTGGGTGAAAAGCTCATCACGCAAAAAGTCGCCGTTTCCCGGATTGATCCCCACCAGCTCGATCAATTGCTGCATCCCATGATCAATCCCAATGCCGAATTAAACGTCATCGCACAAGGCCTGCCCGCCTCACCGGGCGCGGCGATCGGAAAAGTCGTGTTTAGTGCGGAAGAGGCCGAGCGCATGGCCGAGCATCACGAAAAAGTCATCTTGGTGCGCGCAGAAACATCTCCCGATGATATCGGCGGCATGCATGCCGCCGAAGGCATCGTCACCGCGCGCGGCGGCATGACCTCTCATGCCGCCGTTGTGGCACGCGGCATGGGCAAATGCTGTGTGGCCGGCTGTGGTGAAATTACCATTCACGAAGCCGCCGAAAGTTTTACCGCGCGGGGCGTTACCGTGAAAGAAGGGGATTACATTACCCTCAACGGCTCCACGGGCGAAGTCATTCTCGGAAAAGCCGAACTCATCCAGCCCAAGCTCGGCGCCTCGTTTAAAACACTGATGGGCTGGGCCGATAACATCCGAAAACTCAAAGTGCGCACCAATGCCGACAATCAGCGCGACGCCGCCGTGGCCCGGCGTTTTGGTGCGGAAGGCATCGGCCTTTGCCGGACAGAGCACATGTTTTTTGAGGAAGACCGCATCACCGCTGTTCGTGAAATGATCTTGTCTGAAACCCTGGAAGGTCGAAAAAAGGCACTCGAAAAATTATTGCCCATGCAGAAATCCGATTTCATCGAAATCTTAAAGGAAATGAAGGGGCTTCCCGTGACCATCCGTCTGCTTGATCCGCCCTTGCATGAATTTCTACCGCAGACCGACGCGGATTTGGAGATCCTTTCCAAAGAAATGGGCGTATCGGTCGAAACCCTTAGGGCAAAAACCCATAGCCTGCATGAATTTAACCCTATGTTGGGACATCGCGGCTGCCGTCTCGGCATTACCTATCCCGAAATTTATGAAATGCAGGTCGAAGCGATTATTGAGGCAGCCTGTGTTTTGGCGAAAAAACGCATCACCGTCATGCCGGAAATCATGATCCCGCTTGTGGCTCATGTCAATGAACTCTCCACATTGAGAGGACTTTGCATTGCCAAAGCAGAAGAAGTGATGACCCGTCATAAAAAGAAAATCAACTACACCGTCGGCACGATGATTGAGTTGCCGCGTGCTGCGCTTGTGGCCGACCAAATTGCAAAAGAAGCCGACTTTTTTTCCTTTGGCACCAACGATTTAACGCAAACGGTTTTCGGGCTTTCCCGTGACGATTCCGGAAAATTCCTGCCCGATTATGTTGACAAAGAAATCCTACCGCAAGACCCTTTCGTGGCAATAGATCGGGAAGGGCTGGGTGTGTTGATGGAAATCGGCGTAAAAAAAGGCCGTTCCACCAAAAAAAGACTCAAAATGGGTATTTGCGGCGAGCACGGCGGTGAGCCGAGTTCGGTTGCCTTTTGCCATCACCTGGGCTTGAACTATGTGAGTTGTTCGCCTTATCGCGTACCGATTGCACGACTCGCCGCCGCGCAGGCGGCCATTGCAGACTCAGGAAATGCCTCTCGCGCAACGGTGTAATTGATCCTGCGTGCATATGGAATTGTTCCGAGATTTACAAAAATAACGACTCGCATAAAGATGTTAAACGAACTTACGCTAAAGAACTTTAAATCTTGGTCCGCTATCCACAGTGTTTAAAGAAAAGTTGAAGCCTGGGATCACGAAGGGAAAGATAAGCCGTAATGTTTCCCTACGCAAACAAATCAATAATGCTTTTCTCTGCTTGTTGTATGGCTTCCAAGGCCGCCAGGTTTGCACCCAGCGTTGCCGCCGCGATATTTTGATTCACCGCCTCCTCCGCGTCGTTCACGTTCGACCCTTCGCTTGAACTTCCGTCGGCCTGAGGAAGCTGCGGGCCGGGGGTCGTACTTTTTTCGATATGCACAACTACACCGCCGGTACTGCCCTCATTTTGCATCACCGTTTCTTTTTTAAAGCCTTCCGTGCTGAGATTTGCGACATTGTGCGCCGAAACTTCCTGTCGTTTGAGTCCGGCTTGAATGCCGGACAATGCACTGTTGCTTGCTGAAATCATACGGAGTCCTCCTATCCCTCTTATCGGCAGATGGAGCAAAAACTTTAGCCCCTTTTTTTCAAAAAAGGACATTTTCTTATTTTTCTTTAATAATCAATTCGTTATATCCAAGTTTTTCGCGCAATCTCCATGTGTTTTGAAGCCGTGGACAGAGTGCTTGCGGAAAATCAGGCTTGATTTTATCCCCTCCGGTCCCCTTGAGAATCTCATATTTTGGGAATTAAGAGAGGTTGTTTTTCCTTTTGCTTAAAAGCCCCGCCCGCGGTGGTGCGATAGAGTGGTCTTCGTGCTCGTTTTTTAAATCCGACAGCCCCTTAAGGCTCCGCCAATATCTGAAACGCCGATCAATGCCATTTTGAATTGGTTTAAGTTTTCTTTTTGTAACATTTCCGCATTGCGTTGCGGCAAAACACAGCGTTTAAATCCTAACTTTTCCGCCTCTCGAATGCGTTGCTCGGCACGTTGAATGCCGCGAATTTCTCCCGCCAGTCCGATCTCACCAAAAACAACCGTTTCGGGATCAATGGGGCAGTCGCGGAAAGAGGATGCCAGGGCCGCGACGATGCCCAAATCAATCGCCGGTTCGTTGATTTGAATCCCGCTCACTACATTCACAAAAACATCCTGATCCCCTAAATGCAGTCCCGCACGTTTTTCCAAAATCGCCAATAAAAGCGAGACGCGATTGGCATCGACGCCCAAGGCCATGCGTCGGGCCGATCCCAAATAACTTTGACTCACGAGGGCCTGGAGTTCGACCAACATGGGACGCGTGCCTTCTTGTGTCACAATCACGACGGAGCCTGCGGCATCTTTGGGGCGTTCGGAAAGAAAGAGGCCGGAGGGGTTTTCGACCTCAAGCAAGCCTTCGCCCTTCATCTCAAAAATACCCAATTCATGCACGGGGCCGAAGCGGTTTTTTACGCCGCGCAAAAGGCGATAAGCATGGTCTTTTCCGCCTTCGAAATAAAGCACCGCATCAACAATGTGTTCCAACACCCGCGGACCGGCGATAGCCCCCTCCTTGGTGACATGCCCGATGATAAAAATCGCGACGCCGGCGCGTTTGGCATAAAACATGAGTTGGGCGGCGACTTCGCGGATTTGTCCGACGCTGCCGGGTGCGGAGGACATGCGGCGGGTATAAACGGTTTGGATGGAGTCGATTACAATCGCAAGCGGTTTGAGTGTGTCCGCATGCACGATAATCTCTTCAAAAGCGGTTTCGGCCAGGATGTAAAGATCATCCGAGGCAATGTTTAAACGATCGGCACGAAGCCGAATCTGGCTTGGCGATTCTTCACCGGAAACATAAAGCACTTTTCCGCGTCCCGCAGCGATGTGATAAAGCGATTGCAGGATTAACGTGGATTTGCCGATGCCCGGATCGCCGCCGATCAGGATGACGGAGCCTTGTACCACGCCACCGCCCAGCACACGATCAAACTCAAGGGAGCCGGTAGGGGTGCGCGGCTCTGAAGAGACGTCAATTTCTGAAAGCGGTGTGGGTCGGGGCACGGCGCCTTGCAGGCCGCCTGCGACCCAACGATTGGCATCCGCGTCTGTCCCCGCCGGCGAAAGTGTTTCTTCGATGAGGGTATTCCACTGCGAACATCCGGGACATTTCCCCATCCACTTCGGGCTTTGATAAGCACAGTCCTGACAGAAAAAAACGGTTTTGGGTTTGGCCATGCCTGCTCCTTATTAAGGCATGATATGGCATCATTTTTTGAAAAGCAATGCGCTGAACGCCCTTTTCTTGTATTTAAAGAGACGGCTGGCTACAATTAAATGAATAGCCATCTGGAGGAGATGTTATGCCCGAAGTGATTAAAAATTATATCAATGGGGAATGGGTTGACGCAGTGCAGGGCAATACATTTGAAAGCAATAGCCCGGCGGATAACCGTGACGTTATCGGCATTATTCCGGAGTCAGATATTTCAGATGTAGATAAGGCTGTCGCGGCTGCGCGCGCCGCATTTCGATCCTGGTCGCTCACCCCTGCGCCCAAACGGGGGGAGTTGCTGTATCGGGCGGCTGAAATTTTAAGCAAACGCAAGAAAGAACTGGGCGAACTCTGCTGCCGTGAAATGGGGAAGGTAATGGCCGAATCCCTGGGCGACGTGCAGGAAGCCATCGACATGAGTTATTTCATGGCGGGGGAAGGCCGTCGTTTGCAGGGGGAGACCGTACCTTCCGAATTGCCCGGAAAAGATGCCAAGTCGGTGCGTGTGCCTGTCGGGGTTTTTGCACAAATCACGCCCTGGAATTTTCCGACGGCCATCCCGATTTGGAAACTCGCGCCCGCTATTGTCTGCGGCAATACCGTTGTTTTTAAACCCGCAGAGCAAACGCCCGTTTGCGCCACCCGTTTGGTTGAAATTTTTGAAGAAGCCGGTCTGCCACCCGGGGTGTTGAATCTCGTGCACGGCTTTGGGGAAACAGTTGGGGAGCCCCTTGTGCGGCACGCGGAAGTGGACGGCGTTTCTTTTACGGGTTCCAATGTCGTCGGTGAACATTTGGCTGTGATTTGTGCCGAACAACACAAAGAGTTTGTGATGGAAACCGGCGGAAAAAACCCGGTCATCGTGATGGATGATGCGAATCTGGATTTGGCCGTCGAAGGGGCGCTTTGGGGGGCATTCGGCACGACGGGGCAGCGTTGCACGGCGGCAAGCCGCCTGATCGTGCATGATGACATTTACGATGCCTTTTTAGCCTCTTTCACGGAAAAAACAAAACAGCTTACAATTGGAAACGGGCTGAACCTCGAAAATCAGGTCGGGCCGATCATCAGCAAAGAACAGTACGACAAAGTATTGGCCTATATCGAAATCGGAAAAAAAGAAGGAGCGACATTGCATCTTGACGGCGGCGCCTATACCAAGGGCGACTGTGCATACGGAACTTTCATCGCGCCCACGATTTTTACCGATGTGAATCCCAGGATGCGCATTGCACAAGAAGAAATTTTTGGTCCCGTGGTTTCGATTATTCGCTGCTCGGATTTAGAGATGGCGATTGAGATTGCGAACGGGATTGCGTTCGGGCTTTCATCGGCCATCTATTCGCAGGACGTGAACAAAACCGCCATTGCCGAGCGGGAACTCGATGCCGGATTGGTTTACATCAACGCCTCCACCATCGGCGCGGAAATTCAGTTGCCTTTTGGCGGAACAAAACACACGGGCGCAGGGCCGAGGGAAGCAGGCGGTCGCGGCGGCGCACTAGATTTTTATACGAAGTGGAAGATTATTTACCGGGATTTCAGCGGAAAGCTGCAAAAAGCTCAGATTGATGATTGATGTCATTGAGCGTGATATTCCCGGACGATTTAGGCCTTAAGGCCTGTTGTTTTTTAGTATCCGGCGAAAACCGTTTTGAATGTATCTATTTAAGGTTTGATAAGGCCCCTCTCGTTCTTCTTTTTATGTAACATGAGGCCGGATTGCCGTCCCCTTAAGTTAAGAAAAAAAGAGGTGGCCTGATTCCAAACCGATTTGACCGGCTGGGACTTATTTTCGATCAATCAAGGAATCGTGATCCATTTGAGGGGGTTTTGCAATTTGCATAAGGTCTAAAATGGTGGGGGCGATGTCGGCGTGAATGCCGGGATGTAAGCTGTGTTTTTCTTTGGAAACCAAAATCAGCGGGACGGGGAAGGTGGTGTGGGCGGTGTGCGGTTCGCCTGTTTTGTAGTCGGTCATTTGTTCTAAATTGCCATGATCGGCGGTAATCAAAACGACGCCGTCTTTTGCAAGAGCAGCACGGACAACTGCTTCTAAAGCTTGGTCGATGGCGGCCACCGCCTCAATAGCGGCGGGCAAAATGCCGGAATGCCCGACCATGTCGGGATTGGCATAATTCACACAAATAAAATCAAAATGATCCCGCGCAATCTGGGCAACGACCGCCCGGGTGACTTCTTCGGCACTCATCCGGGGTTTTTGATCGTATGTTTTGACGTCTTTGGGCGAGGGGATTAAAATCCGTTCTTCGCCTTTAAACGGAACTTCGCTGCCGCCGTTAAAAAAATAGGTCACATGGGCATACTTTTCGGTTTCCGCGATGCGCAATTGTTTGAAGCCGTGCTCACTTAAAACGGCGCCCAAAATGCCTTCTAATTTTACGGGTTTAAACATAACGGGAAAATCAAAATCCGCACTGTAGGATGTGAGTGACGCAAAGGATGTGAGGGCTTTGAAGGTTTCCCGTTGGAAACCTTCAAAGTTTTTTTCAGTAAAAACGCGGCACATTTGACGCGCGCGGTCCGCCCGGAAGTTTAAAAAGAAAACGCTGTCTCCGTCCCGAACGGGGCCGTTGGGAGTATCGCCTTCACATAAAACAACGGGGGCGACAAATTCATCCGTGATCCCCGCATCATAGCTTTTCCGCACGGCATCCATTGCCGAACTCGCCTGAGGGCCTTGTCCGGAGACGATGGCGCGATAGGCTGTTTCTGTGCGCTCCCAACGCTGATCCCGATCCATTGCATAAAAACGTCCTGAAACGCTTGCGATTTTCCAGTCCGCAGCTTCGGGTGCAAAGCCGAGCAACATCTTTTCGAGTCGTTCAATATAAATCAAGGCACTTTTGGGCGGCACGTCCCGGCCATCCAAAAAGGGATGCACACGCAAACGCCGCACGCCTTGCTGCTGCGCCGTGTCTAAAACGGCGGCAAAATGATCGATGTGGCTGTGCACGCCGCCGTCGGAAAGCAGCCCGAGTAAATGAAACGTGCCCTGATTTGATTTTACGGCCTGCATGGCGAAGCACAGGACCTCGTTTTTTTGAAAATCACCGTTTGAAATGGCGCGCGCAATCCGCGTGAGTTCCTGATAAACCACGCGGCCGGCACCGATATTGAGATGGCCGACTTCCGAATTGCCCATTTGTCCATCCGGCAGTCCCACGGCAAGACCTGCGGCATCAATCTGTGTGTGTGGATAGTTTTCAAGCAGAGATTGATAAAAAGACGGCGCAGCTTCACGCACAGCATTGGCTTCGGGATTAGGGTTGATGCCCCATCCATCCAAAATAACGAGCACGACGGGTTTTGGACGATTCACAGACATTATGCGCTTTCTTTTGTCACGGGGACATTGTAGGGAGAGACGACCAATCCACGATTTCCGGCTTTGTCCACCAGGATGGGGGTTGCGACATAACTGTTCCACCGTCCGCAACGGCCGCAGCGGCCCGACCATTCAACGGTATGAAAATCGCACTGGCCGCAATAAAAAGGGATCAGGACACGGTTTTTGAGTTTCAGGCCTTTTTTAAAGGCCTCTACGGCAAAAGAAAGGTCCCCGCGCCGCACATGGATATTGCCCAAAATTTTGTGGAGATCGGGGAAAGACTCGACCTGCGGTTCCAGGTCGGACAGGGTGTCAAAAGCGTCATCGATCATTTCCAAACGGTAGTAGAGCTTGCCGAGATAAAAACGAAGCACGATATTTTGACGATCTTTTTCGACGGCTTGGTGGTAAATTTTGAGGATGCGGTCCGGCTCTCCGGTTTCAATAAAAAAATCTTCCAAGCGAAGCAGGAGGATGAGATCCCCCGTCATTTCAAAAGATTTTTCCAGCAAGGCCGCCGCAACTTTGGTATTGCCTTCATAAAAGTAGGTATCGCCTAATCCGATATGGGCGGGCAAAAAATTGCGATCCAGTTTGATCGCGGCCTTGAAATGCCGTCGTGCTGCGCTGGGCTCTTCTTTTTGCAAAAGTTGTTTGCCCAATTCGTATTTGACGCCCAAAAGAGTATATTCCTCTTGTTTTTTGTCTTCATCCGAAAGATGGAGCTTGAGTACTTTTTCCTGAAGCGTGTGGACTTCTTCCCACTGCTGGAGCTGGATGCTCAGATCCCGCAACTGAAGCAAGGCAGTGAGGTTTGTGCCGTCCAGTTCAAGCACTTCTTTTAAAAATTGCATGGCTTCTTCATAACGTTCCGCATCCTGTAAATCATGCGAAAGGGCCAAAAGGACTTCAATTTTTTGATCGTCCTGACTGCGGGCCTTGCGGTGAAGACGGATGGCTTCGTTAAAATTACGTTCGATCCGGTAGATTTTGCCCAAACGCAAAAGGGTGTTGTAGTGATTGGGATCGAGGGCCAGGATTTTTTTGAAGACAGAGGTGGCATCCCGATAACGCTTGGCCAGGTAAGCATTGACTGCGTCCGTATAGTAGGCCTCGACTTGGGCATTGCGTTTTTTTTTGCGGTTTTCTTTCCAGTTGATAAAAAGATTTTTGATCTCGCGGAGGCCCAGCGAGACGATAACCACAACGCCCCCCAACGCCGTGGAAAAGAGAATCAATGCGGTAATGGAAAGTTCGAAAGAGGTATCGCGTGTCAAATAAAAGACGACACTCCCGGTATTGAGTGTCGATAAATATCCCGCAGCAGCCATCAAGGTAAAAAAGATGAGGATAAAAAGGGCCATGTTATTTAGCTGCTCGCTTCTTCTGCGGTGTCGGTTTCAAATGCAATGGGAGAAAGCGTAATTTGCGGTGCATCCCCCCAAAGGCGATCCAAGCCGTAAAAATCACGCGCTTCTTCCTGGAAAACATGAAAGATGACGTCGCCGTAATCCATTAAAAACCAAACGCCGCCTTCACGCCCCTCTACGCCGAGCGGCTGACGATCTTCCCTGGAAAAGGTTTCATCGACCGCGTCTGAAATCGCGCGCATTTTGGGAAGGGAATCTGCGGTGCAGATTACAAAAAAATCGGCAAGCGAAGTGAGCGCCGTCACGTGGAAGATAACAATTCTTTCAGCATGTTTGGATTGAGCAATTTCCGCAATGAGAAGGGCTGTGCGCTTGGCGTCCGCTTCACGCTTTTTCTCTGAACGCTCACTGCTTTCGTTAGAAATCGTTGTCCCCTTGATAGGAGGTGCTGATTTAAGCCCGGCTTGGATTTTTCAAGAGATAATATTTCCCATACAAAAGCCGGGAGTTTCGGCCTTGAAAAAACAATTCATGACTTTAATCAGAGCTTCCTTTGTAGAAGTTGTGTTCGATTATATAGGACTGTACAGGGTGAGGCAAGAGGTTTTTAAGTGTCTTTCCGGTCGCGATCCGGCGTCTGATCTCGCTTGCGGAAACCTCGGAATGTGGAATATTCAAGAAGTGACAGTTTGTTTGAGAGGCGACCGGAAAGGAATATGTTCGGACCTTGCCCGCGTCGAGTTGCTCAAGGCGCGCGTAATCCAATCCGGGAAGCAGGCGAAGCGCGGGCAGTTTTGAAAAGGGAAAGCCCGGCCGGGAAATGACGGTAAAATCACAGAGGCGTAAAAGCACATCCGGGGTTTTCCAGGTTTCAAGTTGAGCAAAAGCATCCACGCCCACAATAAAAAAAAACCGGTCTTCAGGAGAACGATTTTTGAGCGTTCTCACGGTATCAACGGTGTACGATATGCTCGGTTTTCGGATTTCGATGTCGCAGGCCACAAAGTTTATTTTTGTTGAAAGAGCCAACGCAAGCATTTTGAATCGATCAGAGGCCGGGAGCAGGCTTGCCGGATCTTTATGAGGAGGATGCCCGACCGGAATAAAAAGAACTTGTGTGAGAGAAAGCAAGCCGGAAACGGCATTCGCGATATGAAGATGCCCCTTGTGAATGGGATTGAAAGTTCCGCCGAGCAGGCCGATACGCCGTTCTTCCATTCTGTGCGGTTAGTGCTTGATCTGTCCGTCGCCCAGCACAATAAATTTTGCCGTGGTGAGTGCGGTGAGCCCCATCGGGCCGCGGGCATGGATGCGGCTGGTCGAGATGCCCATTTCAGCACCGAGCCCCAATTCAAAACCGTCGTTGAAGCGTGTGGAGCTGTTGATGAAAACTGCGGAGGCGTCCACTTCGTTTAAAAAGCGCATGGCGCGGGGGTGATCTCTTGTGACAATGGCTTCGGAATGTTCGGAACCGTAATCTGCGATGTGTTGCATGGCTTCTTCCATTGAAGCGACGATTTTAACGGCAAGGGTGAGATCAAGGTATTCGGCCTGCCAATCGGCTTCTTCCGCCGGGGAAAGGTTTTCAGTGCTTCCTTGAAGCAGCGCAAGGGTTTTTTCGCAGCCGCGAATTGTTCCGCCTGCGGCTTGCAAGCGTTTTGCAAATCGCGGCAAAAACACGGAAGCAAGCGATTCATGGACCAAGAGCGTCTCCATCGCATTGCAAACCGAAGGCCGTTGCACCTTGGCGTTGAGGGCGATTTCCTCGGCCATTTCGATATCGGCCGATTCATCCACATAGGTATGGCAAACGCCCTTGTCATGTTTCATGACGGGGATTTTTGAATGTTCCACGACGGTGCGGATGAGGCCTTCTCCCCCGCGCGGGATAATTAAATCCACCGTGCGATCCATTTTTAATAATTCGAAAACGGCTTGCCGGTCGGTTGTTTTGATGAGCTTGAGCGCATGCGGCGGCAGGCCGGAGGACGCACCCGCATTTTCTAAAACTCGGGCAATCGCGGTGTTGGAATAGATGGCTTCGGAGCCGCCGCGCAAAATCACCCCGTTGCCGGACTTAATGCAAAGCCCCGCCACATCCGCCGTGACATTGGGCCGGGATTCGTAAATGATGCCGATTACGCCGATTGGGCCGCGCATCTGTCCGACTTGTAGTCCGTTTTCAAGCCGCTTCATGCCCAAAATTTCGCCCACGGGGTCGGGCAGGGCGGCCACATGCCGCAGGCCTTCCGACATATTTGCAATGCGTTTAGGCGTTAAGCTCAGCCGCTCCAGCAACGGGCCGGAAAGCCCCTTTTTTTTTCCGGCTTCGAGGTCTTTTGCATTTTCCGCCACTAAAAAATCAGCGGAGGCGCTTAATGCTTCGGACATGTTTAACAAGGCACGGTTTTTTACCGCTGTCGGCAGTTTTGCAAGCAGGCGCGATGCGGCCTTTGTGCGTGCGGTTTCCGCTTGAAGTTCGTCAAATAATCCCATTGAATACCACCAAATTGTCGCGATGAATCACCTCATCGGCCCCTTTATACCCTAAAAGCCCTTCAATCCGATTTGAGTGCCGACCCTGAATTTTCATCATCTCAGAAGCATTGTAATTCGTCAAGCCGCGCGCCACTTCTTTGCCTTCGGGCGAAAGACAACGCAGGGCGTCGCCGACTTCAAATTGCCCTTTTATCGCGGCAATGCCCGAAGGCAGCAACGAACGGCCTTTTTTTGTAATCGCTTCAATCGCACCGGAATCCAGAACAAGATCGCCCTTGGCTTTGAGGGAAGCTGCGATCCAGTGTTTTCTGGATGAACGGCGGGTTTCTTCGGGCAAAAAAAGGGTGCCGATCGCTTCGCCGGAAAAGGCCTTGCGAAGCAGGCCGGGCATGGTGCCGTTCAGAATGAGTGTGGTGACGCCGTAAGACGCGACCTTGCGCGCCATGCGGACTTTGGTTGCCATGCCGCCCGTGCCGCCGCGAAAACCCGTGCCGCCCGCCATTTTTTCAATTTTGTCGGTGACCGATGCCACGACATTCAACCGTGTGGCCGTTCTGTTTTTTCGGGGGTCTTCGGTAAAAAGCCCGTCCACATCTGAAAAGACAATCAGGAGCGAGGCATCGACAAGATGCGCAACTTGGGCAGCGAGGTTGTCGTTGTCGCCCATTTTAATTTCATCCACTGTGACGGTATCGTTTTCATTGACCACGGGTAAAATCTGATGTTCCAAAAGTGTCAATAGCGTATTTCGCGCATTAATAAAGCGTCTTCGATTTGTAATGCCGTCGTGGGTCAAAAGGATCTGTGCCACTTTCATGCCGTGCTGAGAAAACAGACGCTCATAGGCCCACATGAGACGGCTTTGTCCCACCGCCGCTGCGGCCTGTTTCATCGGAATGCTGCGCGGCGATTCGGAAAGCCCCAGTTTTTCCGCACCGCAGAGCACCGCGCCGGAAGAGACCAGCAAGAGTTCGTGGCCCTCATCCCGCAAGCGCGCGATTTCGGCCGCGATTTCCGAGAGACGGACTTCGTTCAGGCCTTGGTCGCGGGAGGCAATGACACTGCTTCCGATTTTAATCACGATCCGTTTGCTTTGGTGCAGGTTGGGGCGCTGATCAGACATAGGATACCTGCTCCGAAATATCATGGCTCAATTCATTTTGTCTTTTGCGGTGTGTTTCAACAGCAAGACCCAAGGCCCGGATTAAAGGCTGAATGCCCGAGGTACTTGCGGCGGAGACTTCAAAAAAAGGAATGTGCTTTTGCCCGCAATAAAAACGCAGCGCATCCAGTTTTTCACCGTCTCCCGCAATGTCGATTTTTGTGGCTGCGACCATAAAGGGTTTTTTAGACATTGTTTGTGCGTATTGCGCAATCTCGTCACGAATAATTTTAAACTCACTCACCGGGTCATCCGCTGCCGTGACCGAAATATCAACCAAATGCAATAAGAGGGAGGTGCGCTCCAAATGTTTTAAAAAACGAATGCCCAGACCTTTACCCGCATGTGCGCCTTCAATCAAACCGGGCACGTCGGCCACGGTGACGTGAAAGGCGCGTCTTTTGCCATCGTGCCAGGTTGCAACACCCAGATTGGGATATAAGGTTGTGAAGGGATAAGCACCGATTTTAGGATGTGCGCGGGTCATGGCTGCCATCAGAGAAGATTTTCCCGCATTGGGAAAACCCACCAAGCCCACGTCGGCCAATAGCTTCAACTCCAAAATCAGCCAGCGCGATGCACCCGGCTCACCCGGCTCTGCTTCAAGAGGGGCCTGACGGATTGCCGTCTTAAAGTATGAATTGCCCCGACCGCCCTTGCCGCCTTTTGCCGCGACCATGCGTTGACCGGACGTAACGAGATCCCCCAGGATTTCTCCCGTTTCAAAATCACGCACCAAGGTGCCGACCGGCACGGGAATAACCCAAGCGTCACTCCCCCGGCCTGCGGCATTGTGACCGCTGCCGTGGCCGCCGTGTTTCACAACATAGTGCTGCTGATAACGCAGGTCGACCAAAGTCGAAAGCCGGGAAGAGGCTTCAAAAATGATATCACCGCCCTTGCCGCCGTCTCCGCCGTCGGGTCCGCCCCTGGGTACAAATTTCTCCCGGCGAAAACTTACACAACCGTCTCCGCCGTCTCCGGCCTTAACATAGATTTTGACTTGATCCACAAACATGGTGCTTTTATAAGGAGGCTCTGATTAAGTCATCGACCTGCTTCAGAGGATTTAAAAACGAATGGAGAGGAGAAGTTAAGGAAGAGATATCAGGCCTTGGCAGGGTAAATCGAAACCTGTTTTTTGTCTCGCCCGGCGCGCTCGAACTTTACAAACCCCGTAATTTTTGCAAAAAGGGTATCATCTTTTCCAATGCCCACATTCGTGCCCGGATGGATTTTTGTGCCTCTTTGGCGTACGAGAATATTGCCGGCCAGCACATGTTCTCCCCCGAAGTGTTTTACCCCGAGGCGTTGTGCATTGCTGTCCCGCCCGTTCCGAGATGAGCCTACGCCTTTTTTATGCGCCATTGGTTACTCCTTTACGATTTCTGAGATTTTGAGACGAGTGAATCGCTGTCGATGTCCCCGGCTTTTGCGGTAATTTTTTCGCCGCTTTTTCTTAAAAACGATGATCTTTTTGCTGCGGCCCTGTTCAAGTACTTCTCCGATGACTTTGACATTTTTCAGTGCTTCAGGATCGATGGTCACACCGTTTTCATCCTGCAAGAAGAGCACGGGCTGAAAAGTCAGCGATGCGCCGACTTCGGCATCGTATTTTTCGACATCAATGATATCTCCGGCCGACACCCGAATCTGCCGCCCTCCTGCTTCCATTACTGCACGCATCTTGCCATCCTCTCAGAAAATCGGTACATACAAGTTCACAAAGAATGAATTTTTACCACAGTCGCCCCGCCGCTGTCAATCCTGCTCAAGGCCCGAAAATCAGCGATTGATTTTGGGAGCGACCGGAAATCGTCGATAACGCAGTCACAGTATAAGCAGGTTAAAAACTGTACCGCAGCACGGTGTAGATACGGTCGTTTTTGTCAAAAAAGCCGATAAAGCGAAAATCATCCTGCTGAATATTGCCTTCTTTGCCTTCAAAGATATCCGCGCCAAAGGATAGCAGCAGGTGGTCGTTCCATCGGTAATCAATGCGGGGACGGATTAAAACTTCTTCGTCATTGACGATGTAAATCGCCAAAAGTTTTAAAAGCAGTCGTTCGTTCATTAATTTTTTCCTCAGTGTGAGGCTTCCGCCCGAATCCAGCTCATCGGCAATAATTTCGTCTTGATGATCCTGAATCCACTGCTGGGAAAATTGAAAAAAGGTCTCCACGCCAAAGGGTGCGCGTGTGTCCCAGCCCAAGGCGTACTTGAGTTGCGGGCGCTTCATCTCTGTCCGGTTGGCCGCAGCAACAGTGCCAAAGGCCCGGCCGTGCACATAGGCAAACTCACCCTTGATCAGTTCATTGCCCAAACTTTTTGTGAATGCCAAACCAAAAGTGCGAATCCGATGGTAACGTGCCGGGGCATTTGGAGACTGCCCGCCCCCCCCGAAACCGAAGAGGATTTGTGAGGCCGTCGGGAAATCGTCCCAGCCGTCAAAATAGCTGAACGCCAAGTCAAATCCGGCCAGGTAAGTTGAGAAGCGCAGACCGGCCTCCGTATGCTCAAAGGTCTTCGCGGGTTCTTGCAAACCGGGCGGTTTCTGAAATTGCTCAAACTCCGTTCCTTCGGGCGCAGGGCGATGGAAAACCAATTCGGGAATCCAAATAAACTGCAAGGCAGAACGGTCGAAATAGTGGTCGAGCTTCAGCATCCAAAGCGGAATATAACGATCGGTCAACACCCTTAAAATAAATTCATTGAAGTCGATCGGGTTCAATTCGTCGGTAATGCGAAAACCTTCGATGACGCCCCAGCGGATGATCTGTTTGCCGATGCGCAGATCCGTGTTCTCAAAAGAGAAGTCGCCGTAAATTTCGCGGATCTCGGCGTCAAAGGCATCCGCATCCTCCACCGTGCCGGGTGTGCTGGATGCAAAGCGGTCTTGAAAGGGATTGGTTTTTGTCAGATTTTGCAGGTCGTAAATCGGATCGTATGCCACGCGCCCGATTACCGTAAAGCGAAGATCGGCAGAATAACGGTATCGGGCTTCAAGTTGATAGAAAGTGAGCAATTTTGTGAAGGCGGGCGCCGACGCGACACGATAGGCTGTTTCCTGTTGAATAAAATGTTGAAGCGCAAGTCCTTCAGGAAGCATCTGCCCAAAAACAGGAGACACAAAGAAGATGATGCCGAAGGCAAGACATACCGATACGCGCTTACCGAATGAAGAAAATCGCTTCACAATTCGATCCGGGATTAGCCGCCATCCATGCCGTTAAGGATAAGCTCGCGCTGCGCTGCGTTGTTATTGAATTGATCCACAACTTCTTGAGTCTGTTCCAAAATCTCCTGAGGCGTTGTGATCTGATCCGCCAGACCTTGCTCAGAAAAATCCCCCGGTTGATTAAACCGGAGCACCGTATTATTTAGCCATGATAGGTATAATAGATAAATTCCGCTAAATATTACAATGATTATGGAAATTTTTATTGCGATTTTGCTCACAAACCCGCCGGCCATATTTTTTAGCAATTTTGAAAGGAGAAAAAATCCCGCAAAGCCTGTCACCCCGTAGGCGATCCACAATATCTTCCGGTCTCCCAGAAACGAAGAAAACCAATCTTTTCCCCGGCGCAGGTTTTTTTCTCCAATTGCCTGTATGTTTTCTTCGTTTACAATTTCTTTTAAGGCCGTTATTCGTTCTTCATCCGCTACGCCGGGCCGCGCCGAAAAATGTACTTCTTCCATCGTTTCGCGCTGATCTTCCGGCACATCATCCCGGTTTTGTGTGATAACAACAGTTCCGTTTTTATCCACATATTGATAATAAGTTTCTGCTTGGCTCAATCCGAGGCCCGAAAAAAACAACAGGAGCAGAACAATCAGGGGCAGGCTTGTCTGTAAAAAATCATTCCCGTTCATTACAATACGCATCCTTAATTTTGAAGTTTGGCCGCTGACTGAAGAAAAACCCTTCAGTTTTTAGAGGCCCCCTTAAATAGTACACCGCGCATTCAAATGTGTCATATTTTCAGAATCCGTATTAAATTGAGGCCCTCCGGGTTTTATGTCGTGTTTGTTTTGATTTAGAGTAAGTCCGAGCCAAATAGGACTTGCTGAAATCAGTATGAAGCTCCGTTTCATGATTCCATGCTCACACATTTCAGGAAGCGATTCAGGCAAAAATCTCTTGAGAAGATCAACGAAGCCGTCGCGCAAAACGCGAAAGAGATGGATGAGACAGAAAGCATCATCGACCGGATGCACTCACTTCAAGCAAAGCCCGCAAAGCCTAATTTGTGCCTCCTTAAAGAAGAATTGACATCATTTCCCGATTCGGCTATCTTTACCGCCGATTTACATACGGGATCATTTCATCAATAAAAGGAGTAAATTTTGGAACGCACACTGTCAATCATCAAACCGGATGCCGTTGCAAAAAACGTCATCGGGGCCATCATTACACGTTTTGAAAATGCCGGACTCAAGGTGGTTGAAGCCAGAATGGAAACCCTCACAAAAGAACGGGCCGGTGCATTTTATAAAGTCCATCAAGCAATGCCCTTTTTTGATGATCTCGTGACCTTTATGTGCTCAGGCCCCTGCCTTGTTATGGTGCTTGAAGGGGAAAACGCCATCGCAAAGAACCGTGCACTCATGGGGGCAACCGATCCTAAAAAAGCAGAAAAAGGCACGATCCGGGCCGATTTTGCCGACAGCATTGACGCGAATGCCGTTCACGGTTCCGATTCCTTGGAAAACGCCGGGATTGAAATCTCCTTTTTCTTCGGTTAAGACATCCCGTCGGGTTATGCTCTTAACCGTGAGGTAAGTGCCTTTCACGATGTCTGATCAGTATTACCACGCAATTTTTGTTGACACCGGCCTCACATCACTCACCGCAGCAGCCGCCCTGGCAAAAAAAGGGAAGCGGGTGCTGCTTCTGGATACAGAAAATCAGGCCGAAAGCGCCATCCACCGGGCCGGTTTCGATTTTTCCATCGGCCCGCTACTTTATTTGGGATTTGAAAAATGGGGTGCGATGGAAGGCTATTTCTCGCAACTGGCCTACCCCATTCCCGGACTCCGGGAAAAAGGCTTTTCTTTTCAAAAAGTTGCGCCGCTCCTGCAAATTGTGTTGCCCCGGAACCGCCTGAGCTTCTTTTCCGACGAAGAACCTTATTTCGATGAGTTAAAAAGAGAATTCCCCTCTCAGGCTCAAAAATTAAAAACGCTCTTTGATCAGATCGCCAGAGAAGCCGCCTGTTTTTATCCCGCACTCGCTCAATTTCCGCAGCTTGAAGTCGAGGGCATGGCGGAGCGCATCAATCAGTGGAAAAAGCAACTTGATATTTCACAGGCCATTTTGCACCAACAAAAAAAGAAGGCCCTTGAAATGATAGAAGCCCTCGCCTTCAAACCGACGGTGCTGGCCTATTTCAAACTCCTTTTTTTGTTTGCGTTCAAAAAACCGATGGACGCGGTCTCCGCCTTTGAAATGATTCGTTTTTTTTCAGGGCTTCAGCGCGGCGGAGTACGCATGCGCGGCGGATATGCAACACCGAAAAACTTTTTTCGAGGACTGATCCAAAGCTGGGGCGGCATCGTCCTGGAAAAAGCAGCGATCTCAAAATACGAGACGGCAAGAAAACGGGTCACGCACATCAACTTGTCCGACGGCACCGTTTTAAAAGCGGAACATTTTATTGTGGCGCGGCCTTCGGCGGGAAAGTCTTTGAATTTTTATTTCACAATCCCCGCACAACTGATTCCCGCCCCCATGAAACCCGCACTTTTAATGACCTGGGGGGAACAGCCGCCCGAACAGGCTGAAGATTTTTTAGCCCTTCGCCTCAATGAACCGGATAAGGCAGATCCCGCAACGACATTGAAAAACCGTTTGATCTGCGTTTCCACTCAACTCCGTGAAGGGATTGTCCTTTCAAAGGCGGACCGTGAGCGGCTGTGTGAAAAAGTGCGGGAACGCCTGCACTGGCTGATCCCTTTTTCCAATTTAAAAATCAAAACAGTCGATGGTTTACAAAACCTTGAACAAGCCGGAGAAGAGGCGGCGCTTCCGCCCGGCGCAGCGAAGGGAACAGAAAAAGAAGTCATGAAAGGGATTTTGAGCTACCTTCAGCCCAAAGGGCTTAAAAATATATACATGATCGATTCGGACAAATCAGACTATCTCGCACAGGGATCTGTCTTTTTGGCGGGACACCGCCTCGCGCAATTCATCGAAACCGCAAAATAAATCGTTCGCATTAACCGGCTGAATAAAGAAACGACTCAAGGCAGCTCAATCGACCATGATGGGATTCGGCATAAACGTGACAATAAAAATCAGGACAGATACAACAGCGACCATGCGATGTTTAAAATCCAATGGCATCGGCCCGTCCATCACCGGCGGATGATTCACGCCCATCAGGCCCGTTAAGACCGCCCACAGATACCACCCCCACCACCCGTCAATCGCCAGCATAATAAGGATCACAATCATCGCCAGAGAAATATAACGGTGTTTTCGCCCCAAAAGGGAAAAAACGATATGGCCGCCATCCAATTGGCCGATAGGCAACAAATTGAGCATCGTCACAAAAAAACCGATCCAGCCCGCAAAGGCAACGGAATTCAACGCAATGTCATAGCCTTCCGGGGGAGTCTTCCCCAGGACGCCGGTAATGAACGTAAAGATCAAAGGATCGCCCAAGTGAATCTGCCCCAATCCACTGGCCACCGGCACAATTTCCGAAGATTGCAACCCAATGCCTACCGCAACAATGGAAACAACAAAACCTGCAATCGGCCCCGCCGCACCGATATCCAGCAAGGCCGTTTTTTTGTAGATCGGCGATTTAATACGGATGAAAGCGCCAAAGGTGCCGATGCCAAAAGGAAACCAGGGCCCCGGGATGAAATAAGGCGGCGTCACGTTCACCCCGTAGCGTCTCGCCGTCAAATAATGCCCCATCTCATGGCAGAATAAAATGGATAGCAAGGTCACGGCAAACGGCAAGCCTGCGAGTAAGGCCCCGGGATCATGCAGGGGATTTGCACCTTCCTGCATTGCACCTGCAAACAAAGTCGTAATCACCGTAATGATAAAAAGAATAATCGGGACAAAAACAGACTG
>JALUVJ010000171.1 GCA_027020665.1 Nitrospira sp.
GCCTTCACGCTCCGCCAGATGCCCCCCCATCGGCATGTATCCGCGCTTCCCTTTGTAAGTCCACTTCGCTTCCTGTTTTTCTGCAATGATTTGGGTCGCATCAATGTCAAGTGCATAGCCTGCGGTCTTGTCCCGTTTCAGGGTACGGCGGACTTGCTGACGATTGACCCGGGCCAAACCCGCCAAGACCGCTGTGAGGCGTGATCCGCTCGCTTGCGTTTCTCACTTGAAAGGTAAGGATATTTTGTGCCATTATTATTTCACCCCGTTGGTGTCGGTTTGAGGGTCCTTAACAGAAGCCCTATCTTACCAAGCTGACGGGGTTTTTTCATGAACGCGTTAATTCAATCGCTGATCTTGGGTATGTGACAGCCTCTGTCCGCTTTCTATCGTATTTTCGGGTAATTGGCTACACTAAGCCTGGATACGGGTTCGGAACATTCAAAGGGTTTGCACGAAGGTTTTGCGGGATGAAAAAAGGGATCTTACAAAAGATTTACTTGATTTGGGACTCCATCATAAAAGGGCGGACGGTGCGATGATCCGGGTTGGCGTGCCGATCCTGCGCGGCGATTCCCCGGAGCACGCCCTGGCCTTGGGTGTGGAATCTATCAAACAGGTTTCCCCTTATTTAGCTTGAATTTTTGCCCGACCCGAACAGGGTTTAAGGAAGCTTTGATTCGTGTTTCCCCGGCATTTTTTGTTTTCATTTCAGCACATTGATCCTGTACCATTCACCGGAAGCTTCCGTCTGATGCGTTTCATTTAAGGATATTCTGATTTTGGATATTGTGTCACTGCAAACCCTCCCTCAAATCATCAGCACGCTCTTCAGTTTTTTTCTGGCTGTTTTTGTCGGCTTAAAGGGTCTGCGCCGTCCTCAAAACTTCGGGTTTTCAATCGGTATGTTCGGACTGGTTTTGCAGGAAGCCGGAGGCTTAATGCTCCGCCTTACGACCGTGCCGGTCGGCATCTTGTTCTGGGAAAAAACCGCGGTGCTGGGAGATATCCTGCTGGGAGGCGGTTGGTTGCTCTTTGCCAAAACCTTTGCGCGCGCAGATGACACCGCGCGTCTGCATAAAGACCGCCTGTGGATCGGCCTTTATTTCCTCGTCGTGCTTCCCTTTTTGGCCTTCCCGCTTTTCGGGGAGGTTTCGATTACCGGAGCGAAACCGGCGCATCTTGTGGTTAATCTCACAGGCATCGTGTTTTATATGCTTTACCTCCTTGTTTTAGTCATTATCCTGATGAATCTGGAGCAGACTTTCCGTGCCTCTTCTGGCGGAACGCGCTATCAGATCAAATACATGATCGTGGGCGCAGGGGCCATTGTTGCCTTGAAGATTTACAGTACCGGGCAAGTATTGCTTTTTACATCCATTGCGATGGATGCCGCGCTGGTTTATCCCATTGTGCTGATTCTGTGTTATTGTGTACTCTTATTTGCGATCGTCCGTCATCGCTTGCTGAATGTCGAAGTATTTGTTTCCCGGTATGTGCTTTATAAATCTGTCACCCTGATTGCGGTCGGGGCTTATCTGACGGTCGTCGGCTTGACCGTTGTGGGTGTGCAACGTTTTGGGAATGCATCCTATGTTCGTTTAATCCCGATCGGCGTATTTGCGGCGCTTTTGGGGATGGTGATTCTTCTGCTTTCCGAGGGACTGAAGTTGAAGATGCAGAATTTCATTAACACACACTTTTATAAAAACAAGCATGATTACCGGAATAAATGGCAGGAATTTACAAGCACGGTGGGGACAAAACTCGCCTTGCCCGAACTGCTGCCCTCCTTGGTCGGATGGGTTGCGGAGAGCATCGGCACAAATGACAGCGCAATCTGGCTCTTCGATAAAGAGCGGGACCGCTATTATCTCGCGAGCCGGCGCGGCTTCGCCACCGCGCCCAGCATCTGGTCTGATGACAGTCCTTTAATCAGGGCAATTCGGCGGAAGAACACTTCGTTTGAACTCACAGAAAAAAATGTCCTCTTTGATGAGATTGCGGCGGCCGCGCCTTCGTTTTTTGCCGCAAACCCTGTGACGGCCTGGATTCCAATTGATTCGAATGAGCAGATGATTGGCGTCTTGGGGCTTGGGCGTAAAATTACGAATGAACGGTACGACTTTCACGACTTGGAATTGCTAAGGACGATTGCCGATCAGGCTTCGGGTCAGATTGACCGGGTACGCTTGATTGAGGAATTGGGCGTCGTGCGTGAATTAAAAGCCATCCACACCCTCTCCTCCTTTTTTCTGCACGATCTGAAAAATTACACCTCCACGCTCTCACTCTTAGCGCAAAATGTTGAAAAACACGGCGCAAACCCCGATTTTCAGAAAGATGCCTTTGCAACAATCAAGAGTACGGTTGATAAGATGAATCAATTAATCAAACATATCACCGTCGTTGCAAAAGGGCTTGTGCTGGTGCGAACCGAGCTCGACCTGAATGAATTGGTGGATGCAACCCTTTCAGGCCTTGACGGGGCTTTGGGTTTAAAGGGACGTATTTGCTCGATTTTTGGGGATTTGCCGACTTTTTCAGGGGACTCGGAACAGTTGGCGAATGTGCTGAGAAACCTGATTATCAATGCCTGTAACGCAAGCCAGGCAGAAGGCAATGTCACAATCGAGACCCGCTCGGAGAATAATCAGATCTATTTTTCGGTCAGTGATGAGGGCTGCGGCATGTCGGAAGAATTTATTTCCACAAAATTATTCAAACCGCTGCGCACAACACGGGCGGCCGGTTGGGGCATCGGTCTGTTTCAATGCCAGCAAATTATTAAGGCGCATGGCGGAAAAATTAAAGTGGAAAGCAAAGAGGGGGTGGGCAGCACCTTTACCGTTGAGCTCCCCTTGGGGGAGAAATCGTAATCTCTAAAGCGGCTTAGCGCCCGTCTTTTTTGAGCTGAAATTCCCAGGGTGGTATCGGGTTTTCTGTTTTCCAGAGTCCGATTTTCATGTTACGCGCCGTATCTTCCAGGTCGCCGTAGCGTGTATCATCCGTCTTTTTCCACTGCCACCATGCAAGTCCGGCCTTCACCAGCTCTTGGTTGAGGTTGAGGCCTTTGTCCATCATAACCACTTCGCCCACGGCCCGCCCCTTCGCGTCGAGTTCTTTTACGTGAACGGTAACGGGTCCTGAAAAAACCAGCATTGCGGTAAACTGTCGTGCCTCTTTGGAATAGGCCTGTCCTTTTTCGGGGCAGTCGATATCCGATAACCGGACTTTCACCAGTTTGCCTTTATTGAGGATCTTCAGCAGGTCGCCCTCAATGACCTCCATGACCGTGCCGGTAAAAGAATAACTGTATTTGGATTCTGTCGCGATTGAACCGGCCGGGAAAAACAGGAAAAAGACACTGCATGCAAAGATGAATTTCGCGATGTGCGGAAGCTTGTGGAAAAGAAAAACAGAAAAGCAATAAGATAACGAAAAAACAGTCCGTTTCAAAGCGCCGACCCTGATTTATCGGGTTGATGTTTGAGGAAGCGCTGATTCAATCTCGAATCAGGCATCGTGCTTTACGATTTTATTTCAGCAAGGCCGGAAGATGCAGGGGATGAAGCCCGCGTTATCCGCTTTGCCGAACACGCATATTCAGCACGCCGCGAAATTCAAGGCAGACTGAATCAGCGCTTCCTCTTGATGCTACCACAGGCCCGGCTGATTTTCCAGAAGGGCCTTGAAGTGAATCTGTTTGTGAGCCCATTATGCAACCCGCGTGTTGTTTTCAACCTGGAACTCAGGTTGTTTCAGCACGGGTTCGCCCGCGAAAGGTGTTTCAAACCTTTTGTAATCTGCGGGAATGGGGATGCCTTTTTTCATGAACGTCAGCCATTCGGCTGTCACTTCCTTGAAAGGGTTGCGCAGTTCCGCGCGTAAATTTTTAAAGCACAAAAAAGTAAGCACTGTTAAAAGCGCCACCGCGGGAACGCCAAAACCAACGGCTAATATCTGTTGAATCATCTTCTCCTCCTGATCGGGGTTGAATCGTTTCGTTAAACAATGCTTGTCTCTATAAGCAATCACCGTGCCAAGATTAAATATCTTTAAAAATCAAATAATTATACTGTTTTTTCAATTTGGAGGATGTGAATTTGTTTCTAAATGAAACACAAAGTGCGTTTCATTTAGAAACATGAACCTTGTTTTGCGCGCAAAATGAAACGAGCCGGTATTATTTTGGACACCAGGATTCTCCGACTGTAAACAGCTCAGCCGCTTTATATCCCGTATATATATAAAGATTTGTCATGAAGCGCATGATTGACAAGTTCCCCGACGCAAGGGCTGCTATTTTGAAGAATTTATTTTCATCTTGTGTAATCCAAACCCCCTGTTTTCTAGGGAGTCTGATTATTAAGCGATCAACAGCCCTATTCTGATGAAATGCGGCACGATACGACGGCGCGTCAATCGGTATTGCAGCTCATCGACACCCTGCTTTTGGATGTTGTTGAAGGCGCCCCGCGCCTTCCTTATTCGAAAACTCATGAACACACCCAAGCCCTATGTCATCAACTGGACCTCATTTTATTTGGAAGAAAACGGCCTTTCGATGATTGACCCTTTCAAAACCTACTTAAAAGAAGCCAAACACTTTTTTGAGGCATAAGGGCCTCCGGCGCGGGGGCTGAACATGGGACTTAAGCCATTGATATCATTGGAAGTTCTGTGGAAATAGCACAAAGAAAGGATCGCCGGTCTTAAACCCGAACAATCCTCCTTTTCCCAACCGGCCTATGGATTTTTTGAACGAAACAGGTTACGATCTTCCTTAAATTTAAACGATGCTTGAGGAGAATGTTGCGATGAGCCTTCATTTTGAAAAGCTGTCCGGCCCCATTTACCCCGCCTACCTCGTTGTTGGCGACTATTCCATTGCCCTCGAACCCGAGCTGGTTGAAAAATTAAAAGGGATCGTCACAGAAGAAAACGACGTATTTCTGAAAGACATGACGGATCAGGTGGGCTCAAACCGCTATTTGCGTGAGATGATTCAGGAGGCCATCGGGAAAGCCGAAAATAAAGCCGCGTTGGTCTTCACCTTAAGAAAAGGGCTTGCCGAACTCTGACCCCGTTTTAAGGAAGCGGCATTTAAGGTCTTTCCTGCAAAGATAAAAAGGATAAACCTTTTTTACCGATATATTTGCAGCGCGGTCGAATCAGGCGATTCTGATCGTGCTGTTCAATCACATGGGCCGCCCAACCCGTCACACGGCTGCAAACAAAAAGCGGCGTGTAGAGCGGCACGGGCAGGTTCAGCAAATAAAAAACCGAGGCCGAATAAAAATCAAGATTCGGATAAAAGCCCTTTTCCTCCCGCATGATTTTTTCGATTGTCGTGGCATAGTCATACCACTTTGTTTCGCCTGTCTGCTCTCCCAGAGCCTTTGAATATTGCTGAATGATCTCCGAACGCGGGTCGCCTTTTTTCAGGACCCGATGCCCGAAACCCATAATCCGTTCTTTTTTGGCAAATTTTTCCGATAGATATTTTTCAACATCCCCCATACGATCCACTTCAAACAACATGTCCATCACCGCTTCATTTGCCCCGCCGTGCAGCGGTCCTTTGAGCGTGCCGATGCCGGAGACCACAGCGGAATGCATGTCAGACAAGGAAGAAGCCGTTACCCGCGCCGCAAAAGTCGAAGCATTAAACTCGTGTTCCGCGTACAAAATCAAAGCCGTCTCCAAGGCGTGCACAGACAAGTCATCCGTTTTCCCCGATAACAGCCGCAGCAGGTAGGCCGCATGGCTTTCGCTTGCCGGAGCCTCTGCTTGCGCCGCAGCCTCTTGTTCGCCGCCCAAGGCCGCCAACAGTGCGGGCATCTGCGCCGTGAGCCGGACGGCTTTTCTTAAATTGGCATCATGATCGTTTTTTGCAGTATCAGGGTCTTCCATGCCGAGAATAGAAACGGCGCTTCTTAAAACATCCATGCGATTGATATCCGTCGGCACATTGCGTAAAAAATCAAGCAAGTGCTCCGGCACGTGACGCGAATGCATCAGCGTTTCCTGAAAACCGGCCAAATGGCTTTGATTCGGCAGCACGCCGACCAGGAGCAAAAAAGCCACTTCTTCAAAAGAAGCTTTTTCCGCCAAATCCTGTATGGCGTAACCGCGATATTCCAATCCGCCCCCCGTGTGGTTCACGTCGCAGATGGCAGATTCGCCCGCAAGCACGCCTTCCAAACCCGAATAGACCTGATTTGTCATTTTATCCCTCCCGGCACGACGAATCCTTCCCCATCTCCCGGTCACGGGCTTCAAAGACATCGTAGCCAATCAGTCGGTACAAATCCTTACGGCACTGCATTTGATGTAAAAGTTCTCGTGTCCCTCCGTCTTTTTTGATCTGCGCCAATGCCTCACTCATCGCACCCGCCGCAATGCGAAACAAACTCATCGGGAAAAGCACGACGCGGTAGCCCATCTCAAAAAGGGTGTCGGCAGATAACACAGGGCTCACGCCAAACTCCGTCATGTTGGCCAAAAGCGGCGCATTCACCGCCCGGGCAAAGTCTTCAAATTCTTTTTCAGATTGCAAGGCCTCCGGGAAAATCATGTCCGCTCCGGCATCCATATAGCGTTTTGCGCGATCCGCGGCATCGTCAAAACCCGTCACCCCGCGCGCATCCGTGCGCGCAACAATGATGAAATTCGGGTCGGATCGGGTTTCGACGGCCGCCTTCACTTTTGCCGCCATCGCCCTTGCCGCAATAAGAGATTTCCCGGAAAGATGTCCGCAGCGTTTTGGAAAGACCTGATCTTCAATTTGAATGCCCGCAACCCCCGTCGCCTCAAAGGTCCTCACCGCGCGGCAAAAATGCAGGCCCTCGCCATAACCTGTGTCGGCATCTGCAATGGCGGGAACCTTGACCGCGTTTATGATGTAGGCAACCTGCGCGATGACTTCCGTCAGGCTCAAGAGTCCTATATCGGGCAGACC
>JALUVJ010000172.1 GCA_027020665.1 Nitrospira sp.
ATTTGAACAACGACCCTTCACATCCTGTGATTTTAGGCAGCCTATACAGCAGTAAAAGAAAGCCGCCCTATGATTTGACGGCGGAAAATTACACAAAAGCCATCGTGACCAAGAGCGAGTTGAAAGTGGAATTTGACGACGAAAACAAAGTGCTGACGATTGTCACCCCGGCAAGCAATACCATCGTCATCAGTGATAAAGACAAATCGATTTTACTTCAAGACGAAACGGGCAACAAGGTTGAACTGAGTACCAGCGGTATCGTTTTGGACAGCCCGAAAGATATTTCCATTACTGCAACCGGGAAAATCACTCTGGATGCGACGGGAGAGGTCGGCATCAGTTCAAAGGCCGATGTCTCTGTTTCCGGATTGAATGTAACCGCCGAGGCCGATGTCGGTTTTACCGGAAAGGGCAGCGCCACGGCCGAGCTTTCCGCCTCCGGACAGACAACGGTCAAGGGCGCGATGGTGATGATTAATTAGAAGGAAGCGCTGATTCAGTCTGTATTGAATTTTCAAGAGATGGAATGTTCGGATTCAAGGCGCAAATTTCAGGGGATCGCTTGCTATTTACAAAATTTGCAACGCAGAAGCTGGGAATTTTCGCCTTGAAAAAGCAAATCATGACTGAATCAGCGCTTCCTTAAAGAGGGGAGTGAGCCATGCCGCCTGCGGCGCGTTTAACCGACATGCACACCTGCCCGATGCAGACCCCCGGCGTGCCGCCGATTCCGCATGTGGGCGGTCCGATTATCGGACCGGGCGAGGCGACGGTATTGATCGGCAGCCTGCCCGCGGCGGTTGTGGGGGATTCCGCGACCTGCGTCGGACCGCCGGACACCATTGCCAAGGGCTCCGGAACCGTGATGATCGGCGGCATGCCCGCCGCCAGAATGGGAGACACAACCGCGCATGGCGGCAGTATCGTTCTGGGTTTGCCGACCGTGATCATCGGGGGATAAAGTATTTTTGAATGAGTGAATGCAAATGAGTGAACATAGTGAGGACAAGGGCTTTTTGGGGGTCGGCTGGGGATTTCCTCCGGAGTTTAACCGTTACGAAAAAAGCGTGTCGATGGTTTCTGAAGAAGAGGATATTCGGGAAGCCCTGCGTATTCTCATCTTCACCGTTCCGGGTGAGCGGGTCTTTCATCCCGCTTACGGCTGTGGACTGAAACGCATGGTCTTTGAGCATATCAACGAGAGCGCAGTGACGGAAATTAGGGATGTGATTGAGCGCGCCGTGCTTTTTTTTGAACCGCGCATCACCTTGAATACCGTGGAAGTGGATGCGAAAAACATGCTTGAAGGACAGCTCAACATACAGCTTGCGTATACGATTCGCACGACAAATAACCGGAGCAACATGGTCTTTCCATTTTATTACCGGGAAGGGACACGTCTGAGCCGGTGAGGCCGAGCTTGAAACGAGGATGTGTTTCTGATCCTGATTTTTGTCGTATGTTTTTATTTTTTAAAATTTTATGTCCGGCCTTCCCCAAGTTTTTTTCGTCCTCCAATCCTTCCCCGTCCTGTTTTTAGCGGTTTGGCTTGCGGCGGAAATTTTTATCCGCTTTTGATTTTAAGGAAGCGCTGATTCAGTCCGGGTTGAATTTTTTGAGAGATAAAATGTTCGGATTCAAGACGCAAATTGCAGGGAATTGCCCGATATTCACAAAATTTGCAACGAAGAAGCGGGGATTTTTGCCTCGAAAAAACAATTCATGACTGAATCAGAGCGTCCTTGAGACGTTTTTTTGAGTGTCTGTTTGAACGAAGGGCAAGCGTATTGATTAAAGATGGCACAAGCCGGGACGATCGTCTGATCCCTGCACTTTCGCCGGGATATATCAATGTTGATGAGATGCGTCTTGAAGATTTGTTGGCGATGTCGTCCGACTATGCCCGGCTGATCCGTTTTTTTAATCTGAAAAATGAGCCGCATGGCGACTGGCATCCCTTTTTTGCGACGGATGAGGCCGTCATTTTCTCCGTTATTTTAACCCGCGACTTAAAACAAATCGAATCGGATTTTTCCCGCTTCATGGAGGAAACGGCCTGGGGCATGGGTTCCGGCATGGGCCGAAACCTGTATCTCTACAGTGAAGACGACTGGCGGCGCATTCCCAATTACGCATTGGCCAAACTGATCGACCACTGGTTTACACACCTGAAACAGCCGGCCAGCGAAGCCGGTCGCATGTTTCAGGAGAAAATATGGGCTGAAATCGAAGGCAAGCTCAGACGGGAGTTGCATCTGCTCAAGCTCTTTTTGGAACAGTACGGGGAAGGGATTACGCTTTTGTTTGAGCAAGATTTTCATCGGGACTGGTTTCATTTTAATGCGAATGTTTCCGTGCCTTCCCCTTCCGAAAAAAAGGAAACCATTGCACAATTTTTAAAAATAAACTTTTATGCCTTTTTTAATACCCTGCTTGCTTTGCAAGATGCCGCAGGTGCGGCACTGCCGCTTTCCCTGAAGAGCAAAACCCACCCGCCCTCCATCGGGCTCTACATTGCATTCGCACATCTTTTTAAGCGTGCTCAAGAAAAGCTGAATCGTTTTACGCAGCGCCATTTGAATTTCTATTACGACGAAATACTCAAGGCACGGCCCAGGGAAAGGGTGCCGGACAGCACATACCTTGTTTTTCGGCCGAGCGTGCAAGCGCGATCCGTATGGATTCCGGCGGGTACCGCCTTTGTTGCGGGCCGCGATGCATTGAATCAGGATGTGCTCTACGCAGCCGAAGACGACCTTCAGGTAAATGACGCAACAATTGCCGCTTTGCAAACGCTCTACTTCGCAAGAGACCCCCTGAGTTCGCCTGAAAACAGCATGGGGTTTGCTTCCGCGGCGAAGACGAATACGCTTCCTGTTTTTGAGGCGGGTGTGGAAGATGCTGCGCAGCAATGGTGGCCTGTTTTTGGGGCACCCAAGACCGAGGCGGGCCGGCGTCAATATGAGGATGCCCATTTTGGTTTTGCCCTTGCAAGCCCCGTTTTAGCATTGAAAGAAGGGGAGCGGGAGATCACGCTCTCGATTAAAATGCTCTGCCCCGCAGGGGATGTTTTGGATAAAGAAGGTTCTGAAATCACCTTGGATCAGATGCTCGAAAGCATTTTGAGTACACTGAAAGCCCAATCGGACGATTTAAAACCGCCGAGCCGGGGTGAAAAACAGGCCTTTTTTTTCAAAGTCTTTCGGCAGATGTTTCAGATCAGCCTCAGCACGGAAAACGGCTGGCTTGCGATGGAGCAATACCTCCCGACCTGCCGCATCGTGGATGCGACGGTGGCCGAAGACGTGTTGAAATTGCATATACACCTTTCTTCGGAGACGGAGGCCGTTACCGCCTATGCGCCTGAGATACACGGCGCAGGTTATGAAACGGATTTGCCGCTCCTGCGCGTCATGATGAATCCCGTTTCTTATTTGTTTCCTTATTCGCTCTTAACGCGTTTTATCGTGAAAGAAATCCGGATTGATGTCACCGTGAACGAAGCGCGTGATTTGGTGATGCATAACCAACTGGGGCGGCTGGATCCGAGCGGGCCTTTCAATCCCTTCGGTCCGCTTCCGGCGGTGGGTTCTTATTTCTTAATCAGCAACCCTGAGTTGGCCCGAAAACAAGTCACACAATTTGAAATGAACATCGAGTGGGGGGAATTGCCTTTGGTCGCAGGAGGATTTGAGACTCATTACCAGGGCTATCCCGGCGTTTTTGACACGACGGTTTTTAAAGCGCGCATCACCGCATTAAGGGGAGGGCGATGGCAGCCCATTGCCGAAGAGGAGCAGGAGCAGGTGCCGCTCTTTCGTTCCCGTCCCTGTGAGGATGAAGGACAAGCGGGTGAGATCATTGATAAAACCCGGCGCTTGTCCGGAGGCGGCGCGGTGAATTTTTTCAAACCTGTGACAGGGCGGGGAGGTGCCGAGGATTTTGCCTATAGCCCGGAGGTAAAAGACGGATTTTTTAAATTGACCTTAAGCGCGCCGGAGCCGGCTTTCGGGCACAAAACCTATCCGATGCTTCTGACCCGTGTTTTAACGAGTAATGCCCGTCTGAAACATCCTAAACTGTTTAAGGCGATTCCGAATGCGCCCTATACGCCGCTCATCAATGCCATTTCGATTAACTATAGTGCGACGGATACCATTCATTTGGAGCGGAGCCACTCCCATACCGCAACACAAACAAAGGAAAAAATGTTTCATATTCATCCCTTCGGATTGGAGGCCCTTTCGCCGGAATCGCAGCGCCGTATTCATTTGTTGCCGCAGTATGATTCGGACGGGAATTTATTTATCGGATTATCTGCGACTTCGCTTTCCGGATTGCTCACCCTCTTTTTTCACATGCGGGAAGATTCCACTCCGGAGACCGGAACAACGCCTTCCGAATTCGGCTGGTTTTACCTTGCTTCAAACCGCTGGACCCGGCTTTCGAAATCCCAAGTTGTTTCAGATACCACGAGCGGATTTTTGACCTCAGGCATTGTGACCCTGAAATTACCGAAAGGCATCAACCGGGAAAACACCGTCATGCCATCGGAACAGTATTGGCTGCGTGTGTCCGTGAATGAAAACCCTGCCGCTTTTTGCAGTGTTTACGGCATTTACACACAGGCCGTGAAGGTGCGCTGGCAATACAAGCCCGGAGAGGCCTCGCATCTTGCACACCGTCTTCCTGCCGGGACCATCACTTCGGCGAAAAAATCGATTCCCGGGATTAGTGCGATGCATCAGATTGTGGATTCTTTCGGCGGGCGGCCTCTGGAAAAATCCGAACATATCAAAAAACGGATCAGTGAACGGCTAAGACACAAAAACAGGGCGACGAACCCCTGGGATTATGAGCGTTTAATTCTGGAGCACTTCCCGCAGATCCACAAGGTGAAATGTTTTGACAACATGGTGTCCGAAGCCGATCCGGCAAAGCGCAGCCGTCCCGGACATGTTTTGATTGTCGTGATCGCCCGTCGCGGGGAGGGATCGGCTGCGCTTGTTGATCCTGTGATTAACGGTGCCGTACTGAAGGAGGTTCAGGCCTTTGTGCAGCATTTGGCCTCGCCTTTTGCCAAAATTGCCGTGCGGAATCCCGCATACGAGCAAATCCAGGTCCGATGCACCGTGAAATTCAGAGAAGGCGCACGGGCCGGATATTATGTTGATTCACTGAACCGAGATATTTCAATCTACCTTTCGCCTTGGGAAGAGACGGGTTATCGCGCGGGTTTCGGTTGGTGTATCCGGCGTTATGAAGTGGAAGCCTTTATCCGGAATCTGGCCTATGTGGAATTTGTGACCGATTTTTCGATGTTGCACATTACAGAACAAGGTCAGCGCGGCTATCGTTTATTCGATACGGCGGGAGGCGATACCGCAGATGAAAAAGTCGATGAAATCCGGCCCTTGTTTCCCTGGAGCATTCCCACGCCGCTTCAGGGACATTTTATTAAAACGATGGCGCAGGTAAGCACGATCCGGCCGGAAGTGACCGGCATTGATGAACTGGAAATCGGAAGCACATTTATTATTGCGCGTTAAGATGCCGCGTTAAGGAAATTTATGGCGAAGAAAAATCGAGAAACACTGAAAAATTATTTTAAAAACGGGAGCTTGCCTTCCGAAGACGCCTTTGACGATCTGATCGATTCCAACCTGAATGTCATTGACGAAGGTTTTGACAAAAGTGTTGAAGAAGGTTTGAAGGTTTCGGCGCTGGGTGATTCCGGCAAGCTGATGAGTTTTTTTAAAAACATCCCGCTTCGAAATCCCTTGTGGTTTGTCAAAGTTGATTCTAAAACGGATAATCTGCTCGTCGGCAATCCCAAAAATGAAAGCGCCTTCTCCATGCATCAGGAAACCCTTGCCAGTTTTGCGGCGACGGACGCGGCCTGTGAAGCTGAAAAAACCAAGATCGGCATCAACAAAAAGATGCCGGAGTGGGAACTCGATGTCGGCGGCGTCGTGCGTGCCGAAGGGCGGATCGGCATCAGCGATAAAGAAGTGCCCGCAGACGGAAAATGGCACAATATTACGGATGCCCTCACAGGATGTCATGCTTTTGAAGTCATGGCCGGAGTCGGCGGGCCGAAAAAAGAGGGTAAATATGCCTTGCTGCACGCCTACGCCTTAAATACCTACAATCCCAAAGGTTGGTTTTTTAATTTTTTGAATCTCAAAAAACGCATCAAACCCCACCAGGCCTATTATCGTTCGATCAGCGACAAACTCAAATTACGCTGGGTGGGTGAAAACCGAAGATATTTTCTGCAGTTACGTACAAACAGTGACTACGGCGATGATATCTGGATTAAGTATTACATCACGAAACTTTGGTTCGATGAGGAAATGAAAGGCTCCCGCGCGTAGCGGGCTTGTCAATGCGCCCGCTTGGGAAAATGATGTCTGAAAGCAAGAGCATTCCACGAAAAAAAAAGGGGGCGGCGGACCCTTATAGTGCCGAAGGCCTCAAAAGCGACGGCTTGAAGATTGTGCAGGATTTGTCCGGCGAGACCTGGACCGACTACAACCTGCACGATCCGGGTGTGACGATATTGGAGCAATTGTGTTACGCGCTGACTGATTTAATCTACCGAACGGACTTTGACATCGCCGATTACCTCACCGGTGTCGGTGGAAAAATTGATCACGCCCAACAGGCCCTGTTTCAGGCGGAGGACATCTTTCCCAGCCAGGCCGTAACCTTGAATGACTACCGCAAGATTTTTTTTGATGCCCTGCCGGAGATTGACTACATTTGGATACGCACCCCGGCGGATGAAAGCGGAGCATGCCAGGGAGACTATGCCATCTACATTAAGTTGAATGAGTCCTTGGCCGCGGGAGACAGCAAGCGCATTAAGCGCGAGACGATTCAAAAAGTAACACGTCTTTACGCGGCAAACCGCAATTTATGTGAAAATTTAAAGTCGGTTCAAATTGTCGCTCCCAAGATTTACAGTCTGCATGGCGCGATTGATATTTCCAGTGATCGGGATTTTTCTGTGATTCTGGCAGAACTCTATTTTCGATGCGCGCGGGTTGTCAGCCCGAATATCCCTTTTCAGACTTACGAAAAAAAACTGGGCGAAAAAAGTATGGACGGCTTGTTTTCCGGGCCGAAAACGAAACATGTTTACATTGAAACGGAAGATCTCGATCAGGTTCGCGATTCCGTCACCATTTCGGAAATGATCGGCATCATTAGCGGCATCGAAGGCGTGCGGTTCATTGAATCCCTTTGGTTTGAAGACGAAGCCGGACAGAAAATCGACACCATTTGGGATGATCCCGAATTGAAGACCGTGCCCTGTCTTCAGATCCCCGAAGAACAACATGAATTAGGCATCCGGTTGCTGAAAAACGGACGACCTTACCGTGTTTCGCTATCGGCGGCAAAACGGGAATACGAACGGCGTTATGCCGATTATCAAGGTCTCAGAAAAACCGAGCCGCATTTAGGCGGCATGATTTCCAGCCCGAAAGGCGTCTTCCGCAATCTTTCAGAATACCACTCCATTCAGAACGATTTTCCCGTAATTTACGGCATCAATCGCTTCGGTGTGCCGGAATCGGAGCCTGAGCGCCGGAAAGCGCAAGCCAAACAATTGAAGGCCTACCTGCTTTTTTTTGAACAAGTGATGGCCAATTATCTGGCCAATCTCCAAGAAATTCCGCGTCTGTTCTCAGTGGATGAGACACTCGAACAATCGTATTTTTCTCAAGTCCTGCAGGATCAAAATGTGCCGAACGTGCGGGGGTTGTACACGGAATCCGGGGGGCAGCGGGGTGTTGATACGGCGGAAGTCCTCAAAAAATACGATCCGTTTTTTGATCGCCGCCGCCGTATTTTGGATTATTTGCTGGGTCTGTACGGTGAGCAGTTTAAACAGCATTCTCTGCGGCAGTTTAACACTTATTACGATGAACATGCGCTTGAAGATGAGTTGATTCGCAATCAACTGAAACTCGTGCAACAGATCGTTGAAATCAGTCAGCGACGCGCGGCCGCCTTTAACTGCCGGGAAATTTCCTGGAACAGTGCAAACACGGCCGGATTGAAAAAAAAGGTGAGTATTCTTTTAGGCATCCGACATGCTGAAAACCGATCGCTCGTTGATATTTTTGTCGAAAAAGGCCTGGAGCTTTTGACGGATGATCAATTCCAGTCCGTCAAAGAAGGCACCGTCGCACTGGAATATGTGGATCTTGCGGCCGCAAGTGATCGCATCGATCATGAATTTTTGGAAATTCCCCGGCGAGACCCGGAGGCCGAAGCCTATGACGAACGCAAACTGTTCAACGAGATTATCTTCCTTAGAAATAACAGCGTGGGCGGCTCGATTTTAAGAAACGGCATTTATCTCGACCGTTACCGTGTGGGCAGCCGGGGCGGCAGCAACGATTTTCAACTTGTGTTTAAAGCCGGCGACGAGGATCGCTGGGAGTATCTTTCGGCCTTTGCGCAGATTGAAGATGCGGTCCGGGCCGCCAATGCCCTGCGCCGCTTGCTGGTGAAACTCAACATCGAAAGTGAGGGCCTGCATCTTGTTGAACACCTGCTCTTGCGGCCCACGGCACAGGCCGCTTATGCGGATGTTCCGGCGGATTTTTATCCCTTTAAAATGAGTGTCATCTTCCCCGCCTGGACGGCCCGTTTTCACGAAAAGGAATTCAGAATGCTGGCCGAAGAAACCCTGCGCTTGAATGCGCCCGCACATCTTTATCTTGAATGTTATTGGCTTGAATTCAGTGAAATGAATGCCTTCGAAGTGTGTTATAAAAAATGGCTCGATAAAAAATGGCTGGAAGATAAAGTGGATCATGAAGAAAATGCCGAAGCCTTGGATGAAGCTGCAAAAGGGCTCATCGACCTGCTCCGCTCCTTTTCGGCCGCACAAAATCACAGGACTGCGAAAGACTGATGGCGAAAAAAGAGATTCGAGAAAAGCACATCATCGCCCGCGCCGTGTTTGACTTGTCCTTTGCACCGGAGCGCGCCGAAGCGGCGGAGGCTGATGTGCTGGGTGCTTTGATTCAACAGCAACTGCTCGGCGTTGTTGAATCGGTTTTTGAGTCCGTATCGCAAGAGCGGGCCGGTGTGATTGAGCAATTGACCCTGGATTTGGGTGTGATCGATGCGGCGGATTTTCAGGAAGCATTGAAAGACCGTTTGCGTCTGCGCCTAAAAGCGGCCCTGGAAGCGCAATTGCCGCTGCGAAGCACACCCGCGCTGGCGGCGGGCTTTCGCTCGCACGTGTCTGCTGATTCGGGCGCGCTTGAAACCTTGCTGACGCGAGGCTATCTGCCCTCCAATCAAAACCTGCCAAAAGGCCGGACGATGAATGAATGGGTCAAGGCCGCCCTCACGCGCTCAAGCGAGGATTTTGCCGACTTTCTCAAAAAAACGAAACCGCAATCGCCCGTTTTTAAACGGCTGATTTATCAATGCTCTGGAAATAATCTCGTGGGGATTGCCCGTCTGCTCGCCCCCGGACAATCGCAGGATTTGGCGGTCCGGGTGAAAAATTTGAAGGCCGTTTTGGCCGAGTGTTCCGGTCTTCATTTGAAAAATACGAATTTGGCGCATGAAATTTGGACAAGGCTTTTTGAAATCTTGCTTGCGCCCGGAGGGGCGAGCTTGTCTTCAAATCTCTTGTTTGATCGCATCGTCAGAAAAATAAGCCGGAAAAAAGGGCTTTCGGAAAAAGAAATGCTAAAAGCCCGCTCCAAATTGAATCTTCCGGACCGTGCGATGGATTCAGCGCGTATATTGGCATCGACTCAGGAAAAGGGAGAAGGTGAAGCCCTTAAAGCCCTTGCGAAACTCAAAAAAGCCTTGCGCCGTGCCGTCACAGAAGCGAAACCGGACGCGATTAAAGCAATGTGGCAGGACGTGTTGCACAATCACAGACGACTTCTGAAAGATATCCTGATGGATCACGGGCGTATTTTGCGTGTGCGCCGCGCTTTATCCCGTCAATTTTCTGATGGCATGCTGGCGGACATCGTTCATGTGATCGACCCTGAAGCGAGTCCCTTTATTCATGAAATTGTGAGCCGCCCTTCGCTTTTCCAACAAATCAAACAAGCCGAATCGGAAGTTAAATATCAGCTTTGGGAATTTACCTTGAGTTATCTCATTGTGGAGCGCGGCAGCTATTTTAATAAAAAAGCCTACCTGGAAAGCCTGATCGCACAAATGGCCGCGCATGAAAATCGGGCTTATGTCGATGTATTACAGATTTTGATCACCCAACTGGATGAAGTGAGTTTGCCGAATCACGTCAAAAATGAGATGGGCGATTTATTGGCCACACTGTTTGACGAAGACGTGTCCGGCAAAAAAACGGAGCCGCTTTTGGAATCCGACACGGCCTCTGATCCATCGACCTTGATTCAGGCTTACGCGCAACTGGAAGTATTGCGGAAGGCTTTATGGGGTTATGAAGGCGATCAACAAAAGGTCGACAAACAAAGGCGGGAACAGCCCGATGAAGCCGGGATTATTGCTGCGATAGATGCCCTCATCCGTTTTGAGCCGCAGTTGCTTTTGCAATTTTTCAGAAGACTTCGGATGGAGACAAAGACCGCATCGATATTGAAGCGAAGACTTTCGGCGCCTGTCATGCTTCGGCTGATGCATGTCCTTTTATCTCTTCGCAGGCCTGGGGAGCAGGGTTTTCCCGATTTAGTTCATAAAGACTTCATGCAGGCCGTTGCAGTCCATGCCGATCGTGCAAATGATGTGAGGTCTTTTTACGCGCAAATTCTAATCCGCCTGATTCATAACGAAGAGATTGATTTTGAAAGAATGCTTGAAGGAAACACGCGTCTGCGGCAAACGATTTCCGATGCTGCGGACGTGCCCGAAAAAAGTGATTTCAGCAGGTCGGACGCGGCAGCGTCGCGTGCTTTGCGCACCCGCATTAGCGGGGCCCTGGCACAAGGTCGGTTTCGTGACATTGAGGCGTTTTGGCCGGATTTGCTGGGGGTGAACGGGGATTGGCTGCGCGAGACCTTTCTGGTGCTTGGCCGACAGTCCGCCGTGCGTAAAAAACTCGCCGCACACTTTCCGGACGACATGCTGATTGACCTGGTGGCCCTGGTTACACCCGAAGCGGCAACGCTGATGCAAGGGATCGCGGCTCAGCCTCGTTTGTTCCGGTCGATCTCCAGGATCCCGCAGGAAACTGAAGGAGAGGTGAAGGCGCAGTTTTGGGAATTCACATTAACTTACCTCATCGCGGAACGCGGCAGTCGTTTTAATCAAAAAAGTTATTTGAGCAGCCTCATGACACAGATGGCTGCGCATCACAATCGTTCCCGCCAAGGGGTTTTAATTGCCCTTACAACGGCGCTCGAAACTTTGGAGGCCTCAAGCAGCGTCAAGAGCGAGATCTTGCTGATTTTGCGGGAGCTGTCTCAGGAATCCCAGGCATCGGAGATGGACAAAAAGACGCTGGAAACGAAAACCTCTTCCGACTCCGACACATACGAGCAGGATGCCGGGGTGATGTGTAAAACCGTGGAGGCCTTTCTCACGCAGGGGGTGTGGCCGGAAAAAACGGCGGCGCAGACGGGGACGTCCCTGTCTGAAATCATTGAGCGGCTTTTCTGCTCTCATTCGCAGCACTTGTTTGGGCTTTTTGATCAGCTGTCGCGCGGGAAACGGCTTGAAACGGCGCACGCCCTGCGGGATTCGGAAGGCGTTTATTTGCGCCTCATTGAAATTTTTTTATCGCGCTCCGGTGGTCTTGCGCCCCCGGATTTTATGCAGGCCGTGATGCGTCACGCCGAAGAGGCGGCTCATCGGGCCGTATTTTTTCAGCATGTTTTTGCCTGTTTGATCGAAAAGCGCTGTGTTGATTTTGAAGCGATTCTGATGCAAAACGCAGGTGAGGAAGACACGGGTTCAAGTCCCGTCTTTTCGAGCGATGTTGTGCGCGAAGCAAGAGCGTCCAGTGAAACGGTTTTAGAGTCCGCTTCAAAAACAGCAGAAGTTTCCGCATCTGATCTGAATCCGCCGGAGGCCGCCGTTGCCGCGCGGTCGTTAAAGGCGGCATTGGATCTGTTGGAAAAAACACTGTGTTCTGCGGCGTCCTTGTCTTCGGAAGCAGTGCGGTCTTTTATTGAAAACATGAGGGCGCTGTTAGGGCGTTCTCCAAAAGATTTATTGAATCTTTTTAATCGTTTACTGCAAAATCCCCGCGTTGCCGCCCGTTTGATTCATTTATTGCCGGAGCCGATACTGGTGCGTGTGCTGCAAGTAATGCGGCCGAAGGTTTTTGATGCCTTGTTGTTCAGGGCTGATTGCATTGCGAGCGCGGCGAGTGCAAAAGAAGTCGCGCTCAGCCCGGAACGGATTACCCGCCTGAAATGGCAATTTATTTTTCAATATCTTTTTGAAGAAGGCCGGTGTTTTAATGCCCGCGACTTTGTTCGTTTATTCACCGAGACTCTTGCAAAAGACGCCTATTATGCCGATGTGAGGGCCTTCCGATTGTTGCTGCGCGCAGAACTTGAATCTCACTTGCTTTGGAAACGAAAAGCAGAGGTGCTTGATTTGATGGATCGGCTGACGCATCCGGAGGAGGTGAAGTCGTCACAGGATGAAAAGGCTTTGTCCGCTGAAGCAGGGCAAAACCCTGATGAAGCAGAGGAAATTCGGGACGAAAGCATTTATTTGGAGAATGCCGGTTTAGTCATTGCCGCGCCCTATTTGCCGCGTCTGTTTGATTTGTTGAATTTGACCGAAGGGCAGGCTTTTAAAAATCTTGAAGCCGCTATGCGTTCGGTGCATCTTCTGCAATTTTTGGTTGATGAAAGCACGGAGAGCCCCGAATACCGCCTGGTGCTGAACAAAGTCCTTTGCGGACTGCGACCGGAGTTGCCCATCGAAGGTAAAATCAGGGTAAGTGCGCAGGAAAAAGAAGTGATCGAAGGCTTGATCCGGGGCATGATTGCGAATTGGAAACAGATCGGACAGACCTCGATTCAGGGGTTTCGGGAGTCTTTTTTGCAGCGTGAAGGCACGCTGCGTCGTAAATCCGACGATTGGCAAGTGGAGGTTTTGCCAAAGGGCTTTGATATTTTGCTGGATTATATTCCCTGGAATTTTTCAGTGGTGAAATTGCCCTGGATGTCACGCGTGATTCATGTCAAATGGCGAAACGGCGGTGAGGGATAAAAGGAGTCCGAAATGAAAACAAGCGCGTCGAAAAAAAATCAGCCGCACGCAGCAGCCGGACAGCGAAAAAGTCAGACCTTGTCGTCCGTCACGGAGGCTGAAAATCAAAGACAGCACATTGACAAGAGTCCTTTTATCGCGGCCCAGCGAAAGATGCAGCGTCGTTGTTTTGGCGGGGCTATTTCTCAAACGCTGCAAAAGAAAGAGAACAAGACCGGGATGCCGGATGACGTCAAGGCGGGCATGGAGGCCGCGCACGGTGCGGATTTTTCGGATGTGAAAATCCATCCCTCATCCTCCAAGGCCCCGGACGTGGGCGCCATAGCCTATACCCAGGGCACGGACATTCATTTTGCGCCCGGCCAGTTCAGTCCCGATACAAGCGCGGGCAAAAGCCTTTTGGGGCACGAATTGGCGCATGTCGTGCAACAGCGCGAAGGGCGCGTTGCGCCCACAACAGAAGTCAACGGCATGCCGGTGAATGACAATCCCGACCTGGAAAAAGAAGCGGATGAACTAGGGAAAAAGGCCGCAGGTTAAATGGGATTTTACTTTTTCATCATACTTAAAAATGAGGTGAAGCATGGCATATGAAAAAACAGCGCAGCAAAAAGAAACCGTCACACGATCGCTCCAGCAGCAAAAACCTCAGGGCGGCGCCTTGAATATGATCGACAACCGTCCCGAAGCAGCAGCCCAGCGCAAAATACAAAGCATCATGCAGGGCGGGACGCAGACCGCACAACGCGCGCCTGAAGAAGAGGAAGAAATGATGCAGGGCAAGTTTGAGATTCAGCGTGCCCCGGAAGAAGAGGAAATGCCGCAGGTTTAAGGTGATTTCTAAAGCGGCGGCATGATCTTGCCTCTGCGAGCTTGTGAATCGATGAAGATGCGCGAGAAAAATACAATCAGCCTGGATAAGGAGTTGACTTGGTTTGCCCGGGTGTTGGAAACCCGGATCAGCCTTTATTTTGAGCAGGACTGCGCTTTTCGCTCAATTTACGACATCGCACCGCCGGACTTGGAAAAAGACGACTCGGAATATGCCATGCGGGTGAAGGAGCTCGAAATGGGTTTTGATGAGCGGCTTGTGCTGATTTTGGCGCTCATTCCGCATATTCGGCCCCAGGCGCTGGACACCTTTTTTACACAGAATAAGAATTTTGATCGTGGGTTTACCGAGTTTGGTGGCTGGAAAGGAAAGACACACGGGGGATTTATGCCGACCTGTGAAACGGCCGCTTTTATTCTGGCCGGCACGGATTTATCGAAACGTTTTGCATTGAGCGCCCTCTTTCAAAAGGATCATTATTTTGCCACAGAGGGCATGATTCATGTGGTGCATGAAGAAAACGGTGAACCTTTTTTTAGCGGCGCGCTGCGCATTTCGACGGAATATTTAAATCGCTTTACTTCAGGCATCACGCAGAAACCCGACTACAGTGTGCATTTTCCGGCCAAACTGATCTGCACGCAGCTCACTTGGGATGATGTTGTTTTATCTCCGGGGGTCTTGGAAGAGTTGGACAATATCAAGACCTGGCTTGCCCATTCAAAAACCATTTTAGACACTTGGGGTATGGGGAAAGTCATCAAGCCGGGCTACCGCGCGCTTTTTTACGGCCCGCCCGGCACAGGAAAAACCTTGACTGCAACCCTGCTTGGGGCCTCGGCTGATGTGGATGTATACCGCATTGACTTGTCGATGGTGGTTTCAAAATATATCGGAGAGACGGAAAAAAACCTCGCGAATGTTTTCGATCAGGCGGAAAACAAAAACTGGATCTTATTTTTTGATGAAGCCGATGCGCTTTTTGGCAAAAGGACGCAGACTTCAAATTCCAATGATCGTTATGCCAATCAGGAGATTTCCTATCTTTTGCAGCGCGTTGAGGATTTTCCGGGCGCAGTAATTTTGGCGACGAACCTCAATGCCAATATTGATGAAGCCTTTGCGCGCCGCTTTCAATCCGCCATATATTTTCCCATGCCCGATGCCGATCAACGTCTGCAATTGTGGAAAAGCGTGCTCAAGGGCAAATGCCGGGTGGCGCCGGATGTGCGTCTTGCCGTGCTCGCGGAAGAATATGAACTTTCCGCCGCTGCCATCACCAACGTGGCCTGTTACGGCGTGATTCGCGCCTTGCAAACCCGAGAGCAACACATCCGGCAAGCGGATCTTCTGAAAGGCATTGCGCGGGAGTTGATGAAGGAAGGTAAGACGGTTTAAACCAGGATGCGTTTTTGCAGATGTGTTTCATGCTTGATTCAGATTTTTTTAAAGCGAAGCGGCCTGCCGTGCCTTGTGCTGCTTCAGCTTTTGTGTTTGGGATTTGCTCCGTTTTCCCGTGCAGTGGAAGCCGAAAAAAAAGAGGCGCTCTTTCCCAAAGAACGGTTTGAGGTTAATTTACCGGCGGGCTTGGATTCCGAAAAAAATTATTTTGACCAGGAATCGGTTAAAAAAATTCAAGAAAGCCTGAAAGTGATTGGTTATGATCCCGGTGAAATCTTCGGCTTCATCGGCGAAAAAACAAGTGCGGCCCTACGGAAATTTCGTGCCGATTTTGAAATTGTTTCCGATGAACTGTTTTCGGATCACCTCATGACCACTCTTTTTCATTACGCCGAAGTTGCCAAGATTCATCCGGATTGGAAAGACATTACTTTAAGCAAGTCCTTCGCCGACTGGATCAATAAACAGCCCGACAAAGAGCAGGTTCGCATTTCAAAACTCAGGCGCTCCGGCACGGCACAGCAAATTGTCACCCTTTTGAATGCCTATAAAGAGGATCAAAAGAAAGACAAAAAAGAAGCGCAGACTGAAAAACCGCTTGTAAAAAAAACGGAAGATTTCAAGAAGCAAGACCCGAAAACAGATAAAGGAAAAAAGGCGGAAAAGGAAGCCGCGACTCCTGCAGCGTCGGAAACTGTCGAAGCAAAACCGGAGAAAGTCGAAGTAAAAGCCCCAGCGAAAAAAACGGATGCATCAAAAAAGGAGGATCGCGAAAAACCTGCGTCGGAAGTGATTTCACAAGCGATGCCGGACACGGCCTCGGCCTCTTCGCTCAAAACAAAATCGCCCGAAAAAACGGAAGCCCCCGCAGCAAAAGCGCAAGAGGTTTTGCTTGCTAAGGCTTCTTCGCAGATGGCAATCGCGCCGGAAATGACAGCCGCGGATTCGATTCCTCCAGACGAGACGGAGCAAGCACCCAGGCCTGATGAAGATGCAAAAGCCGGAGCTTCGCGTGCCGAGGAGAAGGATGGGCCTTCTGTTGAAGCGGCCTCTTTCCAAACCATTCTTGAACAAGCCAAAGATTTAAAGGCCTTCGATCCCTCGAAGTTGATCGAATGGCAGGGGGAGGATTGTGGGTGTTTGCAGGATCTTTCCGGTCGAACGGTCTACGGTTTTTATCCCTTTTGGAAGGCGGGCACGCCGCAGACCGTTAATTTCAGTTTGCTCTCTCGCATTGCCTATTATGCCCTTTCTTTTGATTCAAAAGGCGAGATGTCGCCTTTATTGCATTGGCACCGTCGCACGGCTGATTTTGTGACCGAGGCGCAGCGTTATCGCACCAAGGTGGATTTGGTGATTTATAAAAATGATTGGGCCGACTGGTTTAATTTTTCCAGGAAGGATCAGTTGTTTGTGATCGACAAAACCACACGAAATATCGTGCGTGCGGTCGATCAAAAAATGCCCGATACCTTTGAAAACCGCATTAAGTCCCTGGTTTCTTCAAAAGAAAGCACGACGATGGGCGACGGGGTCACACTCTATTTTGACGAATATCCGGAGAATGCGCAGGCCGTCGCATTTTTTGAATCCTTCATCAAAACCTTGCGCCTTAAATTAAAGGCTGCAAATTCGAATTATAAACTGAATCTGATGTTGCCGATGCATGCGATCGGCAGAGGCATTTATACCTTTGAAAATCTTGAAAAATTTATGAATGATGAAAATACGGTCGCGGATGACGATATTGACCTTTTTCTGGTGATGCTGGAGAAACCCACGACTGATACCAAAAAGGCCTTGCGGCTTAGTTTTGAACAGGATCGGTCTTTTAAAGGCATTCAACGAAAAAACATGCTTCGCAAAATCGTGCCCGTGATCAGCCCCTTGGGGCATAAGGCCAACGAATACAAACAGTTTGAAGATGATCTTATTTATTTCGAAGATAATTTCGGCGGCGTGGGGTTTTGGCCGCTGCCGCTGGCAGAGCAAAAAGGCGCGGAAATGGTCGAACAGGCCGTGCGTGAAGTCTTTGTCAAAAAGACTGATTTGGACTTCATCGATCAAATGATGCCCAAAGAGGCCTTGTCTCCCTGCAAGTGGATTTGTCCAAACCGCTGGTATTTTCGCCTGGCTTATGATGTTTTGGCCCTCCTGTTTTTTCTTTACGCTTTGCTTGCGCTTCGCAGTGTGGCGCTTCGTAATTTTTTCAATCAAAACAAGCGTTATTTTATTGCAAGCGCCGGGGCGACGGTTCTCATTTTTTACAGCGCCCTGATGTGTGATCCTTACCTCGGCACCAAAAAAGACGAGGTGACTCTGGCTTTTATTTTTGCCGGTATCTTTTTCTTCATTTGGCGCAATTACATGCGTATGAAGGAAAGCGAATACCCTTAAGGTGCGCCGTTTATGAAACTGCTCGAAAAAGCCGCTATCATCCATTACCACCGATACCGCATTGCCGAATATCGAGAAGGCACGGTGAAGGCCCTGGGTTGGCGCGGCGCCGAAAGTCAATTGAAACGCTTCGAAGTGCTTGCGAGCGTGGGCGATTTGAATGGCGCATCTATTTTGGATGTCGGTTGCGGTTACGGGGATTTGAAGGCCTATCTGGATCAGCGGTTTTCGGGGTTTACCTACATCGGCATCGATCAAATGCCGGAATTTATTGATGAAGCCAAAACGACCTACCGGGATGCGGCGAACACTTTTTTTTATCAAAGCGATTTTAGTGCCGTTGAATTGCCTCGCGTGGATTATGTTGTTGCCTCCGGTGCATTGGGGTATCGCTGCGCCGATCCCCGTTTTTATACGGAGATGATTTGCAAAATGTATGGCGCGGCAAAAATTGCACTGGCATTTAATATGCTTGATGCGGCGTATTTTCCGGAAGACCCGCTATTAATTGGACATAAGCCGGACCAAGTCCTTGCAGATTGCCGTCGACTTTCACCGCGTGCGGCATTGATCCGGGAATATTTAAAAGATGACTTTACAATTTTTATGTATTCATAAAAATCATACATCGAGAGTATGGTTTTGAAGACAAACGCCGGACAAATACAGACGCAACAAAATAGTGCGGCTTCTCCTCAAGCGACGCAAAAAAAGAAAGCCCTTACAGATCCCCTCGCGCTTGAGGATCGGCGCGAGTCATCGCATCAGCAGGCTGCGCTTCAGGCGAGCATCATGCAAAGCCCGGTGATAATGAGACAAGGCAGGCAAATGGCCAAGGCCTTCGGCCCCGCGATACAGGGGAAGGGCATGTCTCCTGTTCAACAGATGAAGCGCACAAACGGGACTGAGCCCTTACAAGAAAAACCCGAACGTGTTTCTGAAAATGAGGCTGTGCCTGCATCTGTTGTTCAACGCGATCCCGGCGATGGCCCTTTGGTTGAATTTATCCAAAAACAAGGCAGACATGCCGCGACGGCTTATGATTTGTTGTGTGAGCAAGTCGAAGCGGGCAAAAAACAAGTCATGATGTTGGAGTTTTATTCCGGCCCTGTCGAAGACGAAGACAATGCAGAACTTGCCGCGGCCAAACTCAGGATTGCCGAAACCTCGGCAGCGGTGCGAGAGCATATCGCGGGTCTGCCGGACGCAGTCAGTGATGCCCGTGCGACCGCCGTGGCTTTGGCGAGGGTGGTGAGTATTGCCACACCGCATGAATTATTCGATGATTGGACAAAGCAATCGCTTGCAGCCATTAAAAAAGTGGCATTCGCTCAGGCCAAGGCCGCAGGCATGTTGGTGAGGATCAAAGAAGAGGCGGTGAAAATGGCGACAATTGCGATGGGCGCACATGAAATCCATATGATGCGGGCTTTGCTCAAAGTGGCGGATGAGAGCGACGCGGCTGCGTCAGATGGGGACCGCGTTGTTGCGGAACTCAATGGTGATGATTCCGTCGGTTCATCGGGTAAAGAAAAGGCCGGCCTCGCGATCACTTTCAGTGATGCAACGAATAATGCCGTGACGGGTATTGGGTTTGGCGTGGTGAGTGCCTTGGATGCGGGTGGGGTTTTCAGCCTCTCTAGCGGGGCTGCGACGGCCTTGGGTGTGATCGGCGGCGTACTGGGTCTTTTCTTTGGGGCCATTGGTATTTTTCTGGGAGTCAAAAATACCATTCGCGCCAACCAGAGCAAGAAAAAACTCAAAGACGCCAAGTCCAAGGTTTCCAACAGCGAACTCGAAGCCATTGCCGAATACGCCATTCACCAAAAAGAAAAAAAGGCTTTGAGGAATACGGCTGCTGCGGTTGGGGGTTTGGCCGCCATCGGCGCGGGGGTCATTGGTCTGATTGCGCTGTCTGTCGCCACGTTTGGTGTGGCGGCCATTGTGGCGGGCATCGGTGCGGCTTTGATCGGTTTGGGCATTTTGGGATACCGGATCATTCATAATTGGCGCAAACGCAAGGCCGAACGGAAGGCTTTTGCCGATCAGTTGATTGCTGCGGTGCAAGGGGGAGAAGAAGATGCCGCGCAGGCCCGGCAGGTCATCACCGGTGTTGGCATGGACCCGGCGCAGGCCGGGAATCCGGGATTCAGAGATAACCTGGCAGGCAAGCTCAAAGCTTATGTGAAATCCAAACGCACACGCATGGCGGAGGGTTTGATTAAAAGTCTCATCGCGGGCAAACCTTCTGAAGTCTTTGATTCGGAACTCATTCTGGGTGCCTTGGGTCTTGATGCTGAAGAAATCCGTGCATGGGTTACTGCCGACAAAGCTAACAAGGCGGTGAGCATGGTCGCGGGCAAGTTGGCGTCCTGGTAAGCCAGTGTTCCGATATTGAAGATGGGATGCTTGCTCCCCGCGAAAAAGTGTTTTATCCTAATGAGCAGGTCATGAGGCGAAAGGGATCCGGACAATGGGAAGGACGCTTCAAAAATCAAGTTCCCGAAACGGCGTCATTTCCGCCGCAAGTGACCTTGTTCAAAACAAACCATCCATACAGGGAATCCCGAAACAGAATCATCATCACGCGGCTGTGTCTCCTCAATGTCGCCTGCAATCCGCCATTGCTCAAAGCCCGCGCATGGCCGCGCAACATAAGCAGCTTTCATTGATGTTCGGCTTGCCGCTGCAACGTGTTGCTTATTCGGAAGCGAGGGCCGATGTCGGTGTCGATAATGAGGCGAATTTGCTCAAGTGGGTCAAGGCAAAATCCGCCTCAGATGAGGAAGTGCAGTGGGACACCTTTCTTCAGGATATGAGCCTACAGGATGTTAAGGGCCGTCTTCATGATTTTATGAACCAGGACGCTCTTACAAATTCCGCTTCGGACTACAAAAAATATGACGATTTGAAGGGCATGACGCTCTATGCCCTGGACGACTATGCCAACACGCAGGTGGATTGGCATGCCGGCCCCGATTTATCAACAGACGAACGGAACGTCGTACGCGCCTTGTTGATTTTTGGGCGTGCGGATAACCTCGGCTCTTGCGGCGGCATGAAGGTGGAGGACTTAAAAACGCAATGGGACAATGTAGGCGATGAAACCGTCTTTTTTAATCGGCTGAAGATGTACAGCCGAGCTGTGACCACCAGCCAGCCGATTCGTCTGAGCCGAACGTCTGTTGTGGCGAAGGCCGTAATTTTAGGTGCGGATCTCCTCAAATTGCAGGCGGGATTTGGGGATGTTATTTTAAAAGGCGCGCTTCCAGAGTGGATTTTTCTGGAGCTTGCACGTGAAAACCTTGCGGATGATGTTGTCGATTACTACAGCAATGTGACTCCGACGCCAATCTTTCAGGCAAAAAATGGCAGGGACTTTCTATCCTACAAGCAGATCAAAAAAGATGATGGCGAGAATCCAAAGGCTTACGACGCCGGAGACATGCATACGGCCATTCGAAACTATCACCGTTTTACCAAAACGACACTCGACAAGGTCAAAGACAATTATGCCGACGAATCGAAAACTAATCCGCTGACGCTTATTTTGCACACGGCCATTGATCATAACGGCGCTTTTCACCGGGACCCCAAGTTAGACGCTGTCGTTACAAACGGCAATATGCATACGATTATGATTGAGGGTAAAGAGACGCTGGATGACGTGAAATCACAAATCGGTCCGCTCGCCCGGAAATATGGGAAAAACAATAAAATCGATCAGGTGATGATTGCGGGACACGGCAACGCCCGTACCATCGAACTCGGCGGCAAGCTGACCAAGGGCGGAGAACTCAATGAAAATGAGGAACTCAAGGAAGATTCGGATGCTGTCGATTTGGCCAATAATGCGGTCAAAGCCCAAGCCCTTTTTGATGAAATTTTAGACAATATGGATATAGACCCTGGCTGGATGACACGGTGGTTTGGCACGCCGGACCCGCAGCAGTCGCACCGCCGCATCCTCTTTAACGCCTGCCTCACCAACTCCAACTATGTGCGGGACGCTATTGACAATAACAACGCGAGCGAAGCCAGAAAGCAAATACGGAAATATCTTCAAGACAACCAAAACCTGGTTGGTTATGTCGAATCACGGGCCAAGGCAAAAAATTCATGGGACGTGACCGTGCGAGGATCGAGCGCCTCTCACGGACGCCTCGACATGATTGATCCGAGTGGTAACCTTGATTTAATCAGCGCCACCGATCCCAAACTCACCGCGCCCAAATTGGAATATGTCGAATTCGGCACGGAGCCGACGGGCGCCCTGCGCGCCGTTTTGGAATGTTGGGCGGCCAAGAGCAGTTCCGCGCGTAGTAATTTGCAGGCCGCCATGCGCCGCCGCATCGCCAAAAATTCAAAAGTGTGGCGAGACGCCATTATCGAAAGCCTTTATAAACTCGTCCTGAACTATGCCTGGAATAAAGGAGTCATTATCAAATACCTGTCAAATATGGCAGGCGAGCTTTCTCATGCGCAAAATTCAACCAATTGTAAAGTCGGTAAGTTTGGCATTACCGAACAATTAAGTGCATATGCGCAGGAAGTTTTTAAAGATCTGCGCAGCGCAAACGAATGGGCTGCAAATAACTACATTCCGCTGGTCTTTTACCAAGTGTGGATCAAAATGGATCAAGGCGTGAAACCTTACAAAGAATTCGCCGATCACTTCGGCGCGCATTATGATTGCGCCGCCGCCGATGAATTCGTGGACATCAGCTACCTTGCGCCGAAAATGACCGCCATTCTCGGCGGTGGCGGATCGGCTGTTGGGAAATTAAAGCTGGCCTTGCTGGGGGTTACGCAAAAGAACAACGCAGACTGCAAATCCTACCTGATCGACTTGCTTGATAAACAAAATATGCCTTTGACGAAGGATCAATTTAATCCGGCATTGAAAATTGATGACCTGCTCAATGGCATCAGTACCGAGGATCGTATCCTGATGAAGATCGGCAAAAAGCAAGCTCCGGTCTTGGATGTTGGGGGCGACGTGGATTTGGATGTGGGCGCCGCCTCGAAGACGGGCAACCTGACACTTGAGGGGGATGATCAAAATAAATACTACATCGATTCCATCAGCAAAAAAGGAAAGATTGAAAAATCACCCAAAGCAAAGGTCTACAAAAAACCGGATACAAGCGCGGCTGAAGCCGGAGAGCTGAACAAAGATGTTCCCGTTTTTGTGATCGGCGTGAATTATGACTGGTGGGCCATCGAATATACCTACGGTGGAAACCGCGCCGGGACGGGTTTTGTGGCTAAGGCCGATCTCAAACTCGACTAAATTCAATCATTGAAAGAAAATAGCGTCTTGAGCGTTCTCCTTGAATTGAAAGGAGATAAAAATAGAACAGCGTTTTAAAATCAAAAATCAGCAGATCAAAAAACCCATTTAACTTTCCATGCGGGGGGCTGAAAACCAAAACAAATAACAAGAGAGATTTCTGATGTTGGAGCAATGGAGTCCTTGGTTTGCTTGGTTCATGGATATCGCGAAATTTGCGATTACTTTTGGCGTGACGGCTGCTGTGACACTCTTTGGCATCAACAAAGTGCAAGAGAGGCGGGCAAGAAGACATCATCGCGCCGAAGCCTTGTTTCAGCTTCAAATGGATGCGCTTTTGGAGTTTCGCCGGGCGGCTGTGGCCTACGAAGTGGCCGCCCTATCGGCGTACACGGATCTTTATCAATGGAAGGGGGGCGATAAGACATCCACGATGCGGGGATACGAGAATACCGCCTTTGGAAATTTTGAGGCGGCGCTGGATGGCCTTGAAATACGTTTTAAAAATAGCGGCGATACGGTCTCAAAAATCGAGAAACTGCGCACGGTGCATAAAACGCGGCACACTCTTTATGATGACCTGGTCGATACGCAGTTGGATACAGATGAGGCTCTGGATTTGTGGCAAGATGTGGATGAGAAACGGGATGCCTTTGGCGCCCTACTGGGCGAAGCCAAGACGCTAAGAAAACATATCATCGCGACTGTGGAAGAAGACATTTTAGAAACCGCGTAAAGAAAACCTCTATGTGGAGGCGCGTTACAAAAAGGAATACACGATCACAAAAGCGGAATCGGCATGGCTCAGTGAAGGTGTCTCAAAACTTCAGCATTTGGCGAAAGAAATCTGTAAGAAAAAATAGAGTGTTTTTTTAACTCATAACGAGTTAGCGTTTAAGGATGTTTCTGAAGTCCACGATGCACATTGCGATTGATGGAAAACGTGTTTTTGGAAAGGGTTGGGGAGAGGCCCTTGTATTTTCCGCCGATGGGGAGTGTCTTGCCGCCGCCACTACAGGGCGGCTTTTTCTCTGGCAGAGTGATAGGGTTTCGCCGCGTGTTCTTCTGCTGCCGGGTTTTCAAAACAGTCCGCTCTCTTGGAACACTTCTCGAACACTGATTCACGCCGGTGGCTACAAAGTTGACCCGGAAACCGGCGGCGTGATTTCGCTTCCCTTTGATCTGCTCGGCCTTTTGAGCAAGAATATCGATATGCCGTCCGCCTGCTTGGATGTGGACTGGGCGAGCTGGAATACTTCGGGGGACCGGCTCTTTTTTCAAATCTCCTCCGTGCCTACAAAAGATGCCGAACTGAAAGATTGTGAAGACCTCAGCAGGGTTTGGACGGGCATCGCTGATTTGGAAGGCCGTCTCATTGCGCCGTCCACCGCAATGGATTTTTTTGAAGCCTTCAAAATAGTCCGGGTTGCTTCAAAGTGGGTTGCGGCGGGCGGGCCAAAAGGGGTGCAACTCTGGGATGCGAACACCGGAGTGGCCTCTCAATACCTGGAAACAGAAACAGCCGTTTGCGCCCTTTCGATGGACGCTTTGCGCCATCGTCTTGTTTACATCACTCGGCAAGGCGCGGTGAGGCTTTGGCATTTAGCCGAGAACAGGGAAATGCAAGGCTTTCAGATGGATAAGGCTGAAGTACCGTCACGGTGTTATTTTCATCCCCCGACAGGCTTGCTCTGTGTCTGCAGCGGCGCGCAGGTGGATTTTTGGTCTCTTGAAAATGCGCCCGAGAAAGTGGGCACGGTACAAATCGCTGGCAATATCGCGGGCTTAGCCTTCTCCGAAACCGGAAAGAGTCTGGCGGTTGCCACGGGCCTGGGCGGGACACAGATCGAGGTTTTTAATTTAAATATTTTGCCTTGAATCCCGTTTTGAAGGGCCGGTTTTTAAAAAGAAAACGCTCGAAAAAACAGAGACCGTCATTTCGGACAACCGTGAAGCCTTAAAAACGCAGGCTCGTTTGCAATTGTCCTTATGATCAAAATCATCGCATGGTTATTCATTTTGATTCAAGACGAGTGCAGTGGAAAACACAGCAAATCGTGGAGCACGCATGAAGGTTTCTGCACACGTTTCAAATACAAAGGATAGCACCAGAGCGGCTTCGGTACCGGATGGGCGAAATAAAACGTCGTCTGCCAAAGGCATGACGCCGCTGATGTGGGCCTGTTATCTTAAACACAATACGGCACTAATTTGGAATGCTTGTAGTTGCCAGACGTTCTATCCGTAATTTTTTTAAAATGAGTACGGCTTCAACAATCATCCAGATTTCGAGGATGAGGATGGCGCTGCCGATGAAGATGGTCAGCCCGTTGGCAGAGGCCGATTCGGTGCCGAGCTGGCTGATCCAGGTGATGATGTTGTAAATCATGGCGCCTGTGGTGATGGCCACTAAAAAAATCATGGGAGCGGCGATGTGGATGAGGGGTTTTTTATTGCGGTAAAGATAGACAAATAGAATGAGCAGGGTCATGCCGCCGATGAGTTGATTGGTCGTGCCGAATAATAACCAGAGCGGCAGCCAAACCTTGGGTCCGGCCATGACGAGGGGAATGGCGGGGCCGACGGCGATGAGGGTCGCAATGTAGCGGTTTTTAAGCGGGGCGATGTTGAGGGCTGTGCCCAATTCCGAGACGACCAGACGTTGAATGCGGGCGCCGGTGTCCATTGAGGTGGCGGCGAAGGAAATGGCGAGAATGGCGACGACGGCTTGCGCCCATCCTTGCGGCAGCAGGAGGGCTTGCAAAAAATGTCCCGCACCCACGACGAAGTTTGCAATGGCGTTCACACCGGAGGCGTTCCACGCATCGTATTCCGAGCCCCAATTGGGGAGTCCCGCTGCGACGGCGAGTGTTGCGATAAGGGCCAAGGTGCCTTCGCCTAACATGCCGCCGTAACCGATTGCACGGGCATCTCCCATTTTGTTGAGCTGTTTTGAGGTGGTACCGCTTGCAACAAGGCCGTGAAAACCGGAGATGGCTCCGCAGGCGATGGTAACAAAGATGATTGGAAAAAGCGGGGGCGCGCCTGTCGGATTCAGGTTGAGCACGGGCGCGTTCATTTCAGGGTTGAGTACGATGAGTCCGAGAATCAATGCGGCGAGTCCGACAATAAGTTGGTGTGAATTAATATAGTCGCGCGGCTGCAAAAGCAGCCAAACGGGCATGAGGCTTGCGATTGCGGAATAAATCAAGAGCAAAACGGCCCAGACAATGACGGGATTGCCTTCTGTGCCGATGAGGGGTGTGAGTGAGACGGGGAACAGGACTCCGACCGCGACCATCGCATACAAGGAGAGCAAGGCAAGCACCGAGGGAATAAAGATGCTTCCTTTCTTTTTACGGAAGCGCAGCCCGATGAGGATGGCCACGATGATTTCAAAATTGACGGGGATGACCGAGGCGGGATAGCGGTCGAATAAAATCCCGATGGCAAAAGCAAAGACGGCCAGTACGACCCAAACAAGAAAATAAACGACGATTTGAAAAAGGATATGCACGCGTCGGTTTACGACGCTGCTTGCAAGTCCGCCCATTGTGTGGCCGTCTTTGCGCGCGGAGAGGGCGAGCGCGCCGAAATCGTGAACCGCACCGATGAAAATCGTCCCGAAGACGATCCAAAACAAGGCCGGGCCCCATCCCCAAATGACGGCGACAGTCGGCCCGATGATCGGTGCGGCACCGGCGATGGAGGTGTAATGATGCCCCCAAAGGATGTGGCGGTTTGTCGGGATGTAGTCGTAGTCGTCTCTGAGTTTTGGATCGTGTGCGGGTGTGCTTTCCGTGGCGGAAAGGCCGAAGACTTTTTCCGTGATGATACGGGAATAGCCGCGGTATCCCAAAAAATAGAAGAGTGCGAGTACGGTAAGCGCAATCGTGACAGCCATCATCCATCCGTGACAATCAGTTGATAAAGGGCGATATCTTTCCACAGAACGTATGCGCTGTCAACAAGTGCCCGGTGTTTGGAATTGAGGGGCGGTGACATGGTCCGGGGGCTGCCGCGGCGACATTTTGACATTGCCCGGGGCCTATAATATAGTTGCTTTTTAGAGAGGTTGGCGCGGTATGCCTGAGCACGAAACGGATTTGACGGACGACGAGATCGACTACGACAAGGAAGAAGTGCAGTCGGCAAACGAGGTGGTCCAGTATCTTACCAAAACAGCCAAAACCCTCAAAATTTACCTCCCGAATAACCCCATTCATCAAAAATTTATCAATAGCTTGTTTGAAAAACTTGAAGTGCATCTGGCAGGTTACGGCCCGCTCCGTCTCCGGATCAAGCAGTTTGAATTTCTTGTTTCGGGCCAACAAGTGTATGAAAACCTGAATCGTTTGGAGAGTATTGCTTTCAGGCTTTTTATTGACGGCTTGCGCGAACTTTCTTTTTATCCCGGTCTCGAAAAAAAGGAACTGATTGCTTTTTTGAAGATTCTCGGAAAGCACGTTGAGGATGAGGTTCTTGAGACGGGTGCGGATGACGATATGGTGACCTTGCTTTGGGAAAAACATCTGACCCATATTCAGTATATTGTTGTGGACGATCTCAAGGGAGAGATGGACAGCCCTGAGACCTGTAAGGAGATGCGGCCTGAGGCGCCCAAACCCCAGCAGCTCCAGGCCGTTCACCATCAA
>JALUVJ010000173.1 GCA_027020665.1 Nitrospira sp.
TCGGCACTTATGAACGCATGTGCGGTATTCATCTCTCCCTCGGAAGTAAACACCTGCAATATAAAAAAGTCGCCTTCCCTAAAAAGGGCGGTTTTCACGTTGATGCCTTTGTCAAAACCGGCCGTGTCGAAATCAACGGGATCATCGTCTACCAAGAGGGGCACTACCTCTGTTAAGGACCAATCCCCCAAGATCAGCGAGTGAATGGGGGCGTCATCAGATACAAAGCCTGCGGTGGCGGCTGTATCAGGTTGCGGGTAAAATGGTCACCCACGCCGGAGCGCTGATCCTGAAAATCGGGAGATAATGAACACTTGCCCCATCTCCAATGCCTATCGCCGATCTTGGGCTGTCTAATCCGCTTGCCTTTATCACTTGCAATGCCCTACACTACGTCCGGTTTTTTATGGATCGATCACCCTGAATAAATAAGAGGTACTTCATGTCTGATGCATTTGCTCAATCCCGTCCCCACCCTTGGCACGGTTTGGATATCGGCCCTGATGCGCCGCAAACCGTGCGCGCTTATATCGAAATGACGCCTTTCGACCTTGTCAAATACGAAATCGACAAAGAAACCGGCTACCTCAGTTTAGACCGGCCCTTGCGTGCTTCCTCTCAATTGCCCGCGCTTTACGGTTTTATTCCAAGAACCTATTGTGGCGACCGGGTCGGGGGCCTCATGGAAGGATCAACGGAAGGCGACGGAGACCCGCTTGATATTTGTGTGTTTAGCGAAAGGGCCGTCACGCGTGCTGAAATCATACTCAATGCCCGTGTGATCGGGGGGGTGCCGATGCTGGATGATGGCGAAGCGGATGATAAAATTATCGCCGTGCTTGAGAAGGACGGCGCTTGGGGGGATATCACCGATATTTCAGAATTCCCCAAAATTTTGGTCGAACGGGTTCAACACTATTTTTTGACCTACAAACAAATTCCAGGAAAAGCAAACACCGTCCATATCGGCGAAGCATACGGCAGAACACATGCCGAGACTGTCATCAAGGCTTCAATGGCAGACTACACCGAGTTGGGCAAGACGGTTTGCGTCTAATTTTTTATAGATAAGATTTACGAGGAAGCGACTGTCAGATTAATTCCCAAAGACGTTCCAAATCCCCTTGCGCAAGGCCTTGGACGCCGCCAATGACAAAAGTTCGACACGCCCTATTTCTTTTTCGTGTCTGCCCCGATTTTTCTTAAACCCGCTTGTGCGCAGGCCTCATCCAAATGCCCGCCCGGCGCGCCGCCCACACCGATGCCGCCGATCATTTCTCCGGAAATCACAATCGGCAGCCCGCCGCCCAGCATCAAAATATTTTCATTCATGTCCCGTAGGCCGACCACTTCGGGGTTTTTGGCAATCAGAGCGGCAAAAAAACTTGTGGCCCGGCGCAGGCTGGCCGAGGTATAGGCTTTTTTTCGGCTGCTGTCGGTAGTATGTGATCCCGCACCATCGGCCCGAATCAGCACCTTTAACACACCGGCCCGGTCAGTGACTGCCACGCTCACCTGATAACCGTCGTTTCGGCACTGTTTCAGTGCGGCTTCGGCGGCTTGACGGGCTAAGTGCAGTGGCAGTGTGCGCTCTTGCGGTAAGGGCATTTCTGCCGCAGAAATGCGGCCAAAGGTAAAGAGCAATGTCAAAACAACAAACAAAAGTCGTATCATAATTAAACTCCTCCTTAAGATATTCGATTACGATGCGGTCCCCTGCGCATGAACGTAGGCGCAAAAATACGAAAGATGTGCCCTGAAAAACAATTCAGAACTGAATCGGCACGCCCTTCGCCTTTACAAAACGTCGCTGCGAACGTGCGAAAAGGGTGTCCCAGATTCGGGCCGCGTCTGCCTCAAAAAGCACCTCTGCGTCCCCTGCGACCAAGTGCCAGTCGCCGCGCATGAGTTCATTTTTCAATTGCTCCGGGGCCCAGCCTGCATAGCCCATAAATAAACGATAGGCCTCGGCCTGCATTTCCTTGCGCAAGATACGGGCAAAAACCTGTGCTTCCTGAGTTACATAAACAGCTTCAAAAACAGGGGAAAGGACTTTTGGCGGCGTCTTGGCGCGAAAGAGCAGCGTCAGGGTTTCCCCCCGCAAAACGGGGCCGCCGTCGAAAAGCCGCTCTCCAGCGGCCACATTTTCAATATTCGGAAGGAGTTCCGGCAGGGTTTGTTCCGTGGGACGATTAATCACCAAGCCGCTGGACCCGCCTTCGTCGTGGTGCAGGATCAGCACGACGGTCTTGCTAAAATTAGGGTCCATGATTTTGGGGTCGGCCACCAGAAAAATGCCACCTCGTATCGTATCAAGCCCTGCGGCAGACCGCTCCGGGGCTTGTGAATCTTCCGGTGCGGCATGCAGCAAGAGCGGCATAAAACACAAGCAAACCAAGACAAGCCCCTGCATCCTAAAGAATCGGGAAATGCCCGGCTTATTTATCTTTACCCGCCCTTTCAACAAGATAAGCGACAATTTTTTCAGTCTCCGTAGGGCCGGGAATAAACCAGGAGCGTGCTTCGGGTTTGGCCTGCCGCGTCTCCTTGAGCAATCGCACCATCTCCGAGACAAGAGGCGGCCACTCCGAGGCCGTGTGTGCTTTGGGATCGGGCACGTCATGACACTGCACGCAGGTCTTGATGAAGAGGTGTGTCCGGGTATCGTTCGCATCCTGAAATTCCGCGCGGTAGGCATCCGGTTCTGTGATTTGCTGCGTAAAAAAAAGGTCGGTGCCTTCGTCCTTGACCCAGAAATCAATCAGGTAAAACAGCGCAACGCCCGCCAGCGTGAGGCAGATCAACAGAAGGATGTTTTTAAACATCAGCACATAGATCTTGTGTCGCGATGTCAAGCACACACAAAAACATCTGCTGTGGTTTTTTCATCGCGGCGCGGGAAAACATCGTTATTTTTTCATGCTTTTGAGATCGGCCGTCTTGAGTTTTTCAGCAATTTGCACACCCACTTCGCGATTCCAAAGTCGGCCGGCCGCAATGGATTCTTTCGTAATCTCGGGCAACTTATCGAGGTATTTCTTGCCGGCGCTGGTTTTATAAAACGCCACAATCGCCTTCATCTCATCAACCGAAAAATGTTTAACATAAACCGCGACAATCTTCCGGTTCAAGCCTTCTGAGCGGACTTCACCGGCAACTTCCGTCCAAAATTGCTCAGGAATATCAGGCATGTTTTTCTTTTGATGCCGGATCAACTGCTCGGTAATCTGTCCACCCATTTTAATTACCCCGGAAACCTCAAGCAGTTCATGCGCAATTTTCTCAGCCTCGGAGGGTTCGCCGGCCATGACTTGATGCGATGCCGAAACGATCAACATGAGGGCCGATACCACAAAAACAAACACTTTTTTCATTTGAAGCTCCTATTCACGATACTTGATTCATTCTCCGGCCCATCATACGAAAAATACAAAAACAAGGCAAGGAGATGAGGGCAAACACGATGTCCGGATCAAAGGGAAAACAGGGCATAAAAAAAGAGCGGTCTTTTCTTTCGGCCGCTCCTTTTTTAATTGTATGATAAATGCGGAACTTAGTGTGAATGGCCGTGGTCATGGCCATGATCGTGGTCATGGCTGTGATTATGAGAATGTCCGTCATGAGCGTGCCCGTGAATTTCAGGAATGTCGTGAAAGGGGTCGTAGGTCGTATCCACACCCTTGCCTGCGGTCACTTCGATGCGAATCACAGACTTCACGTTGGAACACTCGTCCTCGCCCTGCGGGATCGCCAATCGCACCGGGCCGCCCTTAGCTTCCGGTAAAGGGGCGCCGTCGCGCTTATAAATGAGGATGCCGCGTTCTGTGATTTCATCCAGTGCGACGCTGGCTGCAAATTTTCCATCCTGGGAATGAAAGGTGACGTGATCCGAAGCGGCAAGCGGTATTGCAGCATTCAGCAGGGCTTTCACTTGAACGCCCGATCCCGCCATTCCGGCAACATACTGGCTGACATCCTCAACTTGATACTCAGCCGGAATGCTCTCAAGCGATTCATATCCCCATTTAACGGGTTTCTGTACCGCGCCATCGACTTGCAATGTAAACTTTGATTCGCCTGCCATTGACTCCCCTCCAATTCATGTTTTTATATAAAAAAGCAAGATTTAGTCTACCAGAGGCCTTAAAAGAGGTCAAGAAAACACACACGCCCTGAAAATTGAAAACTGAGCCGCGTCCACACGGCTTTAAAATTCCGTTCTACGGCGCGCGAAATGATATGTTACACTTTTGGGATGGGAAAGGTCGGATAAAAACCGATTTGCATATAATCTCTTCGGAACGGGGAACGGTTTTGATAAAAAAGAAACTCGGCATCCTTCTTTCGACACCGCCCGCGCATGGCAATTTGCACACCGCAGTGGGGCTCATCGAAGCCGCCCTGCAAAAAGATCTGCGGGTGTATCTTTACCTCGTCGACGAAGGGGTCAAAAACATGGAGACCGCCGAAATCCGGAGGCTCTCTAAGAAGGGGCTCCGGCTCTTTCTTTGCGCCTACGGCGCGCAGCGATACGGCGTTCCCGTAAACGACGGGGCGGTGTTTGGCGGCTTGGTTGTGCTCTCCGATTTGGTGAAAGGCTGTGACCGATTTGTCACGTTGAATTAGATGCGGCATAAAAAAATGGTCGTACTCATCCAAAGCGATCCCCGTAGCAGCCATCGGGCTTGCGAGGGCATTCGTATTGCCCTGGGCCTCGCCGCAAGCGAACACCACGTGACCGTATTGCTCACGAAACACGCCGTGCGTCTCTTGCAGAAAGACAAAACGGATTGGATTGACGAAGAACGTCTGGAACATTTTCTTTCGGCGTTTGAAGGATTTCCCAATACGTTTTTCATCGATGCTGCAAGTGCGGAAACAGATGGCCTTTCAGAACATGACGCGGAGGCGCCTTTTTTATCACAATCGGCCTGTGCGGAAAAAATCGCACAAACAGATTGCTTTTTTAGCTTTTAAAGGATATGAAGTGAGTAAAAAAAGAACCCTTCACCTTCTCAAAAATGCGGAAAACCGCGATCCGATTGATTTCATTCAACACATTGAACAATCATATCAAATTTCAATCGTACTGATTCAAGACGCCATCGAAACGGATCTCTCGCCTCTCACAACCGAACCCTGTATTTTAAGCGAGGATCTTCTGTCAGCCTCTGCAAAAACACGGCGTCGGAAAATCACCTACGCCCGTCTGATCGATATGATCTTTGAGCATGATGCCGTTGTGAGCTGGTGAAGCGCGCGTTTATGACATAATCAGAGCTTCCTTCAGGAAAGCTCTGATTATGTGTGATGAAAAAAAAGAAGAACCGCATACGCAATATAAATCAACACAAGAAATGCACCTTCCCAACGCCTAAGTACAAAACCTGATTTTAAAAAAGGAAACAGCAAGATTGTGAGCAGTCCCATCACGGGAAGGTCGCGCACAAGTAAATCATTTTGCACCAAAATGGGTTGAGCGGCGGCGCTGGCCCCCAGTACGCCGAGCGTATTAAACAGATTGCTGCCCAAAATGTTGCCGATTGCAATGTCCCCGTGATTACGAACAACGGCGATGATGGAGGTCACCATTTCCGGTAATGAAGTGCCCACGGCAACAATCGTCAATCCGATCACCAATTCGGAAAGCCCCACCCAGCGGGCGATGCCGACCGCACCGTCTACCAACAGGTTTCCCCCGCCTGCCAGACTGGCCAAACCGAAGATAATCTTACCGATATTGCGCAACAGGCTCCCGTCGCCTCGCACTTCTTCCGTGAATTCGGCTTGAATTTCCGGTTTTTCCCGGCGAGACCAATAATAGAGCAGGGTGATGTAAAGAGCGAGTCCGAGCAAAAAAATCCCACCGAACCAACGCGGAATGACACCTGTTAGGGCAATCAAGTAGGTCAGAAGAGAAATGCCAAAAAGCAGCGGCACTTCAAAACGCACGAGACGCGCCTGAACCGCCAAAGGCCGCACCATTGCGGCAAGACCCAGGGCTAAGCCGATATTGCTGATATTGCTCCCCACAACGTTTCCAATGGCAATATCGGCCCGTCCGCTCAAACTCGCGGAGAGGCTCACCGCCATTTCCGGCGCAGAAGTCCCGAGAGAAACAATGGTGAGCCCGATCACTAAGGCAGAAATCCCCATACGGCGCGCAAGCTGCGAGGCCCCGGCAACCATCACATCGGCTCCGCCGGTCAGGAGTAACAAGCCGATGAGCATGTACAAAACATCTTTCAACATGTGAAGGTGCGCTCAGATTGTGTTGAATGCGACGGGAGCTGGGGGCTCATTTATGCGCAATGAACGCGCCGAATTCCGCCTCAAGCGTCGAGATGATGCCGAAACCGTAGGCCTCATCGGGCGGATCTTCCGAATGAAGGCGTCTGTGTTCTTCCAAGACATTGATCGTTTCGGTCACCCACTCGCCGGATTCAGGCGGCCCGCTGCGAATCACGATCGTCGTCGGCCGGAAGATGCCGCCTGATTCTTCCGTGCCGACGGCCTTGTTACTGCTCCAAGCATACTTCGTCAACTTGGGAATCCCTAAAATATCCGTGCCCAGCGCCACATACACGGTTGCATTGCGTTCTTTGTCCGGATCATTCGGCACCTTCAGCATGCGCCACGTCCAGGTAATAAAGGGATACTCATAGGGATTCCATTTCATCTTTTTAAAAATACGGTTGGGTTTGCCTTTTGCGTAGAGCGTCGGATTTTCGCCGCTGTGCTTGATCTGATATGCTTCGGAAGGCGCGGGGTGGTCTCTCTGGGGCTTCCATCCCGTCGGCAGTCCGTTTTCGGCCTGGCTTGTATAATCTTCCAAAACAATAAAATCAGCGGGTTTTTGCAACTCATCCGAAAAAGCCCGCCCGCTTGGAAAAAAAACCAGATGAAATAAAATCACATTAAAAATAAAACGATACGGCTTCATAAAGCTAAATGCCTCTCAGTAAATGAAGCTTGCAAAAATATGTGAATGATCTTAGCAAGAATCAGAATCCCTTGCCAATGTTCTGAACAAAGCGCGTATTGCCAGGGCGCCTCGAAATCAGTGTAATATTTATCATCAGAAAAATGATGACTAAAATCGGTATCCGAAGGTGAGACCTGGCAATGAGACCACATCTTCTTCCGTTGCTGTTCCGGAACCGTTTTTCAGTTTTTCTCTGTCGTATAGAATAGACAAGCTAAACGTCATGTTCCAACCCTGTTCCGATTGCCATTTATATCCAATGCCTGCTCCCACAAGTGTCCTTTCATTTTCTGTGTAGAACACGCCGTCTTTTATTTCATCATTATCACGCTTCAGGTATAAGGCATGCGTCCCTAAAAACAAACGATCTCCCTTTTTGTCGAAATAATATTTTAAGCCGACACTCGCCGGCCATCCCAAAGTGAGGCCAAAATTCATGTTTTGAAGTTCGAGTCCGGCCAGCCCCGTATAGGGGGAAAACCCCAGGTGCGGCGTGCCTTGCCATTCTCCGTCTACCGATGGATTGGCCGCAGATACGGAATGGCTTGTCAATAGACATACGATGAAAGTCAATGAGAAAAATTTTAAAAAGATTCTGAGTCTAATCTCCATAATCATCTCCTTATCAAGTAAAGCATCCGCTTTCAAAGCAGGTGCAAATCCAAAAAATAGACTTTCAAAAAATCAGACCCCTCAGCGAACGGACATCATCCCGATGGATTTCGGCAAATGCCTTTGGATTTCGGCGATTTCGCTTTCATTGAGCCGGAAATCCATCGCCGCGGCAAAGCCGTCGACCTGCGCCGCATCACGTGCGCCCACAATCGCGCCCGTCACCGACGGCAGGCGAAGCGTCCAAGCAATGGCCACCTCTCCGGGAGAACGGTCGTGGCGCTTTCCGATCTCCCGTAAGATTTCCACAAACGCAAGATTGCGCGACAAATACGGTTCTTTAAAAGCGGGGTTTACTTGTTTTCGCCAGTCCGAAGCGGGTAGCGCATCGATCCGTTCACGCGTCATTTTCCCGCTGAGCAAACCGTTATGCATCGGAGAATACACAATGACGCCGATATTCTGTTTTTCGCAAAAAGGCAGCACATCCCCTTCAACCGCCCGCATGAGAGCCGAATAGGGGGGTTGATGTGAAGCGATCGGCGAAATTTTTTGTAGCCGTTCGAGTTGAGCCAGCGAAAAATTGGATACCCCGATTTGTCTGATTTTTCCTTCTGAAATCAAGTCCGTGAGGGTTTGCCACGCTTCTTCCAAATCCGGCGCGGGACTGCCGGGCGGGAAGGAAGGCCAATGAATCTGGCACAAATCCAGGACATCGGTTTCTAAACGCCGAAGACTGGCTTCGACTTCTGCCCGGATGGAATCCGCCTTCAGGGAATGACCAACGTTTTTCTCCGCATCCCAAATCAATCCGCACTTGGTGAAAACAAATGGACGGCGCGCGCTGCCAAGCACCTTCAAGGCCTTGGCGACGAGCTTTTCCGCATGGCCCAGGCCGTAAACAGGCGCGGTATCGATCCAATTGATTCCGCGATCCAGCGCGCGCTGAATCGCCGCAATGGATGCGGCATCATCCTGCGGCCCCCAGCCAAAGCTCCAATCCCCCCCGATCGCCCAAGTCCCCAGACCGATGGGAGAGATACTAAAATCCGTGTTCCCCAAATTCTTTAAAGTCATAACATGCTCCTTTTCATAAAAATAAGGACATCGCTGAGCCACATGATACGGACGTTCGATCCGGGCGTCAATAAAAAGAGGGGGGGGGGAAGGTTGGCTCAAATCCTTGTGTTTTAAAGCAAAATCCGATAAAAAAGAGCTTGTTTTTGAAAAACATAACCCGATATGCCCCTCAAAGGGAGAGAAGAGGGTGGAACTTGAACGAGAAGGATTAATTCAAACAATCCGTCTCATGGGTTGTGTTATTTGTTCAGGGCCGTTGACGGGAACAATTTGTGTTTTGGGCACAAAATTAAATTCCGTCGCTGTCGCACTGGTATAAGCCCCCATTAAAGGTGCGATGATGAGGTCGCCGACTCCCAGTTTTGGCAAGTCGATGTCCGGGGCGATAATGTCAATGCTGTCGCAGGTCGGCCCCGCAAGCACGGAAGGGAAAGTCGGGCCTGTTTTGAGCGCAAAAATCGGATACCGGGCATGGTCAAAGACTTGACCGCTGAAGGAGCCGTAAACGCCATCGTCCAAATAATACCAGGTTTTTTTGTTGCGTTCTGCAATTCCAATGACGGATGCGACACAGGTCATGGCCGGCGCTGCGATAAAGCGTCCGGGTTCCGCGATGACGTGTATGTTTTTCGGCAGTGCCGCCAAGGCCGTGCGAATGGGCGCACAAAAGGCGTCAATAGGGATGCCCCGGCCTTCATAGTCAATGGGAAAGCCGCCGCCAATGTCGAGCACACTCATCGGTGCGCCACGGCTGTCGCGACTGTCCTGCAAAAGTGCCGCACAGCTTTGAATGGCCGCCACGTGGACATCTGGGTTTTTCGATTGAGAACCCACATGAAAACTCAAACCCTTAATGCGAATGCCGAGGGCCTTGGCTTTGGCGATAAAATGCGGCGCGTCTTCAATCGCCAACCCGAATTTTTTTGAGAGATCCGCAACGGCATCGGCATTTGAAAACGCGATGCGCAGCAGCAAACCCACCCGCTCGCGATAGGGGATGAATTTTTCCAATTCCGTGAGATTGTCCGCCACAAAGGTCGTACAGCCGTAGCGCATGGACGCGCGGATGTCGATGTCCCGTTTGATGGGATGCGTGTGAATCGTGCGCTGCGGCGGGATGGAACGCGCTTCCAATAACTTGATCTCGCCGGGTGTGGCAATGTCAAAATTGCTGCCTGCCTGTTTCAGGGTTTCCAGTACCATTGCGTTGGGCGAAGACTTGACCGCGAAATACAGTGCGACATCAGGCAGGGCTGCGGCGAGTTTTTTGTATTGTCCCCGCAAGGTATCGCAGTCGAGCAGGAGCAAAGGCGCACCGTGCGTTTTGAGCAGGTTTTCCCAATCGTATGTGCTGCGAAAATATGTGGAAGGCCAGGTTACAGTCATTGCAAAAAATCCGGCGGGGTCAATGTTTATTTTTCTCAATAATTTCAAGTGCATATTGCGGAAGCGCAAAGGCACTCCTGTGAATGGCGGGATTGTAGTAGCGTGTTGCAATGCCGCTTTTACGGTAACGGGCTTCGAGCGTTTCCAGTGGGATTTTTCTAAGCATCGCATTGTCTGTGCCCCAGCCGAAGACCATGATGCCGCCCACGTAGGTCGGGATTGCTGCGCTGTAAAAATGCCAATCTTTAAAAAGTTGCTGAAAGAACCCGGCCGTTTTTTTGGCTTCTTCGGCTTGAAAAAAGGCGACGCCGTTTTGCGTGACCAGGATGCCGCTTTCCGTGAGGCAGCCTTTGCAGCCCCGATAATAATCATGGCTGAAGAGGCTTTCACCGGGGCCGATGGGATCGGTGGAATCCGTAATGATGACGTCAAATTTTTCGTCGGTTTCCCGGATAAATGTTGCCCCGTCTGAAAGGATGAGGCGCAACCGGGGGTCGTCAAAGGCTCCCCGGGCGTGATTGGGCAGGTATTTTTTTGAGATTTCCACGACGGTTTCATCGATTTCAACCATCGTGACCTGCTTGATGTCCTTATGCCGTAAAACTTCCCGAAGCATGCCGCCATCTCCGCCGCCGACGATTAAAACCCCTTCCACCGCGCCGTGGCTGAAAATCGGCACATGCGCCAGCATTTCGTGATAAATAAACTCATCGCGCTCCGTGGTTTGGACAATGCCGTCAAGCACCATGACGCGGCCGAATTTGGCGTTGTGAAAAATGATGAGATGCTGGTGTGCCGTTTTGTTTTCGTAGTAGATTTCCTCGACGCCAAAGCTTTGTGCGTAATCGTGGTAGAGGGTTTCTTCGAAGCGTTTTATCATCTTGATTCGGGATTAACGGTCCAGGGTGGTAATTGCATTGGCCGTGCAATCGGCATTTGTACATTGTGCGAGTTTCAAGTCCCCGTTGGTGTGATGAAAATAGGCGATCTTTGCAAAATCGTCCGCACCGAGGACCAAAGAAGGAAAGTCGCCCGAATCCATCGTCGCATCCACAGTCGTTATTAGGGGCGTGTTGCAGGCGGCGTCTGTGCATCGGGCAAATTTAAGGACGGCGTTTTCCTGATCGTAATAGGCCATGCGCGCGAAGCCGTCGGCGGCGACCTCCAAGGCCGTGGTCTGTCCGTAACGGGCACTGCTGTCCACGATGGTGAGCGTTGGGCTTGTGCAGTCGTCGCTGTTACACTGGGCAAATTTAATTTGGCCCTTCACGGAGGAGACGCCGTTTTCAGTAATCACGGACTCTTCTCCGAAATAGCTGATTCGGGCAAAGCCATCCGGCCCGAGGCGGATGGAAGAACCCGCGCCTAAAGTGGTCGTTCCGGCGGCATCGACGGTGGTATTGTTTCGTGTGCTGCAAGCCGCATTAGTGCAGCGCACGTAGTCCAAGTTGAGTGATGTGAGATTCCAGTGACTGATCCGTGCAAAACCGTCCGCGCCCAAAACGATGGCACTTTGCGCACCGCCGATGCCCGTTTCGGGACCGATCACCGTTAGGGTGGCCGCAGCACAATCCGCATCCGCGCAGAGGGCAAACTTGAGTGTGCCCTTGCCGGCGTCGTAATAGCTGATGCGGGCAAAGCCGTCGCTGCCGATGGCCAGTGCGGTGCTTGCGCCGACATTGTCCGCGGTATCCACCGCGGTGAGGGCGGGTGTCGTGCAGTCGGCATCCGTACAGCGGGCGAATTTAAGGTTTCCGTTGCTTGCATCGTAATAACTGATGCGGGCAAAACCATCCAAAGCGATGCGCAGTGAGGCGCTCGCACCCACGTCGCCCGTGCTGTCCAGGATGGTGATGACCGGCGTGCTGCAGTCTGCATCCGTGCAGCGCGCAAATTTGAGGTCGCCGTTTGAGAGGTCGTAATAAGCGATGCGCAGGAAGCCGTCCGTCCCAAGCGCGATGGAAGGATCGAGCCCCACACGGGTTTTCGGGTTTTCTGCGGCGGTGGTGGGCACGATGTTAATGGGTTGCGGCGTATCGGATATGTCCGGTTTAAACTCGTCTCCACATCCGGCCAGGAAGAAGGCCGTCATCAAATAAGAGAGCGATAAAATCAGATCAGACGAACATCGCTTCAGGATCAACACATCCCCTCCTTAATCTTAAAAAAGAGTTCTTAAGTTTCGGGCCGGTGAAAGCTTAAAAAAAGGAATTGAGTAACATGATTTTCCAGGAAGGTCAATCATAAAGATGCCCCCAAATTCCGCGATTGCGGAATTTGAAACCGCCGGTTCGTCTGCTTATACGGCGTTATCGGTCATTTTGCTGCTCACCGTACAGGTGAGTAGGCCTCGGTCGCCCAAATGGCCGCAACGCCCTGGTTTGAGCAACATCAAGGCTGAGTTGACAGCCCTCGCGACTTATTCTGTCGTGGGGGCTGTCAACAAACAACAGAAGTCAATCCGAAGATCAGCCCAAGTGATTAACCATGATCGTGTCCACCACTGTCATCATGACTTTCAATCCTTACAACACCCAAACCCGTGGGTGCGCCGCCGACTTCAATCGTTTCGACCACTTCCAGGATTTCGGTGTCGATCACCGAAACGGTCGTCCCGCCGGTATTTCCCACAAAAAGAAAATGGCCGTCGCTGCTTGTTGTGGCAACCGAGCCGTGACCACCCGCATTGCCGACTTTGATTTTTTTGAGCAATTCGTTAAAAGTTGCCGAAGTCGGATCAATGTCAATCACCGCCAACTGATCAATCTCAAGACTAAGGGGAGGCGTGGCACCCCCAAAAGGCACACCACTCGGAAGATACAACCTCTTGCCGTGAGGGCCAAAGATCAAGCGTGCCGGTCTCATATTGGGGATGGGTGTCGTTGCGATAATGCCCTTGTCTTCGGCTTTCATCGTATCAATGACTGTGACCCAAGCCGTCGTATCGTCATTTGAAGGATCCGCATCCCCTTTATCATCGACAGTCTCACCCAGAACGTAGATGAAACGGCCGTCCGAGGGGTCATCGTGCTGATGCCGGGTGCGCAATCTTGAAACCGCAGGAATCTCCCCGGCGCCCGTTCCCAAGGGGATGAAGGTTTGCGCCAGTGTATTTTCGTTAATCACGGAAATTGCATTGACCGCATCCTGCGTATTGGCGTTGTAAATCATGCCGTTGTGATGGCTGTAATCAATGCCGTGAGGATTGTCCCCGACCATCACGGCGGCGTTGTGCGGCAATCCGGCATCGTTCAGGATGGTCTCCAGATAGGTGCTACTGGCCGGATCATTGTCTACCACGGAAACGGTGTTGTCATGGATATTCGAGATAAAAACCCGTTTCGACATTGTGGCGAAGGCTGCGATATGATGACCGCTGCCGAGCGGAATGCGCGCGGTTTCCGCATGCGTACCGCCAACAATTACGGAAACCGAATCGGCCTCAGTTGTCTCTGCGCGATCACCATCATTTAAAATCCAGACCTTTTTGTCATGGTCCAGATACAAATGCGTGGGACCACCGCCCACCTCGATTGGGTGGTTATGATCAAGCCCGTCTGTGCCGATATCGATCATCTGAATCTGAGTGGACAAGGGGCCAGCATCGGGACTGCTCAGGCGGATATAAGCATTGCCTTCACTGAAGACCATTTCTCCCGGCAAAACGGCTGCTGGATTTCCATCGCTGCCCAGCATTTTGATCGTTACGGTCGGCTCTGTCGGTGTTTCGGCATGGCGAAAGATTTTTGCATGTGTGTCTTCTTCCACTTCTTCTCTTAAATGAATCGCCTTGATTTCACCCCGCTCGGCGACGGAGATGTAAAGTTTTTCGGTGACCGGGTTTCCGGCGCCTGCGGTTACGACCGGATCATCGCTGTCGCTGCAGCCAAAAAGTGCGGCACTTGCCAAAAAAATCATAAATAATTGTTTCAGTACTTTCATTTTAATGGTTCTCCTTAATCCTCTAAATTTGTGTCATTTTTAATGATTCTATTTTTTCCAAAATAATTCAGACAAAAATCGGAGGACCGCGAATATATAGGAGACAATCGCTGCCCCTGGCGTCAAACCCCCGTTTGAAATCACGCGGTCTTTCAAAAGAAGACATTAGAAGCTGTTCGGGCGTTTCCAAGGCCGAGCGGACAAATGTGGAAGCCGAGCAAAACCAGGAACAGATCACCGTGCTGTGCTGAACCGCGTGTCCCGCATGTGTGCGATGCACCGACACATGGCGCGCCCCGCGGTTTAACAAAAACACAGGCAGGGAAAGGTGTACAAAAAATAGGCTTAAGGTCATCCAATGCATCAGACGACCGAGACAGGTCTTTTTTTTATCAACAAATTGAAATGAAAAAATCGCGCTGCTCCCCCAAAAAAAACGCCCGCAGGATGAGAGGATCTTTCCTCAAAACCGGCGGGCGTCGTGTTTACGGTGGTCCCAAAAAATTAAATTGTTAAATGACAAAAAGGTCTTTATTTTCTCAGTTATCCAATGCCCCTTCATTGATCCAGTTTTGAATTAAAACCTGTTTTTCATCAGGCAATAATTGCGCACTACCCAGCGGCATCGTCTCCTCCGTCAAAGGTAAACCGATACCGCTGATGCGCTGATAAAGAATGCTGTTTGCGGCATCAAAAGGGATCACCCGTTTGCCACCCCCGTCGGTATTTGTCGCATCCCGATTCACCAAATGCTCATAGGTCATTGGCAGAAAACTGGCAATCCCATCCACTTTGTGACAAATCGTACAATTGTCCCTAAAAATGGGCTGAATCTCTGCTGAAAACGAAACGACCACGGATGCCCCTCCATTATCGCCATCCATGCCACCGTCGCTGCCACATCCGGCAAATACCGCAACAAATGAAAAAAACAGAAGACCTAATATCAATTTTAGACAATACTGCTGTTTCATACTGAATTCTTCAGCACACGCATCTTTTATGTCATGCAGATCATTATTTTTTCTAATGATCATGATGTGGATTTTCTCCTTTTGCCATCATCCAATGATGTGCTTGATGGTGACTTCCGGACGCCATCAGACCGATATAACCCAATCCTTTGATTTTATTCACTTCATCGGGTTTTTCAGTCGTAATCGTTAAGCTATATATTTTTTCTTTTTTTTGAACAAACATTTCCCAGCCCGTTTCCCTCTTCAGTTGGGCCGGATGCACAGAAAAAACCCGATCCAAAGCAGATTCCGATTTCAAGGTACTTGCTCGCATTACGATCTTTAGGCCTTTATCAAGGGGCTGCTGTGAGAGAATTTCAACATTCAGGGTCATATCATTTGTATCTACGAGGTGCCGCCTCAAAGCCTCTAAATTGACTTTTGACCAATCCACTTTGGGATCGTGATTTAGCTTGCGAATCACTTCTTGAATCGTTCCAAATGCGTCATTTCCCGCCTCTGTGAGAGGAGAATCAACACGAGCGCTGTGCATTTCATGGCGCGTTGAATGGGACTTCGTATTTTCTGCATAAACAGTCGTTGCTTTCATCTAAGCTATAAATTTATTCAACAATATCAGTATGTTAAAAATATTGACATTTCATAAATCACAACAAAATTTCTGATCATTTCTGCTTAGTTCCCCTTGTTTTCTCGTCCCAAGATACCCCGCTAACATCAAAAGTATTACAAAAAGTGTAGTGCTTAATCTCATTGGAACCTCCCCTTTTATGTGAAGATACACTCACTCTTTCCCAGAGATGAACGAAGTCTTCTCGATTTTTTTAGAAATGTCCCCTTTAAAAAAATTGATACGAATGCTTCCGGTAAACTGCTCCTGATTTAAATCGCGGATCAGTTGCAATACCCAGTCGGCGTTCATCTTTTTTTTATCCAAACTCATTTGATTTCGTTCCATGCTTTTTATTGCAAAAAAGTCACAGAAATGGTCCTTTAATGTAAGACAAGCACGGCCTGACAACGCCATCCGCTGCCCTGGAGTCCGCTTACGGTCGCACCCATCTGTTCCGGTGTTGTTTCATCCCCGGTATACTGAATGACAACATATTTTCGCCCGTTAAAGGCCTCCACGTCTTTGACGCCGCTGAGTTTCATTAAAGCGCTGCGAATCTCTTCCGGGTGACGTTGACAAAAAGGGCCTTTGAGATTGATTTTTAATTCTTTAACCCCCTGGGCAGGTCTCTCAAAGTTTTTAGGCAAATCCCCCAGCCCATGTCCGGAATGATCCATTTGATGATCGGGCGCGTGATCCATGCCCTGTTTCATTTCATCACGGGAAGGGTCTTCGACATCATGCCCCATGTGATGCCCTTCATCCGCAAAAATCCCATCCACATTAAAAATGACGATCGCGGCAATTAAAATCAGCCATGCAAACAATCTTCCACACAATCCTGTTTTATTCATTACTCAGCTCTCTGTATTTCACGCTCTGCTTTAAAAAAAAGGAAAAAAACTACCCCGTCTTTTTTTGAAGCCGATGAAAAATTTCTCCGATTTGATCCTTTGTTAATGTTCCGCCAAAAATCTGTTCTCTGATAATGCCCTTTGCATCAATAAAAAAGGTCACCGGCAGGGAAACCACACGATGCTGCTCCGCCACTTCCACATCCCGGTCAAGCAAAATAGGAAAGGTCAAAGCCATTTCCTTTACAAGCTTTTGTGCTTTTTCAGGTTTTTCGCCAAAATTAATGCCCAATACCACAAAACCCTCATCTTTATAGGCTTCGTAGGCCGCTTGAATCTCCGGCATTTCCGCTTTACAGGGTTTGCACCAGGTCGCCCAAAAATTAAGCAACACCACCTTGCCGCGATAATCGGAAATTTGCGCAGACGCGCCATTCAAGGTTTCAAGTTGAAACTGCGGCACAAGCCCCCCCACCAGCGGCGGTTTTTTTGCCATCCCGACGAGCAGGACGAAGATGATCAGCGCCACAAACAGGCGTCCCGTTTTATTGATGAAGGTTCGAATCTGATTCATAGGTACTCCTTAAAAAGGTCTTCTTCACTCACATCCCGGAAATTTTGAGCGCACGCTCAATGCGGGCCAGACGCGCGCTGGCCGGGGCCAATGTCACGGCGGCTTTTAAGGCCGCAATACGTGCAGCAAAATTGTGATGATCGGCGGCCACCTTCGCCTGAAATAAGTAGGCACCCGCCAAGGCATGATCACGCCATGTTTCGAGGCTTTCCGCAAACTGTAGAAAATGCCCGGCCAGCAATTCGCCCGTCAAGCGCCTGCGCTGAATCCGGCTGATCGGGGCAAGGTATTCAATGTAGGGTCGGTTATCCGTATTCAGAACAGCGTCTTCAAAAAAGAACTTCAGCGCTATGCCATCCCCCGCGAAAAAAAGCATCAGATCATCCACCGACTTTAAATCCGGATCGCCTCCCGGCTCATCCTTCAGCCGAAGCAAGTGTTTGCTCAAGACATCCGGCGCAAGAGAAAGGGGGCGCTGTGAACCGATCAGGGCCACAATGGGGTGGCTCGCCGAAAAATTCGCCCGCCATAGGGTCACATGGGGAAAAACGGTTTGAAAGGTTTTTCCAATGATTTTAAACTCCTGCTCCGACATCTGATACAGCGGCAGCCACTGCGCATAAAAACCATCTTCCGCTAAGCGTTCGGCCGCTTGTTTGTAATATTCAAGACTGTAAAGCGCGGTCGCACCTGCGTGCCAGGGCACAAACAGATCCGAAATAATCACATCAAAAACCGCATCGCCTTTTGGAATCGCAATGCGGCCATCGGCAATAAGGACTTCTGTACGCGGGTCTTTTAAGAGCCCGCGATTTTCCGTTTCAAACCAGGGTGCTGCTTTGAGGACTTCCGGCAAAAGTTCGATCAATGTCACGTCTTCGACGGGATGATCAAAAATCGCGCTGGCTGTAATGCCCGTCGCCAAGCCCACGAAGGCAACGGACTTTGGATGCGGATGCAATAACAAAGGAATCTGCCCCATGCGCCGCTCCACGCGCGCCGCCTTTGTGCTGCCCAAGCTATAAGTATTATTGACCTTCATCACACGACCGCCGTGCCGCGTTTGAATCACCGCCACCTGAGCTTCGGCCCCTTGATGCAAATAAAGCAGGGATTCGCCCGCCTTGAGATGCTGGGTTGAAAATAAAGGAAAGAGCAACAATAGCGGCAGAGCAAGCGCCATACCCGTCCAGGGCATCGCCCCAAGGCCATGGTCCGCTTTAAAAAACACCGGTGTGGTTTTGAGAAACGCTTGAGATAGATAAGCCGCCGCCAAAGCATAACAAAAGGCGATCACACCCAAGGCAGGCCAAAGCCCCAATTGCGGCAAAAGCAAAAAACCCGCGCCGAGGGAACCCAAAACGCCGCCGATCAAGTTAAAGCTCATCAAACGCCCCAGTGCCCAGCCTGCCGTTTGATCTTTCCCCACTGCCATGCGCCAGCAAAGCGGGAGAATCATCCCCCCGGCAATCATCGGCAGAAGCAGCAGCACCCCCGTCAAAACAACCACTTTCAGCACATAGCTCGCCGGGTCTGTTTCCAAAAAAAGGGACTCCAGACCACTGCTTTTTATAAAGATGAATCCACCGATAGGAATCGCAAGCGCCACCCCGATAAGACAGCGCCGCAGCAAAATAAGAGGCGCTTGCCCTTGTTTCAGAAGTCTGGCAGACCCAAGCGCCGCAAGGCCCAACGCAAAAAGAATGACGAACAAGATAAACGAAAAACCATATACCGAATTTTGAAAAACGAGGCTGAACATGCGTGTCCAAAGCACCTGCAAAGCCAAGGTGCCCATGCCGGAAAGTCCCGCAATCAAGAGCAAGGGTCTGGGCACAGCTTCTGATTTTTTCACAACCCGAATCTTTATCTGCGGATGAAACATCCCCTTTTTCAAAAAAGAGAACGCGCCCGTGATCAGCGCCAAGCCAAGATTGATCAAAACAGCACATAAAAACCCACCGCTCACGCCCAGCCAAAGCGGCAGAAAAAAACCGGCCAGAACGACACCCAACATCCCACCCAAGGTATTGAGTCCGTAAAGCAGGGGCGCTTCCCGGCCCAATTTTTCCGCCTTATCCGGAAACGATTGCAGCAACAGCGGCAGGGTCGCCCCCATGAGCAGGGCCACACCCGTGAGGGAAATAAACAAGGGCAAGGGGCCTAAATCCACCGTCTTATTTTTGAAAAACACAAATCCAAAACCCGTAATCGACATAAAAAGCTCGACCCAGGCATAGGCACGCAAGGGCGATGACGTGCCTTTCGACCACCATCCACCCAGTGCATTACCCAGGGCCAATCCACAAAACAAGATGGCCAATACCCATGCTGCCGCTTCAGCCGTATTGCCCAAATACAAGGCAAATTCCCGAAACCAGAGGACTTCGTAGATCAGCCCAGCGGTGCCCGAAAAAAATGCGATGCCCCAAAAAAGCAGTCGATGTCTCTTCTTCTGATTCATCATTTACCCGTGATGCCCGCCGTCTCCATCGCCAGTGCCGCCTGTCAAAAGGGATGCCTCGACTTCGATAATCTTTCCGCCTTCGGTGGCGAGATAGATGCCGCCTGTGTCCACGGTCATGCCCTGGATTTCTGACTCACCGGTTTCGAGGTTGGCGATACGAAATCCAATATCCGGGTCAATCATCGCCAGCGTACCGTTTTCATGGCCTGCCACAAAAAGACGGCCTTCGCCGTCAAAATCAAGCGAAAGCGGTCCGGCCACCCCCCCGGCTGCAATGATGCGAATGCCCTTCTCTTTGGAATTGAGCGGGCCGCCGGACACATCCGCGTTCGTTGGCACAATGCTCATCGTTGACCCAAGCGGCGCGCCAAGTGATTGCAAGCCGGTGTTGGCAAGATAAAGATGATGAGGTTCAAGCGGATCAATGGCAAGTTGCGTGGGATTCAAACCCTGCAAACCCAAAAAGCTCAAATCCGCGTAGAGAAACACGGTCTCAGCGCTCGCTGTGACATTGACTTGCAGAATGGTATTGTTATCAAGGTTTGCAACATAAAACACCGCCGTACTCGCCGTCGAACGCGCTGCGTCGTAAACGATTCCTCTCGCCCTGCCGAACAAGCCGTTATCGATCACCCGATTCAAAGTGCCATCCTGATCAAAAACCGTAATCGCTCCAGCGGAAACCGTCGTCCCCGTTTCATCAAAAAAATTCGTGATATAAATATCCCCCTGCACACCATGCGCATCAAAGGCAATGCCTGTCGGCCCATTGAGATCCGTCGTATCGCTTTGATCCGCAAAAGCCAAGATCGTGTGCGGTTCAACAGACTTATCAATTTGAACAATCGTATTGTCGCCAAAATTCGCAACGAGCAAATTATTGTGCGCAAGTGTTTTTCCAGGCGCGCCTGCCGCAGCATCCGGGACAATCACAACATCAAAAGGGCTGTTGAGGCCTGTGGCAATTGCTTTTGCAAGCCCAGGGGCCGAAGGAATGGGTGGCGCATCGAAATTTTCTGCGCACTGTGTCAACAAAAAAGCAAAGGGAAGTCCCAATATCGCTGCAATTCTTTTCTTATTTTCAAACCTTAAAAAAAACATCTTTTATGACTCCTCTATATTATTTCAAACGACCGAAAGCGCGACTAAAACGTATACGTCGCCCCCAATACCAGACCGTAACGGGGCACCAAGTTCACCTCATTCACATATTGATAAATGGGGAATTGTAAAAAACTGTAAAGACTGAGCCTGTCGGAAGCCTGAATACGGATGCCGGGAGTCAGGTTCACCCAGTCCCCACCCGTCGCAGGCACACCCTGCGTCCCGCTGATTGTGTCGAAGTGGTCACGATCGGTATGGCGATAATTGATTTGGGTGCTGAGGGTGGTTTTTCGTTCGCTTTCCAAGCGGTAGTTGATCCCGAAATTTAAAAGCGTCTGATCGCCGAATTCATAATTCAGGTCGTTTTCGGTATTGAGTTGATAACTGCCGGATACAAAGATATCGAATTTGTGAGGAATGACTTGATAGTCATAAAAGAGAGAAAAGAGGAAATCATAAGAACCCGTGCCGGGCTGTACCGTTGGCTCATTGATACTGCCTTCGGAATTCGAGAGTTTGTATTCTCCGGTGGGAAATTTGACCCCGCCGCCGACAACAAAGAGATGTCGGGTTAAAACAATGGGGGCGTATTTTCCGGTGAGACGCATGTCGCCCATGCCGGAGGAGCCGTCCTGCCGCGTAAATGTGCCCGGTGTGGCCGCGGAAGTCACACCGTCATAGTGCTCATGCGCTCGGTCATTCATCAGCGGCAAGGTCAATTGCAGGGTAAAACGTTCGCTCACGCCGTAGCCGATATCCACTTGCACAAGTTCATTGATCGTTCGGATTTCCCGATGATGCGGGTTTTCGATACGTCGGTTTTCAAAATCAATCTTGGGGGTGAGCGCTTCGCTCGTGCTGCTGCTGCCGCGTTGAAAATCATCCATGGGAATGTAACGATAGGAGATATCCAGTGTCATGTGTCCCGGAGATGAAATCCCCTGTCCGCCTGTCACCAAAAAACAGTTGCCTGAACCGCAACTGGCCCAAACATCAGAAAAGGGAAATAGGGATACCAGTATTGAAAAAAAACAGAGCGACAGCCCCATAATAAGGCCTTTGCCCCTAGCGTAAAGTAGTGTGTACATCGTAACTCCTTCATTCTTTTAGAAAAATTTTAAACTCGGGTTCAAACCGTGCATGAACGGCCATAGCCCAAGATCTGTGACGACAAAGTCTCTGAAATAGGATTCCGAAAAATCAGAATCACTACGGATCAAGACAGATCGCGTTAAAAAAACTTAAAAAATCAGTTTGGGGTGTTTAGAAAAACAAGGGGGGCGCACGACTGCGCAGCATCGCAGTCTTTGCAGGGGAGATGAATAAAAACAAGGAAATAAAGAGTGAAGCCACAAAGGGGAAGCCATTGGGCATCAAGGGGGGCAGCGTCTCATAAGAAACCATGCTGGAGCAGGCCAGCAAACACGAAAGGGAATGATGGGCCTTTGTACGGTGATCGTGCCCTCCCGCATCCATGGCACTACAGAGCGTGCCCAGCAGCAAGGCTGATACATAGAGACAGACAACAACGAGGGAAAAAATAACTTTTTTTGAATAAACCCGGGACATGGGTTTTTTATAATACAGATCTCAAAGGCAATGTCAAGCAGTGGGTTTGCCCCAAAATCAATCGCTGATCTTGGGTTTGGACCTAAATTCGGCGATTGGATTTTGGGTTTGGAGCTTAAATTTCTTTAAACACCCGTTTTGAGGAATTTTGCGCTTTTTTCATGCACCATGCGGATAACGGCTTCAACGGCATCAAAGGGAGTTTCCGGCAGGATGCCGTGACCGAGATTGAAGATGTGGCCGGGGCGTCCGCCTGCACGGCCAATGATATCGTCAATGCGTTTTTCGATTTCCGGGATGGGGGCAAAGAGGGTGAGCGGATCGAGGTTGCCCTGCACGGCCACGTCGTCACCTAAGGCATCCCAGGCTTCATCTATATTGACACGCCAATCCAGACCGATCACATCTCCGCCTGCTTCTTTTTGCATTTGAAGCAAAGTGGCCGTTCCCGTGCCGAAATGAATCACAGGCACACCAAAGCTGTGCATTTCAGACAAAAGCCGTTTCATGTGTGGAAAAACATAACGTTTGTAATCACCCGGCGAAAGTGCGCCGATCCAACTGTCAAACACCTGAAGCGCCTGCGCACCCGCATCCACTTGCGCGGAAAGATAGTCGGCCAAAACCCGCGTGAGTTTATTCATAAGCCGATCCCAGACATCGGGTGCGCCGTACATGATTTTTTTTGTTTCGAGATAATTACGGGAAGACCCGCCTTCGATCATATAACTTGCCAGTGTAAAGGGTGCGCCCGCAAAACCGATCAGGGGCACATTTAACTCAGCACGGACAAGCTTGATCGCCTCCATGACATAAGAGAGTGTCTCTTGCGGCACAACAGGTTTTAAAGCATCCACGTCTTTTTCAGAACGCACAGGGTTGTAGATGCAAGGCCCTTCGCCTTTTACAAACTCAAGATTAAGTCCCATGGGCTCTAGAGGCAAAAGAATATCGGCAAAAATAATCGAGGCATCAAAATCAAAACGATTGATGGGCTGAAGCGTGACTTCGCAGGCAAGCTCCGGGGTTTTGCAGACTGCCAGCAAATCGTGTTTGGCGCGGATATCCCGAAAGGCTTTCATGTAACGCCCGGCCTGACGCATAAACCACACGGGCGTTGCGTCGACGGCCTCCCGTCGGCAGGCCTTTAAAAACCGATCATTCATAAAGCCGTTTTTTCCCCGACGTTTGAACAAGAGTCAACAAAACGGAGCGGAGTTTAGCATTCCGTCACAGGGGAGTCAAGCATTTCGGGAAGCCCCAAATCAGCGATTGAATTAAAGCGTTCATGAAAAAACCCCGTTCGATTGGTAAGATAGGGCTTCTGAAGGACCCTCAAACCGATACCAACGATGAACACTTGCCCTATCTCCATTTCCGATCGCCGTTCTTGGGCCCAACATGTGGATTGACAACTTCTCTGCTTTGAAATAGAATCAAAATTTTACTTATTTTTTAAAGTCTTGGAGACCATTTTGCACGAATTTCCACGGATTAAGCGGCTTCCTCCCTACGTTTTTAACGGTGTGAACGCCTTGAAAATCTCGGCGCGACGGCGGGGTGAAGACATCATCGATTTCGGGATGGGCAATCCGGATCAGCCCACCCCCCCCCATGTGGTCGATAAAGCGGTTGAGGCCATTTCCAATCCCCGGAATCACCGCTATTCCGCGTCAAAAGGAATCACCAAGCTCAGGCTGGCCATTACCCATTGGTACAAACGCCGTTATCAAGTGGATTTGGACCCCGAATCGGAAGCCATTGTCACAATCGGCTCAAAAGAAGGCATTGCGCATTTGTCGCTTGCCCTGGTCGGACCGGGGGACATTGTCATGGTCCCCAGCCCGACCTACCCCATTCACACATACAGTATTATTATCGCCGGGGCGGAATTGCGGTCGATCCCTCTGCGCTCCGACCGGGATTTTTTTGAGGACATGGCCAATGCCACCAAACAGCTCTGGCCCAGGCCCAAAATGCTGATTATTAATTTCCCCCATAATCCGACCACCCAAGTCGTTGATCTTGATTTTTTTGAAAAAATTGTGGCGTTTGCAAAAGAAAATCATCTGATCGTGGTGCATGATTTGGCTTATGCCGATCTCGTTTTTGACGGTTATCAAGCGCCGAGCCTGCTCCAGGTGCCGGGGGGGAAAGACGTGGGTGTCGAGTTGCTTTCACTTTCAAAAAGTTACAACATGCCCGGCTGGCGCGTGGGGTTCTGTGTCGGCAATCCGGAGATTATTGAGGCCCTGACGAAGCTAAAGAGTTATCTCGACTACGGTATTTTTCAGCCCATTCAAATCGCGTCGATTATTGCCCTAAACGGCCCACAAGATTGTGTGAATGAGATGGTCGAGCTGTACCGCAACCGTCGCAATGTTTTGGTGGACGGGCTCAATCGCATTGGTTGGAAAATCGAAAAACCCAAGGCCACGATGTTTGTCTGGGGGGAAATTCCCGAACCTTTTAAAAAGGACGGCTCCCTTGCTTTCACCACCCATCTCTTAAAAGAAGCGAAAGTTGCGGTCTCGCCCGGTATCGGTTTTGGCGAATACGGAGATGATCACGTGCGGTTTGCGCTGGTTGAAAACGAACACCGTACGCGTCAGGCGATTCAAGGCATCAAACGGGTACTGAAAGGCAGTTAGCATACAATGGAACAATCAATCAATATTGGATTTATCGGTTTTGGCACGGTTGCATCCGGGGCGGTCAAAATTCTGACGGCTCAAAGGGATTTGCTCGAACGCCGTATCGGGGCAAGACTCAACATTGTCAAAATTGCGGATCAGGACCTGAGCAGAGACCGGGGCATTCCCTTACCGGAAGGGATTTTAACAACAGCGGTGTCTGAGGTATTGCAAGACCCTGAAATCGACATCGTGGTGGAATTAATCGGCGGCACGACCCACGCAAAAGACTTTCTGTTGGAGGCCATTTCGGCAGGGAAACATGTGGTCACCGCCAACAAAGCCCTTATCGCGGAATATGGCGAAGTCATCTTTGACGCAGCCGAAACTGGAAAAGTGGATGTCGGTTTTGAAGCTTCCGTTTGCGGCGGCATTCCGATCATCCGTGAAATGAAAGAAGGCTTGGCCGCAGAACAAATCAATTCCATTTACGGCATTGTCAACGGCACCTGCAACTACATTCTGACGAAGATGCGCGACGAAGGCGGAAATTTTGCCGATGTCTTAAAAGAGGCGCAGGCTCTGGGTTTTGCCGAAGCCGATCCGGCTTTAGATATCGGTGGCGGTGATTCCGCGCATAAGTTGGCGATTCTGAGCAGCTTGGCTTTTGGTACGCCGGTTGCCTTGAAAGAAATTTATACCGAGGGCATCGAACGCGTCAGCGCGATCGACATCGCCTTTGCCGACGAATTTGGTTACGACATTAAACTGCTGGCGATTACAAAAATTGTAGATGGCGAAATCGAAGCGCGTGTACACCCGACGATGATTTCAAAAGAAACCTTGCTTTCGAAGGTTAGCGGGGTCTTTAATGCGGTTCATGTTGAGGGCGAAACGGTGGGCGGTCTATTGTTTTACGGACAGGGTGCAGGCAGTCTGCCCACGGGCAGTGCCGTAGTGAGCGACTTGGTCGAAATCGCACGGAATATAAGACGTGATTCCCATCAGCGTGTGCCTGTAGCGGCTTTTGTGCCTGAAGCACGCCGAGTGCTGCGTATTCGTCCCATCTCGGAAATCACCTCGCTGTATTATCTGCGGTTCATGGCTGAAGATCATCCGGGTGTTTTGGCGAAAATCTCAGGTGTTTTAGGCCGAAATCAGATCAGCATCTCCGCAATGATTCAACAGGGCCGGAAAATCGAAGGCGGGGTTCCGCTTGTCATGATGACGCACAAGGCACGAGAACGGGATCTGCAAGCGGCGCTCGCGGAAATCGGCGCGCTGGATTGCATCATGGGATCGACCCTGCTGATTCGGGTTGAAGGGGAGGATCCCTCATGAGTCTGCCCGACATGAAATGGTCCGGCATCATCGAGGCCTATCGCGACTTTCTCCCCGTCAGTGAAAAAACACCCGTCGTCACACTGCATGAAGGCGGCACGCCGCTCTTGCCCGCCCCGCGTTTGGCTGCGGCACTCGGCATTCAAAGTGATCTTTATCTCAAGTATGAAGGGCTTAACCCGACCGGTTCGTTCAAAGATCGGGGCATGACACTCGCGATTTCAAAAGCAAAAGAGGAAGGTGCGGAAAAGGTCATCTGCGCCTCGACCGGGAATACCTCCGCATCGGCCGCCGCCTATGGCACACGCGGCGGCATGAAAGTCTATGTGTTGATTCCAAAGGGGAAAATCGCCTTGGGTAAACTGGCCCAAGCCCTGATGCATCATTCCGGTATTTTGCAAGTCGAGGGCAACTTTGACGCGGCGCTGAAATTGGTGACCGAAGTCTCACAACGTTATCCCGTTACCTTGGTGAACTCTATCAACCCCTATCGTCTGCAAGGCCAAAAAACAGCGGCTTTTGAAGTGTGTGATCAATTGGGTGCCGCGCCGAGCTATCATTTTCTGCCCGTCGGCAATGCAGGCAATATTACAGCCTATTGGATGGGATACCGGGAATACCGGGAAAAAGGCAAGACCGCCGTTCTCCCCAAGATGATGGGATTCCAAGCCGCGGGGGCGGCCCCGATCGTGCTCGGCAAAATCGTTGAAAAACCCAGTACGATCGCAACCGCCATCCGAATCGGAAATCCTGCGAGTTGGCATCAAGCCGTTGCGGCGGCAGCCGAATCCAAAGGGCTGATCGACATGGTGACGGATGAAGAGATTATCGCCGCCTATCACATGATCGCCGGGTTTGAAGGGGTATTTTGCGAACCCGCTTCCGCCGCAGGCGTCGCGGGCCTGGCGAAACTTTCAAAACAAGGCCTTTTCAACAAGGGGGAACAGATTGTTTGTACGCTGACAGGGCATGGTTTGAAAGATGCTGATTTCTGCCTGCAATCTTCTCAAAAACCTGCGGAAATCGTTAAGAGCAAAAGCGATCTCTTAAAGGCCCTGGGGTTTTGAGGCGGCACCGGGGGGTGCCTGTACGAAAGATTCCTAAAAGCAGGGTCGGGACAAATGGCTTTAGTTGTTCAAAAATATGGCGGAACCTCTGTCGGGGATCTAGAACGCATTCGTCATGTTGCCAACCGGGTGGCCCGGCGTGCACGCAGCGGCGACGCGCTGGTAGTAGTGGTTTCTGCGATGACGGGAGAAACAGACCGCTTGACACAAATGGCGCAGAAGGTTACCTCACAGCCGAGTCAGCGCGAAATGGACATGCTGCTCTCAACGGGAGAGCGTGTCAGCATTGCCTTGCTTTCGATGGCCCTTCAGACCTTGGGTTTGTCCGCACAGTCTTTCACCGGAAGACAGGTCGGTATTTTGACGGATGACCTGCATACACGCGCACGCATCCGGTCTATTGATGCGGATCGGCTGAAAAAGGCCCTTTCAAATCGTGTCATTCCGGTTGTTGCAGGCTTTCAAGGCAT
>JALUVJ010000174.1 GCA_027020665.1 Nitrospira sp.
TCTTTTAATCGGCCCGGTTATGGCCCTTTCCTCAACGGCCTTCGTGCTGCAATTACTGTCGGAGCAAAAAAAACTAAACGCTGAATACGGCCGCGCTGCCTTTGCCGTGCTCTTGTTGCAAGATCTGGCCGTCGTCCCGCTTTTGGCTTTGGTTTCCCTATTGACCCTGCCTGAATTGACGATTGGAAAAGAAGTCGCGCTCGCTTTGACGCACGCTCTGGGTATTCTGGTACTCGTGATTTTGGGCGGACGTTACTTGCTGCACCCTATTTTGCACCGGGTGGCCCGCTACGGTGCGCCGGAGGTTTTCACGGCCTCTGCCGTTTTACTGGTGTTGGGCACGGCCCTCCTGACAGAACGGGTCGGACTCTCGATGGCCATGGGTGCATTTGTCGCAGGCTTACTCATCGCCGATTCCTCCTATCGGCATCAGGTTTCGGCGGAAATACAACCCTTTCGCGGTCTGTTGCTCGGGCTTTTTTTTATGTCGATGGGCATGTCGCTCAATCTCGGTCTTTTATTTGAACAGCCTTTGCTCTCATTGGGTTTGACCGCGGCCTTAATGTCCACAAAAACCCTAGTGCTTTGGCCCTGCGCGCGGCTCTTTGGATTACGCAGCAAAACGGATCTGGCCTTGTCCCTCTTGCTTTCTCAAAGTGGCGAATTTGCCTTGGTTTTATTTGCGCTGGCGCTTCAAAGCGGACTGCTGCCGGAACCCGTTTTTCAACAACTGCTGCTCATCGTCCTGCTCAGTATGTTGGCTACCCCGCCATTGGCGCGTCTTGCCGATCAAATCACAAGACATCAGCGCAGCCCAAACAAAGAGCCCTCTCTTGAACCGCCACCGACCGCGCCCATCGTGATTGCCGGTTTTGGCCGGGTCGGCAGCCGGATCGGACAAATTCTCACTATGGCGGAACAACCCTATGTGGCACTTGATCTTGACGCAGAACTGGTTTCACGCGAAGGAGTGAAGGGTAAGCCGGTTTTTTTTGGGGATGCACAAAGTCCGGAGGTGCTCAGAGCCGTTGGCGCGGGAGATACACGCTTGGTCATCGTAACGGTCAATGACTTTGAAGCCGCTGAACGCATCGTCACTTCATTGCGTCAAGCCCATCCGAAACTGGATATTTTGGCGCGCGGTCACAACCTGGAGCAATGCCAGGCGCTGCGCCAACTCGGCGCACCCGTTGTCGTCTCAGAAAATATCGAAGCCAGCCTGAAACTCGCTCAGGCCGCGCTGGCCCGTGTCGGTCTCAAAGAAAGCGAAAATACGGCCCTGCTCGAACGCTTCCGTCAGAATTACTACAGCCAAATCGAACACAGCTTACAGACAGAAAAACTTGAAAAAATCAAAGATACGCATTAAGAATAGTGTACCGCCTCAAGTGGAACATTGAGCGCATCGAAGAGATTGCTCTTGCCCGCCGCATTCGGCCCGAAGATAACGGCCAGGTTCGGCAATGTGACATTCACATCCCTTAACGATTTGTAATGTTTCACGCTGAACTTTCTAATCATTTTTTAACTCCTGGTGTGCATCTATCCCGGATGAACCCGCACCATGCATTCGACCAGATACGCATTTTACAAGTGGGCTTGCGGCCTTCATTATCATATCCAGCGAGAACAATCTATTGCGAAAAGAAGGGGTTGACATCGGGCCACTTTATCACAGCCAAAAAGACGCGACAATGAAAAATGCCGGAAGAAATAGGAGAAGAACTCTCTTTTGAAAATCTTGTCTTATCAGTGTGTTATGCTCAACAATGCAGTGATGCAGTTCAGCCGGGAAAACGACCGCGGGTCATGTATACAAAAACCAAGATCTCCCCGACGGCCCGATAGAGTTCTGTCGGGATCAGCTCTTCTTTGTCGAGCGCGGCCATAAGCGCGACAAGGTCTTTGTCTTCATGAATGAAAATGCCTTCCCGGTGCGCGACGGCGATGATCTGCTCGGCCATGTCGCCACGCCCCTTTGCGACGACCCTCGGCGCGATGTCGGTACCGTGTTTGTATTCCAGCGCAACGGCCTGTTGTTGTGCCTTTTTTTCTTTCATGCCTTCAGATCAATCCCTTCGCGCACATCGCCCTCAAAATCAATATGCGCTTGATGTTGTACGGAAAGGTCTCCCCACTGTAAACCCGCGCGGCTCAATTGCGTTTTGAGACGATCACGTCCCGCTTCAAGCAAGCTCGCAAAACCGGCATTTTCCGAGATAAGCCGGATATAAAACAAACCCGAATGCATTTGAATACGGGCTTTTAATTTGCCGATTTTTTCAAGTTTCAAATAAATTGTGCAGGAACACGCTGATTTTTCCGCAGTACTCGCACCCTCTTCCTGCGCGTATTTAAAAAAGACCCGGCCTTCTTGAAGACCCTTCCAAACAAAGGGCAGGAATATCTGAAGACCGTTTTTCAGTTTTGATTCAAATTGCTGATAGCTGATTTCATTGAGCACCGCATCGATTTCTTTTAAAAGCGGGCGGGCATCAACCCCGGCTTCCGCCAACTCAAGCATGCGTGCTTTTGAGCGCAAGCGCCCTTTCAGCTTGAGCAGCAGAGCTTTCAAATCGCCTTGAACAATCGCTTCAAATGTTTTGCGAAAGGCTTCCGTATCAAAGTTTTTGTCGGCGGTATTTAGCAATAAGCGTTTGATCTTCGCTTCTAAAAAAAGGCCGGAGGATTCAACCGCCTTTTTTAGTGTCTCACCGGAGACTTCATTTAAGACTTTAAAAAATTGATCTAATCCTTTAAAATCATAAAGTTTTTTAAGGATAGGCTCCGGGAGGGTTTTGAATGGAGACAGTAATTGCTGAATCTGTGCAAGACTCCGGCTTCTTTCTCCCGAAACATCCAATCCTTTAAAAAGCAAGGCCGCCGGATTTTGAGCAACTGCCTCAGGCAGGCGTTTGAGGTGCACTTGTCCTTTTGTGGACAGCACTTCAAAAAACAGCTGTTCGCCTGTGCGCAGCGGGATTTCGGTTTTGGCCCGGATCAATTGGTTTTTAAGTTGAATGAGCACCCGGTTTGAGGAAAGGACTTCATATACCCGGCCTTTCACGATCTCCCCGGTTTGAAATAAAAGCGCCGTTGGGCCTTTGAGAGGAAGTTTTGAGCCGAGAATGATTTCGGTCGCATTTAACGGTCGCATCGTGCTGCCCTACCCTATCTGCAATCACTCTCAGTCTACCACTTCAAATTTTTGTCGATCTTTCTACCATCGGCCAGTCGCAGAATCGAAGCAACAATTCCTTTTGTTACCTCAGCCATTTTTTCGTAATCGAGCGTCTGGGGCAAATCACGGCCCGTATGGTAATTCGGATTCCGGTTGAAGGCCGTATCGGTAATCATCACGGCAGGAATGCCGGCCTTCCAAAAATTGAGCTGATCCGAAAAATCAACGCCCGGCAGAAAACGCGGTGCAGCCAGGGATTCGACCGGAATCCGGCTCTCTTCACGAAAACTTTGGGCAACGGTCTCCACAAGGCCTTTGGACGCCATATTGCCGACCACGGCGATAAAATTACCCTGATCCGGATAAAAGTATTTCAAAAAAGGCGGATAAACCTGTGAATTCGGCGCGTCGGAATAATAACCCAACATTTCAAGTGAAAACATGGCGACGATCTTTGCCTCGGGCCTGGCCCTTACAAATTGTGCGCTGCCCATTGCCGTTGTACGAAAAAAAGGCGGCTCTTCATTGGAGAAGGCCGCAAACAACACGTCTTTTTCCAAGGGAATATCCTGAAGCAATCGCGCTGCCTCCAATAACACGGCCACGCCGCTGGCGTTGTCATCCGCGCCGGGGCTTCCGATGACCGTATCGTAATGCGCGCCCACAACGATTATCTCTTCTTGCACACCCTTTTTACGGGCCACAACATTTTTATAATCCGCATTTTGAAGAGCCTCTTTATTTTCCCGTTCCGTTCGCAAGGTGCTCAACAAAGGCGGGTGCTCGACTTTGAATATTTCAAATTCCGGCGCATACCCCACTTGCCGGAATTGCGCAAAGATGTAGTCCGCGGCGCGATTTAATGCGTTCCGGCGGGCAAAATGACGTTCCCCGATATCAGCCGAAAGTGTGTTGACATGGGACGATAAACGCGCCGAAAGGCCCGAAAAAGCTGCCGAGGGTACTTTTTTCACCATCGGCAGCTTGTGCATCCGCCGCTCAAAGGCTTCAAAAACTTCGCGAATATTGCGGGCATTTTGTCCGAAATCCCCCTTGCCGACCCGTGAGGCGGAACGAAGATTCAGCCATGCGGTATTTTCCTCTTTTTTTGTAACACGGATTTCAATGTCATCGGTAAAACCAAAAACAGGCGTAAGCCGTACTGCCGTAATCCGGCCTGTTTCGCGATCCTGACGCACTACTTTCCATCGGGGAAGGGTGCTTAAAATTTCCAAAACAAGATTAAAGCAGGCATCACTTGGAAGAACGCACGTTTTTGTGCGTAGCGAGGGATCGAAATGATTGGGCCGGGTCTCAGCCCGGTTCTCAGTAAGATAACGCCAATTGAAACCCAAAAGTCCTACACCCGTGATCACGACAATCGAGAGGATATATTTTGCAGACATGTCTTTAAAAATATCTTATCCGTGAAGAAGTCTCTCAAACAAGCTCTGATCAAATTCGGAGCTTGTTTGAGTTACAAAAAAAATGTATCCGGATAGGAAAAATATTCAAAGATCAATGGGATGTGCTCTCTTTCAAGCTTTCATCTTTAGAATCGTTTAAGGGTTCATCTTTAGAAAAGGTCTCCATCACCTCTTCCAAATCACGAAGCGCACGTTTTCTGCGGCGAAGACCGATGGCCTCTTGTGCTTTCCAATGTTGAATATGACGACTGACCACAACCCGCACGGAACCTGCCATGCGGGCCAAGGCTTCATGGGATAAATTATGAATCAGTCTCACCGGGTTTTTCCTGCGATCAAAGCATTCGTCACCGGACCCCGCATGTTGAACAATCAGTTTGCTTAAGCGAGTCACCGTATTATGAAGCGCCAAATCAGCGGCAAGCGTTTCAAATGTCCGCATCTGCTTCCCCAAATAAGGCAAAAAGGTTCGATTGAAGGCGGGATGTTGATCAATCCATTCACGCACCGTTGCCATCGGCACGGAAAGCATCATCACCTCATCAAGAGCCTGTACGGTGATATCGTGTGTTTTGCCGTCAAGCAGGGTAATAACATCAAAAACATCTCCCGGTTTTAATAAAGAAACAGTGAACGCCCGACCTGTCTCCGGATCAATTTTGATCATTTCAATCCGGCCTTTGAGAAGCACATGAAAGCGTTCTTGCACTTGCATCGGGGGGAGCGAGCTCCTCTTTTTCCAGCTCTCCTGCCGAAAACCACGCAACATGCCCTCGATTTCCTCGTCCGATAAATCTGAAAAGAAAGGCGATTTTTTTAAAGCCGGCAAACATTCCGAGCAAAAAGAAGAAGAGAGGCTCATTGTCGATACCCTTTCAATACGGGCTCAAGAAGCGGGGGATAAAAACAGGGAAGAAAAAGGAGTGTTTGTCGATGCATGAGTGCTTCCCTCTTTTGTGGTCATTCAGAGGATCAAAAGCTCACGTGCTGTACTCAAAATCAAGTGCGGCAGGCAATGAAGTGGTGCCGAGAGGCGGAATCGAACCGCCGACACAAGGCTTTTCAGGCCTCTGCTCTGCCGACTGAGCTATCTCGGCAACGGCGCAGAAAGTAACAAACGCATGGAGGATTGTCAAGCAGTTCCGTGACGCCTTTTTTATTTCAAAACAAAGATTTAGTCCGTGCGGCTTGTGATCTCGATCAAGTGGTAACCAAACGGCGTTTTGACCGGGCCGTGCACCGTATTAAGCGCTTCGCTGAAGACAAGGTCATTAAATTCCTTGACCATTTGGCCCGGGCTAAACTCACCCAAATCGCCGCCCTGCTGCCCCGAAGGGCAATTGGAATGTGATTTTGCGGCAGCGGCAAAATCTGTCTCTCCCGCATTGATCTGATTTTTTAAAACTTCACACGCTTCAACACTTTTCACCAAAATATGCCGCGCCCTTGCCTTTGCCATTTTTTCTCCCTTATTTTTTAGGTGTTTATCTATTTTTATCTAAAACAATGCTTTATTTATTTTTTTCCGTCATTCCCGGACAGGACTTGAATTCCGACAATTTTCAAGCCGGAATGACAAAACGGCAGATTCTCTCAACACAAATTACAAAGCTTTTCCATAATCATTTCCGCACCCTTTTTCCCGGAAAGCAACATCGAACCAAAGGCCGGCCCCATGCGCGGGCTACCATAGGCTGCGGCAACGGAAAGCCCTACCATAAACACATTGGGATAGGCTTCGCCTGTTTTTTTCATGACCGCCTCTTCCGAGCGTTCCACCCACATAGCACCGTTGCCCGGCACTTTTTCGTAAAAGCCGCGTTTCGACAAGATTTGAAGCGCAACCGCATCATGGCCTGTCGCATCAACCAAGATTTTGCTCTCCAGAGCAATGGGATCGACATGGGCGAGGTCATGATCCATGACCTCCAGCGGATACCAATTCACAACCACGCCTTCGACGTGATGACCCTCTCCCCGGATGATGAGATCCACAACCTTCGTCATATTCAACACTTTAACCCCCGCATCATAGGCCGCACCAATCAACTTGCCCGTAGCGTGCGGCGGATCAACAAGGCTCATGTCATCCGAGATTTTTTTGCAAGGCACACCTAATGCTTCCAGAATTTCCTGCGCGGGGTGCGCAATGGTGGCCTTGTTCATGAGATAACCCCCATTCCAAAAACCGCCGCCCAAGTGGTTCATTTGCTCGATAATGACGACATTCAGGCCCGATTTGGCCAATTCCGTGCCACAAACCAAACCCGACGGCCCGGAGCCAATAATCAGAACATCTGAAGAAATGACCTGGTCAAAGCCCGCCATCCACTCCCGCGCAATGGTGCGTGTGATTTCCGCCTCATGTGTTGCTGCAATTTCACGTGATTCCATCTTGGCTAACTCCTAAAGTTTCACTTGATCTTTTGATAGATTTCAGAACCCTTGTCTGTAAATTCCTTTGATTTTTCAAGCATGCCCAACTCCAGCGCCTTTTTTTCCTCCAAGCCATTTTTCGCCGCGTATTCCCGCACATCTTCCGTAATTTTCATGGAACAGAAATGTGGTCCGCACATGGAGCAGAAATGCGCCACTTTGGCCGCGTCGGCCGGCAAGGTTTCATCATGATAGGACTTGGCCGTTTCAGGGTCGAGCGAAAGGTTGAATTGATCCTCCCAACGAAATTCAAACCGGGCTTTTGAAAGCGCGTTGTCCCGCGCCTGTGCGCCGGGATGGCCTTTGGCCAAGTCAGCCGCGTGGGCTGCAATTTTATAAGTGATAACGCCTTGTTTGACATCTTCACGATTAGGTAAACCCAAATGTTCTTTGGGCGTCACATAACACAACATGGCGCAGCCGTACCAACCAATCATGGCCGCGCCGATGCCGGAGGTGATGTGATCGTAGCCCGGCGCGATATCTGTGACCAGCGGGCCCAAGGTGTAAAAAGGCGCTTCGTCACATTCTTTGAGTTGTTTATCCATGTTGACCTTGATCATATGCATGGGTACGTGGCCGGGACCTTCAATCATGGTTTGCACCTCATGACGCCAGGCAATTTTGGTGAGTTCGCCCAAGGTCTCCAGTTCGCCGAACTGGGCTTCGTCATTAGCATCGGCAAGGGAACCCGGTCTCAGACCGTCACCCAAACTAAAAGATATATCGTAGGCCTTCATGATTTCACAGATCTCTTCAAAATGCGTGTAGAGGAAATTTTCCTGATGGTGGGCCAGACACCACTTGGCCAAAATCGAGCCGCCGCGCGAGACGATGCCCGCAAGCCGTTTGGCCGTCATCGGCACATATTGCAAACGCACACCGGCGTGAATGGTGAAATAATCGACCCCCTGCTCGGCCTGTTCAATCAGCGTGTCCTTAAAAATCTCCCAAGTCAGTTCTTCGGCTTTGCCGTTCACTTTTTCGAGGGCCTGATAAATGGGCACGGTGCCGATGGGCACGGGGGAATTACGAATAATCCATTCCCGTGTTTCGTGGATGTTTTCTCCCGTGGAGAGATCCATGACCGTGTCCGCACCCCAACGGATAGACCAGATCATTTTTTCAACTTCTTCCTCAATAGAAGAGGTCACAGCGGAATTGCCGATATTGGAATTAATTTTGACAAGGAAATTGCGGCCGATAATCATGGGTTCCAGTTCCGGGTGATTGATATTCGCCGGAATAATGGCCCGCCCGCGCGCAACCTCGTCACGCACAAATTCAGGCGTAATCACCGAAGGAATGGAAGCGCCCCAGTCGTTTCCGGCATGTTGTTCGTAACGCCGGGGATCTTTCCGGCTAATTTCGGCTTTGTAGGTTTCAATGGCCTGGTTTTCGCGGATGGCGATGTATTCCATCTCCGGCGTGACAATGCCTTTTTTGGCATAATGCATCTGGCTGACATTTTGCCCCGGTTTTGCGCGCAGTGGTTTACGGATTTCTTTGAAGCGCAAGGCATCCAGTTTTGGATCCGAAGCGCGCTTTTGGCCGTATTGAGAACTGATGCCCGGCAAAGTTTCCACATCGCCGCGATTAATGACCCATTCCGCACGATGCGGCGCAAGGCCTGAGCGAACATCAATTTCAAGATCGGGATCGGTATAAGGGCCGGAGGTATCATAAACACGCAAAGGCGGGTTTTCTTCGGTGCCGCCCGTGCTGCCCACTTGTGTGGCATTTAAGGTGATTTCCCGCATGGGAACAGACACGCCCTGCTGCTTGCCTTCAATAAAAACCTTGCGGGACGCCGGTTGCGGCCGGGTCGTGAGCACGCCTTCCGGCGGCACGCCCTTCATCCTCCCATGATTCCCGTTGTTTTGCTGTGCCATAGCGCATTCCTCCATTTAAAATAAACCCTGTAAATAGACCGTGCAAAAAAATAGGCCGCATTACTCAAAAGAGGCGCGGCCCATTCAAAAAATCCCATCTTCCCTTCGCTGGCATTACCCAGATCAGGTTCAAAGAGTTGTTCCAATCATGCAGGAACTCTCAGCCGTGGCGGCACCCCGTAATAGAGTGGGAATTATGGCATAGCGTAACAGGCTCGTCAATCTAGGCGGCCCGGATATAGCGCTTAAAAAACCTTTTCAGATCATACTTAAGAAAGCCCGCTCTGAGTCCCCCCGCAAAACGGGATAATCTCAGAACAACCTTTTTCCCTAAAAAAACGTTTATTTTTTTCTGCCCGGCTTGACATTCTGAATATTTGGGAATATAATCCCAAATATAACAAGCAACACACAAGGAATGCGTATCTAATTTTAAAAATAATTCACAAAAAGGAGAAAAAATCATGAGAAATTCAATACATCACAATCCATTGTTCCTCAAACATTTTGGAAAGTTGTTCGTCCTCTTGTTTTTTGTTTCCCTGCTCTCCGTTTCTTGCGGCAGCAGCGGTGACGGAAGGGTTTCGGGGGGAAACAGCGCGCCCAAAGGGATCAGTAAAGGGGTCATCACCAAGACGGATTCAAGCAGTGTTTCTGTAAACGGCGTGGATTTCAATACAGAGCGCGCGAGTATCACCATTGACGATCAACCCGGCAGCCCGGACGATCTTGAAGTCGGCATGGTTGTGAGCGTCAATGGCCGTATAGACGATAACGGCACAACAGGCGCGGCGGATACGATCGAATTTGAAGAGGAAATTCAAGGACCGATCGACAGCTTTGACACGCTAAATAACAGCCTCGTCGTGCTCGGCCGTACCGTCACAATTGACAATACCACTAAAATAATTGATGAAAACGGCATACTGCTTGCCTTTTCCGACTTGATGCAAAATGACATGCTCGAAGTCAGCGGTTTGACTTTTACGGACGGCTCCATTCAAGCAACGTACATCAAAAGAAAATCCGGTCTTTTTGTTGAAAGTTTGAGTGAGGTTGAGCTCAAAGGCAAAATCAAAATGTTGGACAAGATTGCGAAAACTTTTTTCATTTCAAATCAGGCAGTCGATTACAAGGGGTCGGTTTTTTTTGAAGACATGCTTGAAAGCGATTTGGCGGAAGGGCTTTTTGTCGAGGTCGAAGGCACACGCGACAGCGGCGGCATCCTAAATGCCACAAAAATCGAAAGAGAAGATGAGACACTCGACATCCATGAAAATGAAGAAGTCGAAATCGAGGCCGTGGTCACGGATTTCGGGTCAGCTGCCTCATTTTCTCTCGGCGGACAAGCGGTCATCACAAATGCGAATACCCGTTTTGAAGGCGGAGCATCTGACGATATCGCGCTCAATGTGCGCCTGGAAGTCGAAGGCAGAATCAATTCCGGCGGGGTCTTGCTCGCAGAAAAGGTCAAATTTAAAGGTAATCGGATCAAAATGGAAACCGATGTCGAAGGCATCGACCCCACAAACAACACCGTCACCTTATTTGGTCAAGCCGTACGAATTAACGGCGCCACTGAAATGGAGGACGATTCATCCATCCAGAAAAGTCACTTTTCCTTTTCGGACATCGCGCTCGGCGACCGATTGAAAATCAAGGCCTACCTTGCTGATGGTCTGATCACTGCCACACGCGTGGAACGGGAAGACCCCGAATCCGAGGTCAAACTGCAAGGCCCGGTGGAAATGGTCTCAGATCCTGAATTGACGATCCTTTCCGTTACCGTGATCACCGGCGGCAACACACGCTTCGAAGATATTTCTGAAAACATCATCACTGCGGGTGATTTCTTCGATCAAATCGGCAGCAATGTCTCCGTAAAAGTAAAAGGTAGCCTTTCTTCCGGGGATATTTTTGCCGAAGAGATCGAAATCGAAGATTGATTTTAAGGGCAGGTGCCGGGCGTGGATCAAATGCCACGCCCGGTCAAGTCCCCAAATACTGTAAACGGTCAAACAAAACCCCCTCACGCAGACCGTAGTCACAAACAGTCAGTACACTATATTTAAAACGATCCATTACACAGAGCAGGATCAAGATACCCGCAATCAGAATATCTTCGCGCCCTTTTTCAAGTCCCGGCAAGCTGCGCAATTTTTTCAAAGGCATTCGGACACAGGCCTGAAACCTTTTCTCCACTTCAAGCCGTGTGAGTGTGTAATGATTAATCCGCTCAGGGTCATAACGATGCATGTTTTGGGCCATCGCGGCCAAGGTCGTAATGGTCCCCGCTGTGCCGACAAACCGGCAAGACACCGGAAAATGGTGTGCAATGTCATTCAACTCCTGATGAACACGGTTTTTGAAACACAAGATCTCCCCGGATGACGGCGGATCAGACTTTAGATATGCTTCGTTTAAAACCACCGCACCCAGCGGAAGACTCAGCACAAAATCCGGCACGCCCGCCGTCGCACCGATAAACTCTGTCGAACCGCCCCCGATATCCACAACCACCATCGGCACACCGGATTGCTCTTGATCCCGAAAAATCAGATTGACACCCGATAAAATATGGCGCGCCTCTGCTTGCCCAGACAGGACATCCACCTTCAAACCCGTCTCGTGTGTGATGATTTTTAAGAAGTCATCTCTATTTTCGGCATCCCGCACGGCACGGGTTCCGCTCGCAAATACGCGATTAATCCCTTCCTTTTTCAAAATGTTCTGAAAATGTTTCAGCGCGGAAACGGCCCGTTTGATTGCAGCGGGTCCAATGCGTTTTTGCACCGAAAATCCCTCGCCAAGTCGTGGCATCTGGTTTTCAAAATAGATTGGTTTGAAGGTGCCCTCTTCCCCGACCTCCGCAATGAGAAGCCGAAAAGTATTGGTTCCCATATCAATCGACGCAGCACGAATCATGTATTTCAGACCTTCTTCATGACTGTTGGAGGGGTTTTTTCAAGAAAATAAGCGGCTCGGCTTCAAAGGTTCAAGCGGCGCGGTTTATTCGGAAACAGGTTTGGAAGGACTTGAACCATCCGGTGGCGGCGTGTTTTTAGCGGCCATGATTTGCTCCATGATTTTTCCTTTTTCCTGAATCAGTGTGTCAATTTGTCCGAGGATTCTGTTTTTTTCCTTTTCATCCAACTCCTGCCGGTGATTCCAGTGATCCATACTTTTTTTCCCAAGCGTCCGGTAAGCCAGGGAAAGTTTTTCATCAACCTGTTCAAGTTGACGCCGAAGCCGGATAATCTCAATTTCTGAAAAAGAGCGGTCGGCAAGCGCAGTTCCACCTGTAAACAGCATTTTCAATCCCCGGCTGAGATCCTCTTTCCAGCTTGTGCGGGCGCTTACCCGGTCGATGAAGGCCAGCCCTTCATCTGTGAATTTCTTAAAGGAAAACTTCATATTTTGTCCAAATATTCTTTTTCATTTTAACATGAGGGAACAAACCCTGTGAGAATGCCGGAGCCAGCAGGTGTTTCAGGCCATGGAAAGCCATTCTAACTTGCCGCGCCACTTTCTTTCAAGGAAGGCGCGGATCGGCAGGCTCTCCGGGTCCGCCAGCGTTTTGTGCTGCGCCACCCAATCAAAAGCCTCCTGACGCGCGACCTCCAAAATCTTGGCGTCCCGAATCAGGTTTGCGACCTGCAAGACCGGCATGCCCGACTGTCGTGTGCCGAAAAACTCCCCCGGCCCGCGAATCGCCAAATCCTCTTCGGCAATTTTAAACCCGTCCGTGCTTTGCACCATCGCGCTCAAACGGCGCTTTGCATCCTTTGAAATCGGGTCATCCGCGATCATCAAACAATACGACTGCGCGCGGCCCCGGCCCACACGCCCGCGCAACTGGTGCAGCTGCGCCAGCCCAAACCGTTCGGCATGCTCAATCGCCATGACCGTGGCATTGGGAATATCGATGCCTACTTCAACCACGGTTGTCGCCACAAGCAGATCGATTTTACCGGATTTAAATTGCCGCATGACCGCTTCTTTTTCATCCCGCTTCATTTTCCCGTGCAAGAGCGCGATATTGAAATGGGGAAAAACATCACGCTTAAACATCTCAAAATGTTCAACCGCTGCCTTAAGATCCAGTTTTTCAGAGCTTTCCACCAAGGGACAGACCACATAAGCCTGCCTCCTCTTCTTAATTTCAGCCGCAATAAAACGGTAGACCTCCGGCCGACTCTTGCCGTAATAAAGCCGGGTTTGAATCGGAGCGCGGCCGGGCGGCATCTCATCGATCACGGAAACATTCAGATCGCCATAAAGCGTCAGTGCCAAAGTCCGGGGAATGGGTGTGGCCGTCATAATCAACAAGTCGGGCTGCACCCCTTTTTTCAGCAGGGTCACACGTTGCAAAACGCCGAACTTGTGTTGCTCGTCCACTACAGCAAACCCCAGGTTTTTAAAGCGCAGCCCTTTTTGAATCAAGGCATGCGTGCCGACCAACAAGTCGCACGCACCGGATGCGGCTTTGTGCAGCACGTCTTCTTTCGCCTTTTTTTTCATGTCACTCGTCAGCAAGCACACCGACTTGCCCAGCGCCTCCAAATAGTCTTTCACCGCGAAATAGTGCTGCACGGCCAGGATCTCCGTCGGTGCCATCAGCGCCGTTTGGTAGCCGTTTTCAATCGCGATCAAAAGCGACATCAGGGCGACAAGCGTTTTGCCGCAACCCACATCACCCTGAATCAATCGATTCATCGCAAGTGGCTTCGACATGTCGGCGCGGATCTCCGTGAACACACGCTCTTGCGCGGCCGTCAAACGAAAAGGCAACAATTTTTTGAGCGCGGCCTGCCCAGACTTTCGCACATCAAAGGCAATGCCCGGCATCTTCTCGGACAGGCCTTTTTTTCGCAGCGCCAAGCCGCATTGCAGCAAAAACAGCTCGTCAAAAATAAGTCGACGGTGCGCCGGACCCCGGCCTTGATTCAATAAGGACACATTCGTCTCTTTTTCGGGAAAATGCACTTGTTTAATTGCCTGAGAAAGCGGAAGCAGCCGGTATTTCTCAATTAAGCGCGCAGGCAGCATTTCCGGGATTTGATCCGCGTAGCGCGCCAAAACCGATTTCATCAAAGAACGCATCTGCTTGCTCGTCATGCCCTTGGTTTCGTGATAGACCGGCACAATGCGATCCATGTGCACATGAGCCGCGTCGGCTTCGACGCGCTCGTACACGGGGTTTTCCATTTCAATCGAAAAACCGCCGTAATAATTCGCTTTCACAGGTCCGGAGAGCATCACCCGGTCTCCTTTCTTGAAGACATCCTTCAGGTATTGCTGGTTGAACCAAAGGGCGTGAAGCAGGCCGGAGGCGTCGGAAAGCGCAACATCCACAATCTTCATGCGTCTGCGCGGAGTTTCAGTGAGGCTGACGGCCATCACCTCCCCTTCAACGGTTTGGATTTTCCCCGCTTCAAGATGGGAGATTTTTTTAATCCCGGCCCGGTCCTCGTAGCGGAAGGGAATAAAATAAAGCAGATCTTCCAGTGTGCGGATGTTGAGCTTGGCGAACAGAAAGGCACGTTTCGGACCGACGCCTTTGATATATTGGATCTCTGTTTGCCAGGGAAAAGCGGACAACATCATAATACGCGCGCTCATGCACTGCACGCTCAAACACAATTATTGCGTTGGGACGGATAAAATCTGCTTGTCTGCAAAAACGGAATATGCTAACATGTGTGGCTTTTACGAATCAATTCGGGAGAAACAACATGGCCAGAGTCTGTGATCTTTGCGGCAAACGGCGTCAAGTCGGTAACAACGTCAGTCATGCCCACAATAAAACCAAGCGCACTTTTCAACCCAATCTGCAAGCCGTTCGCGCCCTCATCGGTAAAACAGTCAAAAAAATCCGCGCCTGCACCCGCTGCATTCGCTCCGGGAAAGTCGTTAAGGTCGGATAATGCACCCATTTTCGGGAAAAACATCTTTTCCTCTTCCCGCATTTCTTCAAACATAAGCGCAACATAGGCGGCAAAGCATAATTCATCTCTCTTCGTGCCCCAATTCCGCGATTGCGGAATTGGAAACCGTCGGTTCGCGCTTGTATCTTGAGCGCTTTTTTCATTACCTCACTCTCCCCGCAAAAACAACTTGTCTGGAGCCTCTGCTTAAGTCTTTTTTCTCCTGCTGTCAACCGGATGCGTCTTTGTGCGTTAGGGGGAATAAGCACAAAAATGAATAGAGGGTCTCTAAATGAATATTAAACAATTAATTGCAGTATTTGTAACGCTTGTGTTTATGGGGGTTTTCCCGGTGCCTTTGACCACAAGCGCACATGAAGGTCGGCATCTACACCGTCACAAGGAAAAAATCTTAAAAAAACATGTGCATCGTGATGTAAAGCAGAAAATCCGTCAACGGCGCGTGAGATCTCATGTTCGGCAGGATGTCCGGCGACATATTCGGAAACATCATGTACATTCAAGACATGCTGAATGACCCGAAATCAGCGATTGATTTTGGGAAGAGGGACTTATTTGCGTCCCAGTATGCAGAAAGTTATAATTTTTGGAAGCATTATGGGCCAATCAAGCCGTGTCGCACGAGAATCAATCGAAGGAACTGGATGTATTTTTAGCGGGTGTGGAAATACGCGCGTATCAGATGGCGCATCTTGCAACACGCGATACCGAAGCGGCGCTCGACATCGTTCAGGATGCCATGTTCAAACTGGTTCAGCGTTATGCCTCGAAAGATCCCTCGGAGTGGGGGCCGCTGTTTCACCGTATTCTCCAGCATCGCATCAAAGATTGGCACCGCAGAACATGGGTGCGAAATCGCTGGCGCGCCTGGTTTCCGAGAAAAAATGATGAAACCGAGAGCGATGAAAACCCCATTGACTTGGTGCGGGATGAGCGTATCCGAGATTTTGCCGATGAAGTGGCCGCAAAAAATGCGACTTCAGAATTGGAACGGGCACTGCACGCGCTTCCGCTGCGGCAGCGACAGGCTTTTTTTTTACGTGCCTATGAAGGCTACACGGTCGCGGAGACGGCCCTGGCAATGTCTTGCTCCGCAGGCAGTGTAAAAACCCATTACTCCCGCGCGATTCGCGCACTGCGGAGTCGATTAAAGGATTTTACGCCATGACAGAAAAAGAAAAAGACCGGGCTTTCCTGGAAACAGCAAAATACCTCCTGGATAAAAATGCAGAGGAGATGGATTCAAAAACACGTGCCCGGCTGCGTGAAGGACGTTATCGTGCAATTCAATCGCTTCAATCTCAAAAGAAAGCTGTTTCCTGGCAGTGGCCCGCAGCGGGAATGGCTGTGGCCTGTGCCGCCGCGCTTGCCTTTTTTTTCCTGATGAAGGATCCTGGGACGAAAGCCTTGGTTTCTAACGTAGAGGATATCGAGCTGCTTGCATCCTCGGAGCCGATTGAGTTTTATGATGATCTTGAATTCTACGGATGGTTGGCAGAACAAGAAGGGGCGGGCTAAATGGATTGCCGTCGGATTCCTGAGCTTGTGGATCATCATAAGCGATGTCAAGGCCTCGGAAATTGCCGAAATCAGGCCCTCCGACATGGACTTGATCGAGTTTCTTGGCGGCTGGGAAACCGAAGACGGGCAGTGGGTTGATCCGGCATTGCTCGATGCCGTTTTTGCTGAAGAGGGAGATGAACAAGAAGAACCTGCAGAACCGGATTTAAAATCGGGGAAAAAACGGAAAAGACAGGATGCGGCTTTGAAAGAAAAAACCCGAAAAATAGAAAACAAGATGCGGGAGGGGGAAAAGTGAAAACTTTTGTCGCATATTGCCTCTTGCTGGTTTTTTTTATCTTGCCTGCCCTTGTTTTTTCGGCTGAAAAAGGGATGTCCTGGGCTGATTTGACAGAGAACGAGCAGCGTATTCTGAAACCTTTTAAATCGGACTGGGATCAACTGCCCGCCATTCGCCGAAAACGCTTGAAAATAGGCGCAAAACGATGGGAAAGCATGAGCCCGGCACAACGTCGCCGGGCGGCGAAACAGTTGAAACGGTGGAAAAAACTTTCTCAAAAAAAACGGGCCGAAATTCGCCAAAGCTTTGATCTCTTTCGAAAACTGCCTGAGAAAGAGCGATCCAGGATTCTTTCTCAAGAGGAACGCTTCAAAAGCCTCCCGCTTGAACGCCGTCGCGCCTTGCGTGAACAGTGGGAAAAATTACCCGATGAAAGACGGCGTGACATTCGCAATCGACTCAAGCATAACCGAAGAAGGCATAAACGCTCAGATCTGCGTGAACGGCGTTCTCGGGACCGTCTCGAACGCCGTTTAAACCGGGCCGAACGGGGTGAAAAGCGCCGCCGGGATTAAACGGATTTCATCTGAACTTCCCAAAAATCAGGCTTCATTTTCTTTTAAAATTCCTTTTTTATTGTCTGTTTTCCTGAAAAATAAGATGTGCTGATTCAGGTATTATGTAAAATTGACAGCCTTCTCAGGGAGAGATACAGTTAATTTGAATGTGTTTGTTCTCTTTGAGAGGATGCGATGGTTTTAAATCCCTCTTCAATCGATGAAAGCGCACGCCCACGCCGCAAGCCCCTTCAGCGTGACCGCCTATTTGATGCGCGTTTTGACGCCTCTTTTGAAGATGCGGCACGATTGGCAAGGGTAGTGTGCCGGATGCCCATTGCCCAAATCGTCTTTAAAGATGCCGAACGTTGTTGGCGTAAATCGGTCATTGGCCTGAATCCACCTCTTACCCACATCGGTTTCTGTTCGCATCCATTTGAAAAAGAATGCTTTTTTGAAGTGCCGAATGCTTTGGCAGACCGCCGGTTTTCGGCTGAAGAGTGGGTGATTTCAGATCCTGAAATTCGATATTACGCCGGTCTGCCTTTGATGACGGAAGAAAGAAGCACGCTCGGCGTCCTCTCCGTGATGGATCGGCAACCTCGCCTCATGAACGCCGAGCAACGGGCAAGTTTTTCCACTTTGGCGCACTTATTGGTTTCGGAACTTATGTTGCGGTACCCCTTGAATACCGTTAAAAATCAAGACAAAAAACATAAAGACATGGAAGCGGCCTTAAAACGCAACTTGGCTTTGTTGGATGCAACCTTGGCCTCTACGACGGATGGCATTCTCGTATCGGATCATCACGGAAATATTGTGCGCTTTAACCGGCGTTTTATAAAAATGTGGGAAATTCCGGAAGCGATGCTCCAATCCGGTCATGAAAAAATAACCCTGCACGTGCTGGATCAATTAAAAGAGCCGGAGCGTTTTCTTGCAAAGATCACCCAGCTTTACGAAACGCCCGATGAAGTAACCTATGATGTTTTTGAACTTAAAAACGGTAAAATTTTTGAGCGTTACTCCAATCCGCAGTGGATCGATGGAAACTATGCCGGCCGGGTTTGGAGCTTTCGGGATACGACAGAACGTCATGAACAGGCAGCGCTGCTGCGTCACCGGGCGCTGCATGACGGTTTGACCAACCTGCCCAACCGGGTATTGCTTCTGGATCGTTTGCAACAGGCGATCCTCTTGGGGCGGCGGGAAATGAAATCTTTTGCTGTACTCCTCATGGATTTGGATCGTTTTAAAGAGGTGAACGACACCATGGGCCACCGTTTCGGAGATATTTTATTGCGCCAGGTCAGTTCACGGATCATGACCATTCTGAGAAAATCGGATACGCTTGCCCGTTTGGGCGGAGACGAATTTGCGATATTGTTGCTGGGGCAAGTCACGGCGGAAGACGCCACGCAATTTGCGGAAAAAGTGTTGCAAGTTTTGGAGCCTTCTTTTGTCATTGAAGGCGTATCCCTGGACATCGATGCAAGTATCGGGATCACCTTGTTCCCGGATCATGCGGATCAGGTGCATAGCCTGCTTCAGAAGGCGGACATCGCCATGTATATGGCGAAATCCGCTGAAAACAGCATCATGCTTTACAGTTCGGCACGGGACAAACACAGCCTCAAAGGACTTGTTTTAAAAAGTGATTTACGTCATGCCATTCAAAACGAACACTTGTTTCTGATTTATCAACCGAAAGTAAATTTGAAAACAAATCAGGTGACGGGTGTTGAGGCGTTGGTGCGTTGGAAACATCCGCAGTTCGGCATTGTTTCGCCCGACTTGTTTATCCCGCTGGCAGAACAGACGGGCTTGATTAAACCGCTAACCTTGTGGGTCTTAAAAGAAGCCTTGCATCAGGAACGGGTTTGGCGAGCAGCCGGACTCGATCTTTGTGTTGCGGTGAATCTCTCTGTGCGCAGTCTGCGGGATGCGAAGTTGAGTGATCAGATTTTGGACGTACTCGGCCATTCCGGTGTGGCCCCGGAAAAACTGGAGTTGGAAATTACGGAAAGCATCATCATGGATGACCCAATCCGGGCAATGGAAATCGTGACACACTTGGGCAAGATGGGCATTAAATTTGCGCTGGATGATTTTGGTACGGGATATTCCTCACTAAGTTATTTAAAAAAACTGCCGATCAGCGCCGTTAAAATCGACAAGTCATTCATTGCCGATATGATGGGCGAAGGCGGTAATGATGATGAAGTCATTGTTGTTTCCATTATCGAATTGGCACACAATCTCGGCATGAAAGTCATTGCAGAAGGCGTTGAAAACCAGGAAACCTGGAATCGTCTTGTTGCATCTCGCTGTGATGAAGTGCAGGGTTATTTTCTTTCCCGTCCGATTCCCGGAGATGCGCTTCAGGATTGGGCCTTAAAATGGGCCACAACACATCCGCCGCAAAATTCAAGAAAACGCCGTAAATAAATTTCCTGTCAAAGCGAAAGATGATTTGTTAAGATGCCCTCGGCTTGCATCGGGAGCATCTTTTTTTCCGATTCCCCTCCTGCATTGGCCGCTTTGTTTTCTCGAGGAAAATATCATGCTCAATCAGCGATTTCTGACTGCGTGCCTTGTCTTCTTCCTGCCCGCAATGACTTCTGCCGAAGTTTTATTTAAAGAACCCGGAAAGCTTTGGCAAAACTATACCCAGCTTCAGCTCGATCAACAATTAACTTCCGCCAAGGTGTCTTTCCCGGAGACCCTGCGCGTTTCAAAAAACAAGGGCGCGGATCTGGGACCTGCGGCCATTCGTTTGGACGCCTTTTGGGGCGGAGATCACCCCTATTTTGATTACTGGGTCCGGGTCCATGCTTTGCCCAATATTCACTTGGACAATTATATCTCTGTAAACATCGAGATTGATTATGTTTGGAATCTCGAAAAAAACGATGTCTACAATCGAGGGCAGAAGGCCCGACAATCGATTCAACATATTGCCGGAGATGAGGCCTTGACCTATATCGGCAAGCTTTACCTCAATCGGGGAACGGATGCGGATGAGATCAAAGAAATTTCCGGAAAACTTGTTTTTAATTTGCCCCTGAAACTGACCTGGATAAGCTTTGAACGCGCGGAACTGAGAAAAGAAAAGAACACGGCTTCCGGTGCATTAAAGACTCGATTAAACACACTGCGTTTCAACGGAGAAAACACTTGGGTCGAGATCCGTTATCAGGGAAAAGAATCGGCCTATCTGACAACCCTGGCCTATGATAAAACCGGAAAACAACTCCCCAAAAAAGGCTTTGCAAAAAACAGCGTTTCTAAAGGCTGGCTCTATGTGTATTCTTTCGCAGGTGAGGTTGAAAAAATTCAAACTCTTTTTTCAATGCAGGCGATTGAACGAAAATATCCATTCAAGATCAGGCCTTAAAACATTTCAGTCGGTTTTAAAGCCAAGCCCGTTCTACGGAGCAGCCTCAGGACACGGGTGTTTCAATTCAATCCATCTGAGCGGTTTTTTCTAAAGGAAGCTCCGATTTAAGCCTGGCTTGAATTTCTCAGGAGAAAAAATGGGGCAATTCAAGGCGCAAATCTCAGGAAATCGCCGTTATTTCAAATATTTGCACACAGAAGCAGAACATTGCAGCCCTAAAAAACAATTCATGACTTGATCGGAACTTCCCTAAAAAGTGAGAAGATTTCTTTATTTCCAAAACCCCAAATCAATCTCCCGAGGATTGAAATCTTGAAATTTATAAAATACCTGATACTATCCCTGAATCATGTTTTTCCTGTAATTATTCATATGAATAATCAAAGCTTCCCAAAGACGGAGTATTTCTCATGACATGGATCGATATGCTCATCGGGCTTTTCGGCCTGTTGTCCATATTTCTTGCCTTCAGTGGTACGACAATTGGCGAATCGGCGCTTGCATTTGGCGGAGACCAATGGACGGATACCCATGCGCCTTTGTACAAAAAAATTACGGCGCGGGGATGGTTTTCTTTGATTTGCCTTTCGATCGCCATCGGAGGTGTTGTGGCCAAAGAAAAAATGAAAGAGCAGGCCGCACGTGATGAAATCGCACTCATCGAAGGCTTGCAAACAGAAAATGCCGAACACAAGGCCCGCATATCCAAACAGGCCCTGGATATCGCCGAGCTTCAATTGCAATTGAGCAAAGCCAATCAAAACTTGTCGAAAAATGCCGAAGGGATTGAAACCCACCATTTAAAAGCACTTGAGGCCGCTTTCAAACTTTCCGGAAAATCGGCGCGCGGCCCCGATGAAGCCGTAGTGCGTTTTGATGCGCGTGCAAACATCCCGATTCCATCCCGTCATTTTGACCAAATGCGTCTTTCCGGCGGAGACCGGTTTTATTTTGCAACTTTTCTTCAAAATCTTTCACCAAGAGATCTTGAGTCCATTCAACTTAAAATCGGTGATGAACTTTATCCGCTTTTTAAGGGGCAGGAAAACGGTTTTTTTGAAAGAACACTGCGTCTTCCCGGCAAGCCGGGCAAACAAACCCCGGCCTTTCTACTGAATCCCTTGCTTTTAGATGATCTGATTTTAAAGGTTTTTGTTCAGCCCCAAGACCCGATGCAAGGGAAATCCCCCTTTAAAGACTTGATCTTAAGCAGTCCTTTTTCGGAACAGGCTAAAAAAATCTATAAAGTAACGCGTGCCGATGTCCTGAATATGCGCTCAGAACCCGCCGCAAAAACGGCCTTGGTATCCCGGCTGCTTCGCGGTTCTTACGTGCGCGTTTTACAGACGCAAGCGGCTTGGACGGAAGTCTTGACTTCCGACGAAAAACAGGGTTGGGTACTCAGTCAATTTTTGAGCGAGATTACATGAGCGATAACCATCGGAGGCTGTTTTGAAATCCGTCGCCCTTGTGACAGGCGGCGCAAAAAGGCTGGGCCGCGAGATGGCCTGCATGCTGGCGAATGCGGGTTACGACATTGCGCTGCATTATCGCAGCTCCAAGTCGGCGGCGCATGAGGTGCGGACAGAGATTGAGCGTATCGGACGGCGCTGTTTCTGTGTGCGGGGGGATCTCAAAGATCCGGAATTTTATCCACAGTGCATTGACACAGTGACTAAAACGCTCGGCGCAATTTCGCTTTTAATCAACAATGCCTCGATCTTTGAAAAGATACCCTTTGAGGATTCCGGACAAAAAACCTTTAACGACTACTTCGATGTACATGTCCGGGCGCCTTTTTTTTTATCGCAAGCCTATGCCCTTACCGGCGCAAAAGGGGCCATTATCAACATCTTGGATTCCGGGGCGGATCGCTACGGACAAGAGGCCTTTGTTTACACACTCAGTAAAAAAAGTTTGAAAGAGCTGACCCTGATGCTCGCCAAAACTTTGGCGCCGAACATTCGCGTGAACGGCATTTGTCCCGGGCCTATTTTGCCGCCGGCAGATGCGGACCGCCATTATTTAAATGCCGTTGCGGAAAACACACCAATGAAACAGCCGGGCAATGTGAATGACATTTTAAGTGCGCTGCACTATCTCATGCAATCCGATTATGTTAACGGTGAAATACTCTATGTTGATGGCGGACAACGTCTGATGTAGGGACGACGCAATCCGCCTGAATACTTACAACGGCACTTCAGGAAATGCTGATTAAGCGAGGGGATCAATGATTGTCAGTATTAAAAATTTACGACTTCGCACCATCGTGGGCATTTATGACTGGGAGAAAGAAAAACAGCAGGAAATTACCATTAACTTGCGTGTAAGTTTCGACGGTGAAAAAGCGGCAAAAACGGATGATATTGATGCCACAATCAATTACAAATCCCTGCGAAACAAAATCATGGAACATATCGAAAACAAGGACTTCAACCTTGTTGAGCGCATCGCTTCCGAGATCGCAGACATTGCGCTAGCGTCTCCTATTGCACAAAAGGTATGGGTTGAAGTAGATAAACCGGGCGCGCTGCGCTTAACGGATTCCGTATCCATTACGGTCGAACGCTCAAAATAAAACCGATGAAAAACGACGTTATTGTGGGACTGGGTTCCAATATCGATCCCGATGCCAATATTCCAAAAGCCCTCGCACGCATCAAAGCCCGTTTTTTGGAAATTGAGACTTCCGAATTTGTCAAAACCGAACCGATCGGGTTTAAAGATCAGGCCCATTTCCATAATGGCGCCGTGCGTTTTAAGACAGACCTGAGTGCGGAGGCACTCAAGAGCTGGCTTTTAAATCTGGAAGATGCGCTGGGCCGGATTCGGACTCAAAACAAAAACGGACCCCGGACGATTGATCTCGATATCCTGGTTTGGAACGGGAAGATTGTGGATAAAGATGTCGCGCACCGGGATTTTTTGCAAAAAGCCATTGCGGCCCTGCAAACAGAAGAAATGGAACAACGTTCGGATTAATGCTGTTTAAAAAATCGAATTGCTGCCGACACAAATACCAAAGCTCCGCATAAAAGAACGGCGGCGGGAATACCCTTAGCCTTCAGGGTCGATCTCAAAACGGTAACTTTCCATGACGGTATTTGCGAGTAATTTTTCGCACATGGTTTTAAGGGATTTTTCGGCTTCTTCGATCGGCCCCGGCTCAAGATCCAGCTCCAGATATTTTCCGACACGCACGCCTTTGACCTCATCAAAACCGAGCACGGACAGGGCACGTTCGACGGTTTTCCCTTGAGGATCAAGAATACTTGATTTGAGCGTCGTATAAACTTTTGCTTTCATTTTTAGGATTCCTCTCCAAATACACGTTGATAAGCGGCATCAAGATGCTGAAGATATTGCCAGGGATCAAAACAGGCCGCGATTTCATCTTTATCCAAATGTGCAAGGACTTTGGGGTTTTCGGTGATGGCCTCTTGAAATGATCCGCCCTGCTCAAAAATTTCCATCGCAGTCTTCTGCACAATGGCGTAAGCGATCTCGCGTTCCATGCCTTTTTCGATGAGACGCAGCAGGATTTTCTGTGAATAGAGTGTGCCGCCGCTGAGATCCATGTTTTTGCGCATGCGTTCGGGATATACCACGATGCGGCTGATCATCTTTGTAAATCGGGCCAGCATGTAGTCGAGCAAGATGGTGCTGTCGGGCAAAATAATGCGCTCAACCGATGAATGGCTGATATCGCGCTCATGCCAGAGGGGAATGTTTTCAAGCGCAGCGCCCGCATTGGCGCGAATGACGCGAGACAGCCCTGAAATATTTTCAGTGCTGACCGGATTGCGTTTGTGCGGCATGGCGGAAGAACCCTTTTGCCCCACGGTAAAAGGCTCTTCGGCTTCACCCACTTCTGTGCGCTGAAGGTGTCGGATTTCGACGGAAAAACGCTCTAAACTTGCTGCAATGAGAGCAAGCGTCTGCATAAACTGCGCATGACGGTCGCGATGCACGATCTGCGTGGAAACGGGCTCGGGTGTGAGCCCCAATTGCGCACAGACGGCGGTTTCGATTTCAGGAGAAATATGGGCATTGGTCCCCATTGCCCCGGAAATTTTGCCAACCGAAATCATTCTTTTTGCTTCCTGTAAACGCACAAGATTGCGTTTGCTTTCGTCGTACCAATGACAGAGTTTCAGGCCAAAGGTAATGGGTTCACCGTGGATGCCGTGCGAACGTCCGATCATCAAAGTTTTTTTATGTTTGAACGCTTGTATTTTGAGGGCTTCGAGCAAGGCCTCCAGATCAGCTATAAGGATGTCGGCCGCTTCACGCATTAAAAGCGCGAGCGCAGTATCAAGCACATCGGAAGAGGTCATGCCCATGTGAATGAAGCGTCCGGCCTCCCCGACTTTTTCAGTCACTGCGCTCAGAAAGGCGATAACATCGTGTTTGACAACGGCTTCGAGCGCGTCGATGCGATCCACGTCAATTTCGGCTTTTTCGCGGATTTCATCTACGGCAACCTGAGGAATTTTTCCGTCTTTAACAAGGGCTTCACAAGCGGCAATCTCCACTTTCAACCAGGTTTCGTACTTTTTCTGCTGTGTCCAAACGGCCGTCATTTCAGGCCGGGCATACCGTTCAATCATTCATCATCCTTAAGAAAATTCAACCGGACTTCATCAGGGCTTCCTATGTTCACTTGCCGCAGATTCCGGAGTGTCGGAATAAACCGCACCGCCCTTAATCTTGCGTTGAAAGGCCTTGGCCTGCTCAAGATCATTGATCACCAGATTTAAAGCCGGTGCGGAGGGATTTTCGTGCCAAGCCTTTAAAAATGAAGCGGCCACCCATGAAATCTCAAGGGCTTCCCCGCAAAATGAGTCTGTGGCAACGGCGCAATCACGCACTTGCAAGCCTGCAATGCGCTTAACCAACTTTACAACCGCGTTTTCAAATTGTAGAGCATCATATGAGGAGGAAGGCCCGAGGCCGATCATCATTACTTTTGAAATACGGAGCTTGCCTTCGGTTGGAGTGAGTAAGGTTTCACCATGAAAACCAGTGAACCGCTTGTGCATCATCATGCGGGAAATAATCCCGCTATAGTACCAATCGACTTCTCCCGCCAAACCACGCAAGGGCCGAATGTCTTTAAAACAGGCCAGTGCGAGAATTTCCGTGCGCAGCCGGCTCAGGCACCCTGAGTAAACTTCAAGCCGCACGCTCAGGCCGTCTCCCGCGCCGTTTCGTTTGAAGCCGTCTTGGGAAAATCAACTTGAATCCGGTCGAGGATGCCGTTGATAAATGCGCCGGAATTTTCATTGCCGTAGTTTTTTGCAATTTCAATGGCTTCATTGATGGTCACTTTTGAAGGAATATCCGAGAGATAAAGTATTTCGTAGATGGAAAAACGCAGAATATTGCGATCAACAATCGCCATGCGCCCCGTTGACCAGTTTTGCGTGTAGCGTTTGATGATGCGGTCAATTTCTTCCTGATGCGCTGTAACACCCTGAAACAATTGATCCGCAAAAACCTTGACGGCGGGCACCATTTTTTTTGCAACGGCGGCGTTGAGCGAAGGCACTTCTTTCCGTGTTTTCTGAAATTCTAACTGAAACAGCATTTGCAAGGCACATTCCCTTGCGGTTCTTCTAAAGCCCATATCATGCTTGTCCTTAAAGGAATCGGCTTGTTCAAGTGAGTCTTTGATACAAGTGCGCCATTTCAATGGCGGCCATTGCAGCTTCCGCACCTTTATTGTTTTGATCCCCTGCGCGGGCAATGGCTTGCTCCACGGTGGATGTGGTCAAGATACCGAAAATAACGGGAATGCCCAGTTCAATGGGCAATTGGCCGATGCCCCGGCTTACTTCCGCGCAGATATAATCAAAATGCGGAGTTTCACCTTGAATGACCGCGCCCAGACAGATGAGGGCTTCAAAACGATCCAATTGCCCCATCTGATTGGCCACACCGGGTATTTCAAATGCGCCGGGCACGGTAGCAATATCAATGTCGTCGTCTTCCGCACCCTTCTGTTTCAACACCTTCAAGGCTCCCGCTAAAAGCGCATCCGTAACGGCTTGATTAAAACGGCTGACGACAATACCGAAACGCAAACCCCTTGCATCCATGCCGCCTTCCCATCGTTGAATGTCCATTCATTTTCTCCCCGCCCGTAAAGTCACAAGCATCCTACACACGATTGAGCATGTGGCCGAGTTTTGTCTTTTTTGTGCGCAGATAGTCTACATTCTTTTCATGCGGGTCGGACTCAATCGGAACCCGCTCAACCACTTGCAAACCGTAACCGTCAAGCCCAACGATCTTTCTGGGATTATTTGTCAGCAAACGGATTTTACGAAGCCCCAGTCCCACGAGAATTTGCGCCCCGATACCGTAATCTCTCAAATCGTCCTTAAAACCCAATTCCAAATTGGCCTGCACGGTGTCCCGTCCTTTGTCCTGTAAGGCATAGGCTTTCAATTTGTTAATGAGCCCAATCCCCCGGCCTTCCTGATTAAGATAAAGCAAGACGCCGGATGCTTCTTTTTCAATCTGTCGCATCGCAGCGTGAAGTTGCTCGCCGCAGTCGCAGCGATTTGAACGAAAAATATCACCGGTGACACAGCCCGAATGCACACGCACCAAAGTAGGCTCATCGGGTTTAATCATCCCTTTCACCAATGCGATGTGACATTCGTGATCCACTTCGTTCTGAAAGGCAATGGCTTTAAACAGCCCGTACTCTGTCGGCAT